>JBBREC010000034.1:0-24687 GCA_038203295.1 Caulobacterales bacterium
CGGACGGGTGGCCGAGTGGTTTAAGGCAGCGGTCTTGAAAACCGCCGTAGGTGAGAGCCTACCGTGAGTTCGAATCTCACCCCGTCCGCCATCCGGCTTCGCGCTACCTGCCAGCGCCATGACGCGAGGTCACGCTCGCCAACCATGTTCGCCGAAGCCTAGGATGCTGAAAAGCCCTGGGAGGGTGCGATGCATGACCTGGTGATCCGTGGCGGCACGGTCGTAGACGGCACGGGGGTCGCCCCCCGGCTGGCTGACGTGGCGGTCGATGGCGGGCTGATCAGCAAGGTCGGCGCGGTCGAGGCCAGGGGACGCCGCGAGATCGACGCCAAGGGCCTGCTGGTGACGCCGGGCTGGGTCGACATCCACACCCACTACGACGGCCAGGTCACCTGGGACCCCTACCTGTCGCCCTCCTGCTGGCACGGGGTCACGACCGTGGTCATGGGCAACTGTGGCGTCGGCTTCGCGCCCGCCCGGCCGGACCGCCACGAATGGTTGATCAGCCTGATGGAGTCGGTGGAGGACATCCCCGGCTCGGCGCTGGCCGAGGGCATCAAGTGGGACTGGGAGACTTTCCCCGAATACATGGACTCCATCGACCGCAAGCAACTCGTGCTGGACGTCGCGACCCAGGCTCCGCACGGCTCGATCCGCGCCTACGTCATGGGCGAGCGCGGCGCGCGCAACGAGGTGGCCACCCCCGCCGATATCGCAGAGATGGCGAAGATCACGCGCGAGGCCCTGGAGGCCGGCGCGCTAGGCTTCTCCACCTCGCGCACCCAGCTCCACCGCGCCAAGGACGGTGAACCGGTCCCGGGCACCTTCGCGGGTGCCGACGAGATGGTCGGGATCGGCAAGGCGCTGGGCGAAGCCGGCCACGGCGTCTTCGAAATGGCCTCGGACATGGCGATCCCCGAGGACGAGTTCGCCTGGATGAAGCAGTTCGCGGCGGCGTCGGGCCTGCCGCTCACCTTCGGGATGCTGCAGTCTCCGGGCCAGCCGGAGAAGTGGCGCGACCTGCTGCGTCTCACCGAGGAGGCGCGGGCCGAGGGCGCCCAGATCACCGCCCAGATCGCCTGCCGGCCCACGGGCATGGTGCTCGGCTGGCAGTCGACGGTGCATCCCTTCGTGCGCAAGGCGGCCTATCGCGCGATCGCCGCCCTGCCCTTCGCCGAGCGCCTGGTCCATCTGAAAGACCCCGCGGTTCGCGAGGCGATCCTTAGCGAGGTCACCCCGCCGCCGCCCGGCATCGGCGCGCTGCTGACCCACAACTTCGGCAACATGTTCCGTCTGGAACGCGATGGCCGGCTCGATTATGAGCCACGCGAGCAGGATTCCATCGGCTCCGAAGCGGCGATCGCCGGCGTCGATCCGCAGGTGATGATCTACGACATGCTGATGGAGAACGACGGTCGGGGGTACATCTACCTGCCGCTGCTGAACTACGCGAAGTTCAACTTCGACCACATCGCCGAAATGATGAACAACCCGGCGACGATCCTCAGCCTGTCAGACGGCGGCGCCCACTGCGGCGTGATCTGCGACGCCAGCTTCCCGACGTATATGCTGAGTTATTGGGTCCGCGATCGCTCGCGGGGCGAGCGCCTGCCGCTCGAAAAGGTGGTGGCGATGCAGACCCGCGACACCGCCCGACTCTACGGCATGAACGACCGCGGCATGCTGGCGCCCGGCCTGAAGGCCGACATCAACATCATCGACTTCGAGCGCCTGAACATCCTGGCGCCTGAGATGATCTTCGACCTGCCCGCCGCGGGCCGCCGTCTGGTGCAGCGCGCCGAAGGCTACCGGGCGACCGTGGTCAGCGGCGTCGTGACGTTCGAGGACGGCGTGGCCACTGGCAAGCTGCCCGGCAAGCTGGTTCGCGGCCCGCGGGCCGCCCCGGTTCTTCTCGCGGCGGAGTAGCGTCCAGCTCTGTGTGTGGAGCACCGGTTCCACGCCGCGGCATCCGAAACCACCGCCTTGACCGTAATCTTCTCCGGCCGCAGCGTCGCGGCCCGTGGGAGGCCCGAGATGACACGCACGCTGACCTTCGCCTCGGAAGGCGCCGCATTGCGCGGCGCATTCTATCCGGCCGCCGGCGCAGGCAAGACCCCCATCATCGTCATGGCGCATGGTTTCTCGGCGGTCGCAGCCCAACTCGAACCCCAGGCCAGAGCGTTCGCGGAGGCGGGCCTGTCAGCCTTCGTTTTCGACCACGCGGGCTTCGGGCTCTCGGACGGCTATCCGCGGCAGGAGGTCGATCCGGTGCGCCAGGTCCGCGGTTATCGTGACGCGGTCAGTTTCGTCAGAACTCTGGACGGCGTCGATCCGGACCGGATCGGGATCTGGGGCTCCAGCTTCTCCGGCGGCCATGTGCTGCAGGCCGGCGCCCTGGATCTGCGGGTCAAATGCATAGTCTCCCAAGCGCCGTTCGTCAGCGGCCTGGAGCTCTTCGCCCATTGGGAACACGGACCGGCGCTTGTCGAGATGTGCCAGATCGAGCGCGAGGCCCGCGGCCAGGGCGCCCAGCCCACGGTGATGGCCGTCGTGGCGCCCGGCGACGAGCCCTGCGCGCTCCCCGGCGCCGACGGCTTCGCCTATTTCACCCAGGCCGCGGCCGCGCCCAGCTGGAAGAACGAGATCACACTGTCGTCGCTGGAGATGGCCCGCGCCCACGAGCCTGGCTGGTGGATCGACCGGATCGCGCCGCGCGCCCTGATGATGATCGTCGCCGACGATGACGTCGTCACGCCCACTGCCCACGCGCTGGCCGCCTTCGATCGCGCCGGCGGTCCGAAGAAACTGGTCCGCGTTCCCGGCGGACATTTCGATGTCTATCAGGGTCCGGGCTTCGACACCGCGGTCGGCGAGGCCGCCGCCTGGTTCAGGATCCACCTCGGCTGTTAGGCCTCCGGCGGCTTGCCGATCCGGGCGAGCGGCGGTGGGTCGTCCACCGCTTCGGGCCCAGAGGGGGTCATGCGCGCCAGCAGCGCTGCCCCGGCCGGAGTGATGTCCCACCCCTCGCGGCTGCGTTCGGCCAGACCCAGTTCGGTCAGCGCGCGGGCAGCCCCGATGTTGATAAACGGCCCCTCCTCACCCGCTTTCCTGCGCGACAGGTTCTGCAGGGCGTTGAGTTGGCTCGGCGTCAGATCGTCCATGTGATGACGATATACCGCCGGAGCCTCGCCGCGTGCAGGCAATTCGAAGCAGGCCCGGGAACCCCTTCGGGGCGTGCGCAGGAAAAGTCGGGTTGAGATCGCCACCGCGGGGACTAGGTTTTGGCGCACCGCTTACGAGGACCGCCCGATGTACGACGTCCACTACTGGCCAACGCCCAACGGCAAGAAGGTGACAATCCTGCTCGAGGAGTTGGGCGTTCCCTATCGAATCGTCCCTGTGCGCATCGGCGTCGGCGACCAGTTCACCGATGAGTTCCTGAAGATCAGCCCGAACAATCGCATGCCGGCCCTCGTCGACCACGCGCCTCCGGGCGGCGGCGCGCCGATCAGCGTCTTCGAGTCGGGCGCGATCTTGATGTATCTGGCCGAGAAGGAAGCCCGCTTCTGGCCGCAGGACGACATCCGCGCGAAGTACGAGGTCGCCCAGTGGGTGATGTGGCAGATGGCCAACCAAGGTCCGAAGACCGGCGAACGCGGCCACTTCAGTCGCGTGCCGACCGACCAGGGCGACCAGTCTTACGCCCAGCGTCGCTTCGCCGACGAGACACACAGGCTCTACGGCGTGATGAACAACCGCCTGTACGACCGCCGCTACCTGGCCGGGGACGACTATTCGATCGCCGACATGATCTCCTATCCATGGACCGCCAGCTGGAAGCTGCAGGGCATCGACCTGGACGAGTTCAAGTACTTCAGGCGCTGGTTCGAGGAGCTGTCGGAGCGTCCGGCCCTGCAGCGCGGCATGGCGGCCACGACCGGCCTGCCGCCGGAGGACCCCGCGACCCTGCCGCCCGAGGAACAGGAGCGCCGCCGCAAGCTGCTCTATAATCAGCGCGCACGGCCCGCGCCGGTGGCGTGACATGACCCCGGGCCTGCCGGTCATCGACATGTCGGCCCTGTTCGGCGCCGACGAGGCCTGCCGCGCCGCCGTGGCCGAGCGGATCGCCAGGGCCGGCGAGGCGCACGGCTTCTTCTATCTGATCGGCCATGGGATTGGGCTCGACGTGCTGCAGCTCCTGGAGACCGAGAGCCGACGGTTCTTCGCCCTGCCGCTGGCGGCCAGGATGGCGATCGCCATGCCGCAGGGCGGCCGCACGTGGCGGGGCTATTTCCCGGTGGGCGGCGAGCTCACCTCCGGCCAGCCCGACCTCAAGGAAGGTCTCTACCTCGGAACCGAGCTGGGCCCGGATCATCCGCGGGTGCGGGCCGGGATACCCATGCATGGCGCCAACCTCTGGCCCGCCGAGCTTCCGGCGCTGGAGGTCGCGGCCATCGCCTACATGGACGACGCGACCCGAGCCGCGGCGGCGCTGATGGAAGGCGTCTCCCAAAGCCTCGGCCCGGAGCCTGGCTACTTCGCCCGCGCCTACACCAACGAGCCCACGGTGCTCTTCCGCATCTTCCACTATCCGGCGACCGGCGCGGACGATCCAGGCTGGGGCGTCGGCGAGCGCACCGACTACGGCCTCCTGACCCTGCTCGCTCAGGACCGGTTCGGCGGGTTGCAGGTGAAAACCCCGGAGGCCTGGATCGAGGCTCCTCCGATCAAGGGGGCGCTGGTCTGCAATATCGGCGACATGCTGGAGCGCCTGACGGGCGGACGGTTCAGATCGACGCCGCACCGGGTGCGGAATGTCAGCGGCAACGACCGGTTGTCTTTCCCGCTGTTCTTCGATCCGGATTTCGCCGCGCCCATGCGGCCGCTGACGCCGCTTGCCCCCGACGCGGCCACCCCCGCCCGCGACAGGGCCGCGCGTTGGGACGACTCGAGCGTCCGCGCGTTCGAGGGAACCTACGGCGACTAGCTACTGGGCAAGGTCGGCAAGGTGTTTCCGGACCTCAAGGCCGACGCGCTCCGCTAGAAGATATCTGGAATTTCAACCTCTCCGCGAGAAAACCTGTGCCATTTTGGCAATCGACCGATCAATGTTCAATCAACGCCTGTTAACACTTTTCCAACCCCCAGCCCCGTGCCAGGGTGAAGTTAGTTATAGGGTCCGCGGCCCAGGAGGGCCGCGCTTCGGGGGTATATATGAACAAGAACTACAAGCGCCTGATCGGCGCTGCGGCCGCGCTTTTCGCGGTGGGCGCGGTTTCGAGCGCCTCGGCGGCCGATATTGTGGTGACCAGCGTCGGCGTCGACAGCTGGAACCAAGCCACGGTCGCCGGCCTAGGGACCCACACCGCTACCGGCATCATCTTCGATACGGCGCTTCTCGATCCGTTCGTGGTGTTCTGCGTGGATTTGCAGCATCACGTGAACACCGGGGCCACCAACTATGCGTACAACTATGGCCCGCTTGAAGTCACAGGTATCCCGACACCGATCTCGGCGCCCATTTCCAACGTGATCGGCCAGATCGCAAACATTGGCGCGGCCTATTGGGCCCAGACCGACCTCGCGCTCGGCGGCCACAGGTCGCAGTACCTCACGGCCGTCCAGGCCGCGATCTGGGCGCTGGAATACAACACCACGGCATCGACTGGCGACTCCTTCACCAACGCCCAGATCGCAAGCTATGTCGCCCTTACCGACAACGGGCGCGGCCGCGCCCGGGCGCTGATCTCGCAGGACGGCCACCAGAACATGGTCCCCGGCGGCTTCGTACCGGAGCCCGCGACCTGGGCGCTGATGATCGGCGGCTTTGGTATGGCAGGGGTGATGCTCCGTCGTCGCCGCGCCGCCGTCGCGGCCTAAACGGGCTTCAGCGCTTCCCGCGCGCCTGCGGGAAGCTCGATGCTCACCGCATCCCCCGCCCTGACTTCGCCGCCGGCGAGGACGATACTCATGACGCCGGCCTTTCGGACAAGGTCGCCGTCCGCGGTCCTGTCCAGGCAGGCGGCCATCAGGCCCTGCTGCAGCTGGTCGAGCTGGTAGCAGGGATTGCGCAGGCCGGTGATCTCGACGACCGCCTCAGGTCCCAGCCGCACAATCGCCCCCTTCGGCAACCCCAGAAGATCGACGCCCCGCGTGGTGATGTTGTCACCCATCAGGCCCGGCGTCACCGCAAACCCCTTGGCGGCCAGTTCATCATGCAACTCGGCATGCATCAGGTGAACCTGGCGGATGTTCGGCTGGGTCGGATCCTTCCGCCAGCGGCTGCGGTGCTTCACCGTCATACCGCAATGGGCGTCGCCCTCGACGCCTTCGCCCGCGATCAGACGTACAGCGTCCCGGTTGGCCTTATTCACCCCGTGCTTGGCCTTCGCGCTGACCGCGATGACGACGCCGCCGCTCAATAGACCACGACGCTGCGGATGCTCTCGCCGGCATGCATCAGGTCGAACCCGTCGTTGATCTTCTCCAGCGGCATGGTGTGGGTGATCATCGGATCGATCTCGATCTTCCCCTCCATGTACCAGTCGCCGATCCGCGGCACGTCGGTGCGCCCGCGGGCGCCGCCGAAAGCCGTGCCTTTCCAGACCCGTCCGGTCACAAGCTGAAACGGCCGGGTGGCGATCTCCTTGCCGGACTCGGCCACCCCTATGATCACGCTCTCACCCCAGCCACGATGGCACGCCTCCAGCGCCTGGCGCATGACTTCTGTGTTGCCCGTCGCGTCGAAGGTGTAGTCCGCGCCACCATCGGTCAGGGCGACGAGGTGGGCCACCAGATCGCCGTCGATGGCCTTTGGATTGACGAAGTGGGTCATGCCGAACCGCCGGCCCCAGGCCTCACGGTCTGGATTGATGTCGACGCCGACGACCATGCCCGCGCCCACCAGCTTCAGGCCCTGGATGACGTTCAGGCCGATGCCGCCCAGGCCGAAGACGATACAGTTGGCGCCCGCCTCGACGTCGGCGGTGTTGACGACCGCGCCCACGCCGGTGGTGACGCCGCAGCCGATGTAGCAGGCCTTGTCGAAGGGGGCGTCCTTGCGGATCTTCGCCACCGCGATCTCCGGCAGCACCGTGTAGTTCGAAAAGGTCGAGCAGCCCATGTAGTGAAAGACCGTCTGGCCCTTGTAGGAGAACCGGCTGGTCCCGTCGGGCATCAGCCCTTTGCCCTGGGTCGCGCGGATCGCCGTGCAGAGGTTGGTCTTGCGGCTGAGGCAGCTTTTGCACTGGCGGCATTCCGGCGTGTAGAGCGGGATCACGTGGTCGCCCGGCTTGACGCTGGTCACCCCCGGCCCGACCTCGACCACGACGCCCGCCCCCTCGTGACCCAGCACCGAGGGAAACAGGCCCTCTGAATCCAGGCCGTCCAGGGTATAGGCGTCGGTGTGGCAGATGCCGGTGGCCTTCAGTTCGACCAGCACCTCGAACGCCTTGGGGCCCTCCAGGTCCAGCTCGACGATCTCCAGCGGCTTCCTGGCTTCGAAGGCAACGGCGGCGCGGGTCTTCATGGAACGTCTCTCCAGTCCTGTCGATCGCCCTTTTCGCATGCACCGCCGCTTTGTGAAGGCCCGGTTTCGGAGCCCCGCGACGGGCTCCGGTCGGCGGCGACGCTGGCTAAAGGCGGTACACCCACCCGCGCTCAAATTAACCCAGGTTGCCACGCAACAGTCCCGCCTGTTTCGCGTTACATCGTTATGAACGATCCCCCAGACCTGTCCGCCGAGGAACGCGAGATGCTGCTGGCGGCGCTCAGTCAGCCGATCATGGAGGACGACGCCGCGCGCTATGGCGTCTGCCTGCGACTGTGCGGCCGTCGCCTGCTTCAGCGGGCCGGCGCAGTGTCGATGGCCAACGGCTGGCACGGTTCGCCCCACGCGTTCATCCTCAGCCGCCAGGGCTGGAGCCTGCTGAAGGACGAACGCCTGCGCGCGCCTATCCGCCGCGCGGGCTAAGCCATCCGCCCTCGCCTTCCCGTCTCGCCTCGTGTAGGCGCCGGGAATGGCCGCTGAAGAAATCGTCGTTGACGCCCGCGGACACCGCTGTCCTGTGCCCACCCTGCGCCTGCGCCGCGCCCTGGCCGCCGCGCCGCCAGGTGGCCGCGTCCGGCTCTACGCCGATGACCCCATGGCCCGCATCGACGTGCCCCACTTCGCGGCCGAGGTCGGCGCGGAGATCCTCGAGCGCACCGAGACCGACGGCGGCTTCAGCTTCCTGGTGGCGAACCCACGGGCTCCTCGCCCCGCAGGTCGCTGAGCATGGGGCGCGCCGGGCGGCGGGCGGCGTCGATGGCGAGTTCCACCTCGGTGGCCAGCGCGCCGCCGAAGAATATGGCGTTCACGTTCCATGACAGCCAGATCAGGAACACCACCACGGTGGCGATCGAGCCGTAGGTCGCGCCCAGGTGGGCGATCTGGGTGACATAGAATGCCGTGGCCCAGGACGCGAAAAGGCAGAGCACCGCAGCGCTCATGCCGCCCAGCACTGAGGCCCGCCAGGCCACCGGCTGGCGCGACATCGCCCACCGGTAGATCAGGCTCATGCCCAGGGTCATGCCGACGCTGGCCCAAATCCATTCGCTGTAGAGCCAGGAGACCCCACGGAGCGGCCGGAACTGAAAGCCCTCGCCGAGCACGCGCAGGCCGAAGAACACCGCCGAGACGAAGGCCAGGCCCGCGAAGGTGGCGACCAGGACCAGCAGCGCCATCAGGTTGAAGCCGAAAAAACCGCGCTGGTCCTCCTCGTCATGGATGAACGAAAGCCCGGCCAGAAGGGCCTTGAAGCCCCTGTGCGCAGCGTAGAGACCGATCAGCAGGGCAAAGCCGCTCTGGGTAGACATCGCCACGTGCGGCGCGTTGGCCAGCCGCAGCAGTTCACCGCGGAAAATATCGCGGGCGCCGGCCGGGATCAGCACCGACAGAGCTTCGCCTTCCCGGGCCGCGGTCGCGGGGTCGGACAGCAGGCTGTAGAGGGTGATCAGGATGGCCAGCGCCGGGAAGATCGCCAGCATGCTGAAGAACGAGACGCCGCCCACGTAGAGCATAACGTCGCGGCCCCAGAGCCGAGTCAGCGCCCTGCCCATGGTCTGCAGGGTCATCCGCACCCAGTGGGTCGGATCCCAATCGATGGCCCGCAGGCGAGTGATGAACCGGGTCTGCGCCATCTGGGTGGAACGTGAGGAGGAACGCACGGCGGCGCAAGTCCCTTACAGCGGTCCCAAGACGCAAACGGCGCGCCACCTGTAAGGGTGACGCGCCGCCCGATGGGCGTGTCGTGCCATCAGGCGGGCTGCCGCTTCGAGGGACGGGAGAGCGCGACAACCAACCTGCGCTCTTTCTGAGCCCCGGCGGCTGAACCCAGCCTGAACGCAGCTTTCAGGAAATAGGTTCGGCGGGCGCGAACAGCGCGTCGATCTCTTCGCTGGAGAAGCCCCAGTCGGCGAGCGCCTCGCGGTCATGGGCTCCCACCGTCGGCGGCGGTCCCTGGATCGCACCCGGCGTGACCGAGAACCGCGGCGCCGGCGCGGGCTGGGTGACGCCTGCCACCTCGACGAAGGTCTGGCGCGCGGCGTTGTGCGGATGCTTCGGCGCTTCGTCCAGATCGAGGACCGGCGCAAAGCACACGTCCGTGCCGTCCATGATCGCGCACCACTCGGCCTGGGATTTGGTGGCGATAACCGTCGCCAGCTTGTCGTGAAGGTCCGGCCAGGCGCTGCGGTCGTGCTGGCGGGCGAACTCCGGGTCGGTGATCCCGGTTTTCTCCATCAGCAGCGCATAGAACTGCGGCTCAATGGAGCCGATCGAGATCCATTTGCCGTCCGAGCACTGGTAGGTGTCGTAAAAGTGCGCGCCGCCATCCAGCATGTTCGAGCGCCGCTCGTCTTTCCACATGCCCGACGCCTTGAAGCCGTAGAACATGGCCATCAGGGAGGCTGCTCCGTCGCTCATGGCGCAGTCGATCACCTGACCCTTGCCGCTCTCGCGGGCCTGGATCACGCCGGCCAGCAGGCCGAAGGCGAGGTAAAGTGCTCCGCCCCCGAAATCGCCCACCAGGTTCAGCGGCGGCACCGGTTTTTCCGTCGTTCCAATGGCGTGCAGCGCGCCGGTGATGGCGATGTAATTCATGTCGTGGCCGGCGGCGTTGGCATAGGGCCCGGTCTGGCCCCAGCCGGTCATGCGCCCGAACACAAGCTTTGGATTGCGCTTCAGCGCCACGTCCGGGCCAAGGCCCAGCCGCTCCATGACGCCGGGCCGGAAGCCCTCGATGATCGCGTCGGCGCGGTCCATGAGTTTCAGGCAAGCCTCGATGGCCGTCGGGCTCTTCAGGTCCAGCGCCACAGAACGTCGGCCGCGGGCCGTGATGTCTGAAGGCGCACCGCCCCGGCCGCCCTTGCGGTCGATCCGCACCACATCGGCGCCCAGGTCGGACAGCAGCATGCCGCAGAACGGGCCCGGTCCGATCCCGGCGAACTCCACAATCTTCAGTCCGCTCAACGGTCCCTGGCGCATCGCATCACTCCCTTGTTGCCCTGAGTAAAGCGCCCTGCCCCGCCGTCAGCCAAGCAAGTTCAGCCAAGCCCTACCCGCCGCCAGGCAGCGACTGGCCGTCGTCGACAGTGATGATGCTGCCGGTGATCGCCCGGGCCGCGGGGCCGGTCAGCATCATGAACGCGGCGTCCAGGTCGCTCGCGTCCATCAGCCGGCGCCGCGGGAACCCTTTCAACTGCTTCTGGCCGCCCTCGGTCGGCCACCAGGTGGTGTTGATGTCGGTGTCGATGTAGCCGGGACAGAGCGCGTTGACCGCAATCCCGCGCCGCGCCCACTCCCGGGCCAGGCCCTTGGTCATCATCGCCACCGCCGCCTTAGACGCGCAGTAGGCGGAAAGCCCCGGCAGGACTGTGTGGCTGGCGATCGAGGCGATGTTGAGGATCCGGGCCTGGCCGCGCTCGGCGACGCCCGAGGCCAGCATCCGCTTCGCCGCCTCGCGGGCGGCCACGAAGGTTCCGCGCACATTCACCGCGAAGGTGTTGTCCCAGTCCTCGATGGAAACTTCCAGCGCGAGGCCCTCGCCGCCGACCCCGGCGTTGTTGACCAGGATCGAGAGCGGACCAAGCGCCGCCTCCACCTGGTCGATCGCCGGTCCGACCGCCGCTGCATCGGCCACGTCCAATCGAATCGCCATCGCCCGGTGGCCCTTGGCCGTTAACGCCCGCGCCAGAGATTCGACCCGGTCCAGGCGGCGTGCGGCCAGCGCGACCGCCGCGCCTTCGGCCGCCAGAAGCCCGGCAAAATGCGCCCCAAGACCCCCTGAGGCCCCCGTGACAAGGGCCACTTGGCCTTTCAAACTTTCCGCCATGCACTATCCTCGAGAGTGATGCGACGCGTTGTCGCAACTTAAACTTGCAGTCTCACAACCAACCCGGCGTATTTACGGGACGGTAAGCGGGACATGAGCAGCGTCGGGGCATGCGGGAAACGGCTAAAAGCGTCCAGGCGCGAGTTCTCATTGTTGCGCGGGACGATTCCCTGGCAGGGCCCCTGTCGGAGGGGTTGGACCGGCTCGGCTGGCGCACGATCACGGCGCGCGGCCAGTACGCCGCCATCGCCGCCATGTCGGACCTGCAGATCGAAGCCGCGATCATCGACCTCACAAGCTGCGGCGAGGAAAGCCTTGGCATGGCGCGCCGCCTCAAGGCCGCCTGCGCGCCGCGCCGGATCCCGGTTATCGCCATCGGCAACCCCGACCCGGTGCTGCAGAACTATGGCTATGACCTGACGCTGGCCGCCCCGCTGCATCCAGCCCAGGCCGCGATGCGGCTGGAATCGCTCGTGCGAATGGCGGTCTCGCAGGAGGAATTCGAACTTCGCGCCGAGACCTTCCAGGAACGTGGCCGGGCCCTTGTCATGCCGGAGCCCGACACCAGCCCGTTCCGCATCCTGGCCATCGGAGAGCCCGCGCCGCAGTTCCTGGCGCTCTCCAACGCCCTCTCGCGGCACGGCGCCGACGTGGTGGGCGCCTTCACCGCCTACACGGCCTTCGACTACCTGCACGAGCGAATCTTCGACGCGGTGGTGCTTTGGGCCGGCGACAATCCGCAGGAAGCGCTGTCGATCGCGGCCGGCCTGCGCCGCAATACCCGCCTCTATCACACACCCGCCCTGCTCTACATGCGCCAGGACAGCTACGTGACGACTTCGGAGGCCTATCATCGGGGCCTGTCCGACGTTGCCTCGCCCGAGACGCCGGAAAGCGAAACCGCAAAGCGAATCGTCGAACTGGCCCGCAGCTACCGCCGCCAGATGGCGGTGCGCACGGCGCTGGAGCAGGCCCGCAGCTCCGGTCTCATGGACGCCGCCACCGGACTCTTCACCCGCGAACTCTTCGCCGCCCACCTGGCGCGCCTGGCCACCGCGTCCAAGGCCCGCAACCGGCCGCTCAGCCTCTGCGTCCTGAAGGTCGCCGACAAGCCCGAGGTGCACGAAGCCCGGGCCGGCGGCTTCCTCGACCGCGCCATTCCGCAGATCGGTTCTATGATCAGCCGGCTGGTGCGCGTGGAAGACACTGCCGCGCGTCTGGCGCCGGAGGTCTTCGCCCTGGCATTGCCTGCCACCAGCATCGGCAATGCCCGGCTGGCCGGCGAGCGCATCGCCGCCGTCATCGGCTGCACCGCCTTCGAGGCCGGCGACGGCAAGACCCCGTTCGTCGTTGACTTCGATCTGGGGGTTGCTCAAGTGACCTCAGCAGAAACCGCCGGGCGCGCTCTGGAGGAGGCCGCCGCCCTGGCTCAGCGTCTGAAGGCGAGCTGATGGGTCACGACCTCCCCCCCGGTTCGCCGGTATGGGTTTCCTTCCTCCCTCTCCTGTTCATCGGCCTGGCGATCCTGCGAAACGCGCGCAGCCGCAATCTCAGGATCGAGCGCATGTGGATCGCGCCATCGCTGATCCTGCTCGCCACCATCCTGATGTTCAGCCAGCAGCACATGCCTGGCCCGCTGATGATTGGCGTGGACATCGTGGCGCTGGGAGTTGGCACGACGCTCGGCTGGTGGCGCGCGCGCTTCACCACCATCACCGTCAATTCGCAGACCCACGCGCTCACCAGCCAGGCCTCGCCTGTGGGCATGCTTCTGATCCTGGCAATCATGGCGGTTCGCCAGGGCCTGCGAGGCTATGCCACCCAGAACGCCAGCGCGCTGCACGTGTCGATCAACGACATCACCGACGCCTTCATGCTGCTCGCCGCCGGCCTCGTCTGCGCCCAACGGCTTGAGATGGCGCTCCGCGCCAGCCGCCTGTTGACCGACGCGCGAGCGGCGACCCGCGCCTAATCGCCAACGCCACGCGCGCGGCGCTGGAGCATCTCGGTCATCTCGCCGCCCTTGGCCTTGACCAGGTCGCCGCACCGCTTGATCTCGCCCATGTACTCCTGCGCGCCGATCCGGCCGGCTTCCAGACGCACGGCGCGCTTCCAGTCGTAGGCCGGTGGACTGCGCCCTTCGATCCGCCCTGCGAAATAGAATGAGCCCGCCGTGGCGGCCGCTTTGTACTGCTCGTTCTGTCCCAGCGCGCCCATGGCGATGAAGCAGCGGACGTCGGAGTGGTTAGCCTCATCCACGTCCTGGGCCTGCGCGCTCGCCGCGCAGGTTGAAATCAGCGTGGCGCAAGCCGCCAGCAGCACTGACATTTTCATGATAGCCCCCGAGCTCGTTTCCCGGTTCGGAGCCTGCACCTAGGCGGCGAGCTTGGCCAGTTCGGTAAGCACGCGTTCGGCGGCGGCGAGCCGCTGTTCCGGCGTGTCCCATTCGCCCTTGATGACCACCTTCTGGTCGGGCCGGATCCGCCAGGCGACCTGGTTCTTCTGGACGAACTGGACCAGGGCCAGGCCGTTCTTGAAGTCGTCGTTGCGGAAGGTGACGACCGCGCCCTTCGGCCCGACGTCGATCTTCGAGACGTTGGCCTCGCGGCACAGTCCCTTGATCGCCACCACCTTGAGCAGCTGGCCGGCTTCCGGCGGCAACGGGCCAAACCGGTCGATGAGTTCGGCGGCCAGCGCCTCACGGTCCTGCGCCTTCTCCGCGTCCGACAGGCGCCGATAGAGCGACAGGCGTACGTTGAGGTCGGGGACGTATTCCTCGGGGATCAGCACGGCCGCGCCGGTGTTGATCTGCGGCGACCAGCCCCGGTCATTGTCGAGGCCCTCGGCGCCACCACGGGTCTTCAGCTCGTTGACCGCGTCCTCCAGCATCTGCTGGTAGAGCTCGACGCCGATCTCGCGGATGTGGCCGGACTGTTCCTCGCCCAGCAGGTTGCCCCCGCCGCGGATATCGAGGTCGTGGCTGGCCAGCTGGAAGCCGGCGCCCAGACTGTCCAGCGACTGCAGCACCTTCAGCCGCTTCTCGGCCGACAGCGTGATCTGCTTCTCCGCCGGGGTGGTCAGATAGGCGTAGGCGCGGCTCTTGGCCCGGCCGACGCGCCCCCGCAATTGATAGAGCTGCGACAGGCCGAACATGTCGGCGCGATGGATGACCAGGGTGTTGGCCGTAGGAATGTCGAGGCCGCTCTCCACGATCGTGGTCGACAGCAGCACATCGTACTGGCCGTCATAGAACGCGCTCATCACCTCCTCGAGCTGGGTCGGGGCCATCTGGCCGTGGCCGACCACGAACTTCACCTCCGGCACCTGGTCGCGCAGATAACGGGCCAGGTCCGGCAGGTCCGAGACCCGCGGGGCGACGTAGTACGCTTGCCCGCCGCGATATTTCTCACGCAGCAGGGCTTCGCGGATAACGACCGGGTCCCAGGGCGTGATGTAGGTGCGCACCGCCAGCCGATCGACGGGCGGGGTGGCGATGATCGACATCTCGCGCAGGCCCGACAGCGACATCTGAAGGGTGCGCGGGATCGGCGTGGCGGTGAGCGTCAGCATGTGCACGTCGGCGCGAAGCTCCTTGAGCTTCTCCTTGGCCTTGACGCCGAAGTGCTGTTCCTCGTCGACGATCACCAGGCCGAGGTCGCGGAAGCCAACCTGCTTGGAGAGCACCGCATGGGTGCCGACGATGATCTCGACCTCGCCGTTCTTCAGCGCCTCGCGGGTCTCGGCGGCCTCCCTGGCGGGAACGAGGCGCGAGAGCCTGCGCACCTTCACCGGCCAGCCCTCGAACCGCTCGGTGAAGGTCTTGAAGTGCTGGCGCGCGAGAAGGGTCGTGGGCGCGACGATCGCCACCTGCTGGCCGCTCATGGCGACCACGAAGGCGGCCCGCAGCGCCACCTCGGTCTTGCCGAAGCCCACGTCGCCACAGATCAACCGATCCATCGGCTTGCCGGCGCCCAGGTCCTCAAGCACGTCGCCGATGGCGCTGAGCTGGTCCTCGGTCTCTTCATAAGGGAAGCGGGCGCAGAATTCGTCGAACACGCCGTGCGGCGGGTCGATGGCGGCCGTAGTGCGCATGGCGCGCTCGGCGGCGATGCGGATCAGGCCCGCGGCCATTTCGCGCAGGCGGGTCTTGGCGCGGGCCTTGCGGGCCTGCCAGGCCGCACCGCCCAGGCGGTCAAGCTGGACGCCTTCGGTTTCAGCGCCGTAGCGGGTCAGGAGGTCGATATTCTCGACCGGGAGGTAGAGTTTGGCGTCACCGCCGTAGTGCAGTTCCAGCGTGTCGTGCGGCGCGCCCTGGACGTCGAGGGTCTTGAGGCCTTGGTAGCGGCCTATGCCGTGGTCGATGTGCACGACCAGGTCGCCGGGCGTCAATGACGAGGCTTCGGCAAGGAAATTCGACGCGCGGCGCTTGCGGCGCGGCCGAGACAGTCGGTCGCCCAGGATGTCGGTCTCGGAGATCACTGCCAGGCTGTCGGTCTCGAAACCAGCCTCCAGCGGCAGCACGACCCGTTGCGGGATCTTCGGATCGGCGGCCTTGGCCGCATCCCAGTAGGGGGCGAGCGAGATATTCTTCAGGCCGTGGTCGGCCAGCATGGAGCCGAGGCGATCCGACGAGCCGTCCGACCAGGAGGCGAACAGCACCCGCTTTCCGGCGGCGCCGAGCGCCTGGGCGTGGACTGCAGTCGCCTCGAAGAGGTTGACGCTGTCCTTCTGGCGCTCGGGCGCGAAGCTCCGGCCCCCGCGCGCACCCATGTCGACGACGGTCGCGCCATCAGCCTCGTTGAACGCGGAAAAACGCCGGGTGGCGCGTCGGCCGAGCTGGCCCTGCCATTCTTCGGCGGTCAGGTAGAGGCGGTCGGGCGCGAGCGGGTGGTAGTGCACCCTGCGCTCGGCCTGGGCGCGGGCGTCGTAGGCGTCGGCCAGCAGCGCAAGCCGCTCGTCGCGCGCCTCGCGCGACAGATGGTCCAGCGCCACCAGCGCATCGGCCGGGAGATAGTCGAACAGAGTCTCGAGGCGCTCGTAAAAGAGCGGCAGCCAATGCTCCATCCCCGCGCGGCGCCCGCCTTCGGAAACGGTGGCGTAGAGTGGATCGTCGCCGGCAGCGCCAAAGGCCTCCAGATAACCGGAGCGGAACCGC
Organism: Caulobacterales bacterium; assembly: GCA_038203295.1. Classification (GTDB taxonomy): domain Bacteria; phylum Pseudomonadota; class Alphaproteobacteria; order Caulobacterales; family Caulobacteraceae; genus Phenylobacterium. Next base: position 16,528 of record JBBREC010000034.1, read on the forward strand.
GAGATGCTGTCCTTGTCGAGCAATGCCTCGCTGACCGGCAACAGCTTCACCGCGTCGAGCTTCCGGGTTGAGCGCTGGCTCTCCGGATCAAAGGCGCGGATCGATTCGAGTGTGTCGCCGAAGAGGTCGAGCCGGACCGGCTCGTCGGCGGACGGCGGGAAGACGTCGATTACTCCGCCGCGAATCGCGAATTCACCGCGTTCTGAGACGGTGGACGCCCGCTGGTAGCCATTGATCGCGAAATAGGCCTCAAGATCGGCGACCTCGACGGTGTCGCCCGCCTTCGCCGAATAGCTGGCGCGCTGCACGGCGCTCTTGGGTGGGACCCGTTGAACGAGAGCAGGAACGGTAGTGACCAGCAGAACTGGCGTCCTGGGATCCACGCCGCCGACCAGGCGCGAGAGCGTGGTCATACGGTGGGCGGCGACCCCGGCCGAGGGGCCGATGCGGTCGTAGGGCAGGCAGTCCCACGCCGGAAAGGTCATCACCTCGACGTTGGTGGCGAAGAACCGGAAAGCGTCCGCGAAGGCCGACATCCGGGCGCCGTCGCGGGCCACGAACACAGATAGGCCTTTGCGGGCGCGAACGATGTCGGCCAGCACCAGGGCGTCGAAGCCCTCTGGCGCGCCCACCAGATCCAGGCGGCCAGGATCGTCGGCGACCCGGCGCATCTCGGCGGCGGTCACGGGACGCGAGCCGTCAGCCGCCAAGGTCATCGCCTCGCGCGGCGTGAACTTCAAACCGGAACGCCTTGATCTGGTGCATGATCTCGCCGTCAAATTCGGCGGGCGTCGGCAGCGTTCCAATGATCCAGGCGTAGACGTCCTGGTCCGCCTGATCGAGCAGGAGCTCGAACCAGTCGAGTTCCGCGGGGGTAAAATCCGAGACATGCCGATCCGCGAACGGCCCCAGGATGAGGTCCGCTTCCCGGAAGCCCCTGCGCCAGGCGCGGAACTTCAGCTTTTTCAGCCGTGCGTCATGCATGTCTGTCATCGAGAGGTCGCGGATATAGAGCGCGCGGCGCGGCAGCGCCAGTCGGCTATGCTCGAATGATGCGGCCCGAGATTCTGTTCCCCCTCTTTGCGCCCGTCACCTCGCTGAAGGGCGTAGGTCCGCGCGTGGCGCCACTGCTGGAAAAGCTGGCCGGGCCCGTGGTCCGAGACGTGTTGTTCTTGAAGCCGCACTCCATCGTGCGGCGAACCCCCGCCACCGTGTCAGCCGCCCTCGACGGCCAGGTGATGACCTTCGAAGTCACCGTCGCCTCGATCGAGAAACCGCGCGGGCCGAACCAGCCCTGGCGCATGCGCACCTTCGACCAGACCGGCTTCCTCGGCCTGGTGTTCTTCGGCAGCTTCGGGGCGAGCCTGGCCAACCGGCACCCGGAAGGCGCGCGGCGCATTGTCTCCGGCAAGGTCGAGCAGTTCCGCGATGAGTGGCAGATGGTCCACCCGGACTACATCGTCTCGCCCGAGAAGGCCGCCGAGATCCCCGACATCGAACCGATTTATCCGGCCACCCAGGGCTTGCCGGCCCGCACCGTCCGCAGGTTCGCGTGTGAGGCTCTGGAGCGCGCGCCGGACCTGCCGGAGTGGCAGGATCCCGCCTGGATGAGGCAGGAGCGCTTCCCGACGTGGCGCGAGGCCATGGCGCGACTGCATGAGCCGCAGAGCGACGCTGACCTGTCGCCACTGACCCCGCACCTGCGCCGCCTGGCCTACGACGAACTGCTGGCCCAGCAACTGGCCATGGCTCAGCGCAAGGCCGAACGCCGCAAGGAACCGGCCGCGAAGATCATCGCCAGCGACGCGGCCGCCAAGCTGCGCGCGGACCTGCCCTTCGCCTTCACCGGCGCGCAGGAGCGCTCGCTGGGGGAAATCCGCCAGGACCTCGCCGCCGGCGAGCGGATGAGCCGGCTGATCCAGGGCGATGTCGGCTCGGGCAAGACGGTCGTGGCCATGTGCGCCATGGCCGACGTGGCCGAGGGCGGCGGGCAGAGCGCGCTGATGGCGCCCACCGAAATCCTCGCGCGCCAGCACTACGAGACCATCGCCGGCCCCCTCACCGCCCACGGCATCGGCGTGATCCTGCTGACCGGCCGCGACAAGGGCGCTGGGCGCGCCGACAAGCTTCGCGCCATCGCCTCAGGCGCGGTGAAGGTCGCGGTCGGCACCCACGCGCTTTTCCAGGACGATGTCGCGTTCCATCAGCTGCAGCTGGCCGTCGTCGACGAACAGCACCGCTTTGGCGTCAGCGAGCGCCAGCGGCTGCAGACCAAGGGGTGGGCGACGCACCTGCTGGCGATGTCCGCCACGCCGATCCCGCGGACGCTGGAACTCACCCTCTACGGCGATCTCGATGTCAGCCGCATCGATGAGAAGCCGCCTGGCAGGACCCCTGTCGCCACTCGCGCGGTCCCCATGGGCCGGATCGGTCAGGTCGAGCAGCGCCTGCGCGAGGCGGTGGCCGGCGGCGCCCAGGCGTTCTGGATCTGCCCGCTGGTTTCGGAGTCCGAACTCATCGACCTCAAGGCCGCTGAAACCCGGGCTGTGGAGCTCAAGGAGACCATCGGCCCCAGCGTTGGCCTGATCCACGGCAAGATGACTCCCGCCGCCAAGGACGCGGTGATGGCCGAGTTCGCCGACGGCCGCCTTTCGGTGCTGGTCGCCACCACGGTCGTCGAGGTCGGCGTCAACGGGCCCAACGCCACGATCATGGTCATCGAACAGGCCGAGCGCTTCGGCCTCGCCCAGTTGCACCAGCTTCGTGGACGGGTGGGCCGGGGCCGACAGGAGAGTTCCTGCGTCCTGCTCTACGACCCGCCCCTTTCGGAGACCGCACAGAAGCGCCTCGACATCCTGCGGCGCACCGATGACGGTTTCCTGATCGCTGAGACCGACCTGGAACTGCGCGGCGGCGGCGATGCCCTGGGGCTCAAGCAGTCCGGGTTCCCGGACTACATCTTCGCCGACGTCGCTGGCCCGCACCGCGATCTGATCGCCGCGGCGGGCGATGACGCGCGCCTGATCGTGAACCGCGACCCGGACCTCACCTCCGAGCGCGGCAAGGCGCTGCAGGTGCTTCAGGAGCTCTTCGACTGGAAGGCCGGGCTCGGCCTGCGCGACGCCGGCTAGCTGGCGCGCGCCAGCCCCGCCAGAGCCTGGCGGGTCGCGCTCAGCGACTGGCCCAGCACCATGCCGCGCCAGACATCGGTGTCGGTGTAGAAGGCTGCGCGGGTCTGGGCGGCGATAGCCAGGCCCCGGGCCGACAGCGGATCGCCGTGGTGGTGCAGCCAGTTGTCTGCGCGCACGGCGTCCATCACCTGGGCGCCCGGCACGGTTCCGAACTCCAGAGCCAACCCCGTCACCTCGGCATGCGGAACCAGCGCCGGCATGGCGTCGAGCCAGTCGCCGGTGAGCTTTGCCGAAGCGGAGTCGCCTCCGGAGACGCTGGTCACCGCCGCGCCGTACCAGGCTAGCGCCCGGGCGTATTCCGCACCTTGGTTGTCGGCGCTGGCCATCGGCTCGCCATAGCCCGAAGGGCCAAGGCCCGTGTGGTAGTCGAGCACGCCCACATGCCGCGCCCGCGCCAGATGTCGACCGAAGATTCCGGTCAGGGTCCGACGCGACCAGGTCTCGGCCGATCCGCCGAAATAGACGCCGTCCGGATGCCGGTACTGGCCGCCCGACAGGGCCCGGACCAGCGCGTCATAGCCGTGCGCGGCCGCATGCGCCCGGAAGGCGGCGCGCGACGCGGCGGCTGTCTCGTCGTTCCATTCGCTGGGCGCGATGAACGCGGCGAGCGCGTCGTAGCCGGAGTTTGCCGGCAGGGGTTTGGAGAAATCGACGAAGTTGCGGTTGAGGTCGACGTTCTCCTGCGTCACTCGCCGGCTCCACGCGAAGCCGTAGGGATTGATGGCGTGGACCAGCAGCACGGCCTGGCCGGGCCGGGTCCGCGCCGCCTCGCCGCGCTGCATCCAGTCGATCTGGGCTCCGGAGCCGCAATGGCCCTCGACGCCGTGGGTCGCCGACACCAGCATGAGCACGGTCGAGGCGTCAGCCGGCCCGATCCAGGCCACGTCCGTAGCCAGTTCGCCGCCGTCGGGGCCGCGTTCCGGATGGGTCCAGGCCGAAAGCTCGGCGCCGGCCGCGGACGCCGCGTCCAGGAATTTGCCGCGCGCCTCGGTATAGGTCGCGCTGAACGGAGCCGCGGCCATCTAGACCCGGATCATCCGCTTGCCGCGGTTCTCGCCATTGAGCAGTCCGATCAGGGCCGCCGGTGTGTTCTCCAATCCGGCAATGATGTCTTCCTGGACCTTGATCTGGCCGGAGGCGACCCAGCCCTGCAGGTCGGAAAGCGCCTGTTCCCGCTGGGCGTCGAAGTCAGACACGATAAAGCCGCGAAGCGTCAGCCGCTTGGTGACGATCAGGCCCGGAATTCCGCGGGGACCATGCGGCGGGGCGGCGCCGTCGTATTGCGAGACCGCGCCGCAGCAGGCGATGCGGCCGAAATTCTTCATGGCGAACAGACAGGTCTCGAATATCTCGCCACCGGTGTTGTCGAAATAGACGTCGATGCCCTCGGGGACGGCTTCTTTCATCTGCTGTCGCAGGCCGCCAGCCTTGTAGTCGAGCGCGGCGTCGAACCTCAGTTCGTCTACCAGCCACCGCCCCTTCTCCGCCCCGCCCGCGACGCCGATGACCCGACAGCCCTTGATCTTTGCGATCTGGCCGACGATCGAGCCTACCGATCCGGCTGCGGCAGACACCACCACGGTTTCGCCGGCCTGCGGGTTCCCGCATTCCAGCAGACCGAAATAGGCGGTGAGACCGGCGACGCCGTAAACACTCAGAAGGTGGGTAAGGGGCTCCATGCGTGGCAGCGCCACCAGCCGTTTCGCCGGCAGGGCCGCATATTCCTGCCAGCCCGTATCGGCGAAGACGAGGTCCCCGGGCTTCAGGTGGTCAGCGTTGGACGTTACCACCTCAGCCAGGGCGCCGCCGGCCATGACCTGGCCGGAACTCAGCGCCGCACGGTAGGTCGCCCCCTGCATCCACGCCCGATTGGCGGCGTCGAGCGAGATAAGGCGGGTGCGCAGTAGCACCTCGCCGTCGCCCGGTTGGGGAATTTCACTCTCGGTCAGCCGGAAATGCTCGGCGCCCAGTTTCGCGCCCTGCGGAAGCTGCTCCAGTACAATCTGACGATTGGCCACGGCCACGATGCGCCTCCTCTGTTCTCTTGTTGGCGCTACGAGGACAGCAGGCTCAGCGCCCGGTCAAGGCCGAGACGCGGGCGAGCGCGTCGGTTTCAAGGTCGAGGTAGAAGAGGTTGTAGCCCGGGACCTTGCGCCGGTCGGCCCATGATCCCGTCGCCCTCAGGGACGCCGACTTCGGCTGGCTGACGTGGAGCACCCCGCCCTTGCACTGGGCCGCGACCTGCCGGGCCAGGAAGGCGGGCCGGGCGCCCCATTCCAACCCGGTTGCGTTGGCCGCGCCCTGGTGCATGCGGGCGGGCGCCGCCTCGCCGGTGACGGCGCCCAGCAATGGGTTGAAGCAAAGCGCGGGCCGGCCCCGCAGGTTGTCGAGCTCACCATTGGCGCCCCAGACCAGCGCACGGTCCAGCACCAGCCTGGCCCGGTCCATGTCGGTGTCCGAGACCGAGACCCAGGCCGCGACGCAGGCCGTCTGGCCGCGTTCCGCGCAGGGCTGGAGCGGCGGATGGTCGGCAGGGACCACGGTGTCGATCAGATAAGCCACCGCCAGCCGCGCCCGCAGCGGCTCGCTGGGCGCGATTTCGTCGGCAAGCAGGCGCGCGGCCATCGTGCCGCCCTGCTCCACGCCGACGATCACGAACGGTCGCCCGCCGTTGTCGTGGGCGATGTATTCGCGGAAGGCGCGGGCCACGTCGCCATAGGCGAACTTTCGAGCCTCGCGGGCGTCCTCTCGCAGGGTTAGCAGGGTGTAGAGACTGGCTTGCCGGTACTTCGGCGCGAAAATCCGACCGACCCGCACGAACGGCCCGGCGTAGTTGGGCGCCATCACCCGGCGAAAAATCGAATTGGCGCGGGCGTCGTTGACCGGCGCGTTCCAGTCCCTGCCGCCATCATAGGTGGTCGGGCCTACGAAGAAGACGTCGGCCCTGGGCTCGTTGGCGCCGGGAGACTGCGGCGTGGTGGGCATCAGCGCCCAGGAGCTGCGTTTGGCATAGTCGGGTGCGGGGGGCGGTTTGTAGGTCTGGAAGGGCGCCTTGGGGTCCAGCGCGGTGCGCATCAGGTCATCCCAGAACACCACCGTCGTAAGGCCCAGGAAGATCACGGCGCCGAGACCCGCCAGCGCCAGCCAGCGCGCGCGGCGTGGCGGAACTCCCGGCATGCTAGCGGTAGGGGTCCGGCTGGCTGAGGTAGCGGCCGACGTAGTCGCCGATCCCCTCCTCCAGAGGCGTCATCGGCTTCACGTAGCCCGCCGCCTGCAGCCGGGTCATCTTCGCCTCGGTGAAGTACTGGTACTTGTCGCGGATCGCCGGCGGCATCGGGGTGTAGTCGATCTGGGCGGTCTTGCCAGCGGCGGTGAACACCGCGCGCGCCATGTCCCCGAAGCTGCGCGCTGCACCGGACCCCAGGTTGAAGACGCCGCTGACCGCCTCGTTGGCCACCAGCCAGTCGATGACGTCGGCCACGTCCCGGACATAGACGAAGTCTCGCTCCTGGCCACCGTCCGGCACGTCGGGCCGATAGCTCTTGAAGAGTTGCACGCCCTTGCCCTCGCGCACATGGGGCCAGATCTGCGAGGCCACCGACTTCATGGCGTGCTTGTGCTCTTCGTTGGGCCCGTAGACGTTGAAGAACTTCAGCCCCACCCACTGCGGCGGCGCGTAGTCGCGCAGCGCCTGGCGAACGGCGAAGAGGTCGAACAGGGCCTTCGACCAGCCGTAGGTGTTCAGCGGGCGCAGGGCGGCCAGCGCCTCGTAGCCGTTGTCGTCGTCGAACCCGTGTGCGCCGTCGCCATAGGTCGCCGCCGAGGACGCATAGATGAACCGTCGCTGGCGGTCGGCGCACCAGCGAAAGAGATCGCGGCTGAGCGTGAAGTTCGAATGGACGATCTTGTCGGCGTCGGGCTCGGTGGTCGAGGAGACGGCGGCCATGTGGACCACCACCTCGATGTCGCGCCAGCGCTTCTCCAGCCACTCGAACATGTCTTCCGGCGCCACGAAGTCGCCGATGGGATGCTTGGCGATATTGCGCCACTTGCCAAGTTCCGCTCCTCGCAGCCGGTCGCAGACCACCACGTCGAGCCCCCGGTCTTCTGCCAGCCGGGCCACGATATTCGAGCCGATGAAACCGGCCCCGCCAGTGACGAAGGCGATGCGGCGCTGGGTCATTGGGCGGCCTTCTTCCCCATCCGGGCGATGGCGGCGGTCGTCGAGAAGCCCTCGACGATAGTCGCCAGCTTAACCTCACCGCCCCAGGATTTCACCTCGACACCGCCCACGACCTCGGCCTCGGCATAGTCAGCGCCCTTGATCAGGACGTCGGGCCTGGCGGCTTCGATGAGCTTCAGCGGTGTGTCTTCCCCGAACGGCACGACGAGGTCCACTGATCCCAGCGCCGCCAGCACCAGGGCGCGGCCCTCAAGATCGTTCACCGGCCGGCCTTCGCCTTTCAAGGCGCGGACCGACTCGTCGGAATTCACGCCGACGATCAGCCGGTCGCACCAGGCGCGCGACTGGGCCAGATACGCCACGTGCCCCTTGTGCAGGATGTCGAAGCAGCCGTTGGTGAAGCCGACCCGCAGGCCCTTGGCGCGCCACCGCGCGACCTCCTCGACCATCCGCTGGGCCGTGGCGACCTTGGCCTCGGCCGGCGCCATGTGGGCGGAGATGGCGGCTTCGACCAGTTCGGCCGGCGAGACGGTGGCGGTGCCGACCTTGCTGACCGCGACGCCGGAGGCCAGCTGCGCGAAGGCGATGGCGTCTTCGATGGGCGCCTCGGAGGCCAGCGCCAGGCCCAGGGCCGCGAGCGTTGTGTCGCCGGCGCCGGAAGCGTCGAACACTTCGCGCGCCGAGGTGGGAAAGTGACGGACGCCGCCGCCGCGCACCGCCAGCGAAATGCCCTTGGACGCGCGAGTGACCAGGATCGCCTTCGCTTCCCAGAGCTCCAGCGCGCGG
>JBBREC010000035.1:0-24594 GCA_038203295.1 Caulobacterales bacterium
CGCAAGATCGCCCTGCACGTGGCCGGTACGCCGACCCCGCCGCTGGCGCTCAGCGAAGCCGATCTCGACCCCGCCGCCGTCGCCAAGGAAAAGCAGTTCCTGACCGACCAGGCTCTGGAATCTGGCAAGCCTGTCGCCGTCGTCGCAAAGATGATCGAGGGCCGGATCCGCAAGTGGCAGGAAGAAGTCGTGCTCCTGAAGCAGCCCTTCGTGATGGATCCGGACAAGACCATCGAGCAACTCGTAGCCGACACGGCTAAGGAACTCGGCTCTCCAGTGTCTGTGAAGGGCTTCGTGCGCTTCGCCCTCGGCGATGGTGTCGACAAGGGCCCAGAAGGCCCCGACTTCGCCGCCGAGGTCGCCTCGATGACCTCCAAGGGCTAATCTGCCCAACTAATCAGTCTGCCGGGGGCGCGGCGCGTATCGACGCGCCGCGCCCTTGGTTTATGTTCAGTTCGAGACAGAGATTCCCCATGCCCGACGGCCAGCCCCGCTACAAACGCATCCTCCTGAAGCTTTCGGGCGAAGCGGGCGTGGGCGGTGAAGGCTTCGGGATCGATCCAAAGACCCTGCAGGCGGTTGCCGAGGACATTGGTCAGGTGGTCAACGCCGGCGTGCAGATCTGCCTGGTGGTCGGCGGCGGGAACATCTTCCGAGGCGCGGCGCTCGCCGAGAGTGGCATGGAGCGGGCCAGCGCCGACTACATGGGCATGCTGGCGACCGTTATGAACGCGCTCGCGCTCCAGGCGACGCTGGAGAAAGTTGGCGTCTACACCCGCGTTCAGTCGGCGATCCCGATGGAAGCGGTCTGTGAGCCCTACATTCGCCGCCGCGCGCTGCGGCATCTGGAAAAGGGCAGGGTGGTGATCTTCGCCGGCGGCCTCGGCGCGCCGTTCTTCACCACGGACACCCCCGCGGCCCTTCGTGCCGCCGAGATGGGTTGCGACGCCCTCTTCAAGGGCACCAGTGTCGACGGCGTCTATACCGCCGACCCCAAGAAGGATCCGAGCGCCAAGCGCTATGAAACCCTCACCTACCAAGAGGTCCTGTCAAAGGACCTGCGCGTCATGGACACCTCCGCCGTGAGCCTGATGCGCGACAACCATATCCCCATCGTGGTGTTCTCGATCCGCGAGCGGGGCAACCTCCTGAAGGTGCTGTGCGGCGACGGCGTCTACACGACCATCGCCTGACGAGCGTCCAGGCCTCAATCCAAGGGGAGCGAACATCATGGCGACTGCGGAAAAGCCGGTCCTGTCGAGGTACGGGGATCGCATGGACAAGGCCGTTGCGGCGCTCAAGGAAGAGTTTGCCAGCCTGCGGACCGGGCGCGCCTCGGCCAGCCTGCTCGACCAGATCAATGTCGAGGCCTACGGCTCGACCATGCCAATCAACCAGGTGGGCGCGATCTCCGTGCCCGAGGCGCGGATGATCACCGTCAGCGTCTGGGACAAGTCCATGGTCATCGCCGTGGAGAAGGCGATCCGTTCGTCGAATCTCGGCCTCAACCCCGTGGTGGACGGCCAGAGCCTGCGCATTCCGATTCCGCCGCTCACGGAAGAGCGCCGGAAGGACCTTGCCAAGGTGGCCGGAAAGTACGCCGAGCAGCAGAAGGTGGCGGTCCGGAACGTTCGCCGCGACGCCAACGACGACCTGAAGAAGGCGGAGAAGGACGGCGTGATCAATCAGGACGAGCAGAAGCGGATGGAGAGCGATATCCAGAAGCTGACCGACGACGCGATCCGACGGGTGGACGAAGCCTTGAAAACCAAAGAACAAGAGATCATGCACGTTTGATCCTGCGCGCCGCCTCGTTCGGAAGGACCGACTAAGCCTATGGCCGCCCATGACAAAAAACCGCCTGCTGGCGCGCCCGGCGAGGGTGCGGAGGTCCAGGCGCCTTTGCATGTGGCGATTGTCATGGATGGAAACGGCCGTTGGGCGAAACAGCGCAGCCTGCCGCGTTCGCTGGGCCACAGAGCGGGCGTCGAGGCGCTGAAGCGCACGGTTTCCGCGGCGCCCAAGCTGAATATCCGCTGGCTGACGGTGTTCGGTTTCTCCACCGAGAACTGGAGCCGGCCGGCGGCCGAGGTGGCTGAGCTCATGGCGCTGCCGCAGCGCTACTTCGAAAGCGATATCGGCCGGCTGGAGCGCGAGGGCGTACGAGTCCGGGTCATCGGCAGCCGTGAGGGTTTGTCGCGGGAACTGGTGCGGATGATCGAGGACGCCCAGGCGCGCACAGCGCACAACGACGCCTTTCACCTGAACATCGCCTTCAACTATGGCGGCCAGGCCGACCTGGTCGCGGCCGCCCGCCGGTTCGCCGAAGATGTAGCGGCCGGACGCGCCAAGCCCTCCGATCTCGACGCCGCCGGATTCTCCGGCCGCCTCGCCACCGCCGCCTCGCCGCCGCCCGACGTTATCATTCGACCCTCGGGCGAGCAGCGGCTTTCCAACTTCCTTCTCTGGGAGGCGGCCTATGCGGAGCTAGTCTTCCAGGACGTGCTCTGGCCTGACTACGGCGCCGAACACCTTAAGACCGCGCTTGTCGCGTTCGCAGGGCGGGAGCGACGCTACGGCGCCGTCGTGGCCGATGACGTCCTTGCCGCAAGCTAAGAGCTTCAACTGGACCAACCTGGGACTCCGGACCGCCTCGGCCGCGGTCCTGATTCCGGCCGTTGTGGCCGCGGTGTTCGTCGATCTGAACTGGCCCTATCTGCTGCTGGTCTCGGTCGGCATCGCGCTGCTCTCCATCGAGTGGGGCGGTATGAGCGCGCCGAAAGCGCCGATCCGCCTTGCCGCCGCGGTCACCGCCGCGGTTCTTGTGTGCGTCTTCCTCGCGCATCAGCACATGTTCGTATGGGCCTGGGCGGCGATGGCCGCGGGAGCCATGGCCGCGGCGCTGGTGGCGAGCGGGATCGCCGAGCGACCCGCGGACGCCGCCTACGGGGTCTTCTACATAGCCCCGGCGGGCATCTGCCTCATCTGGCTACGGTCCACCAACCAGGGCGAGTGGTGGACGCTGATGCTGTTCCTGATGACCTGGTCGGCGGACATCGGAGCTTTCGCGGTCGGAAGCGTGCTGAAGGGCCCCAAGCTCTGGCCGCGCTTCTCGCCAAACAAGACCTGGTCCGGCTTCATCGGCGGCCTCGCCTGCGCCAGCCTGGTCGGGGTGCTCGTGGCCACGCCCTTCAAGCTTGGGATCGAGGTGCCCCGGGCGTTCATGCCGGTTTTCCAGCTGAACGTCGGCGCCGCTGCGCTAATCGGCCTGGCGGTGGGGCTGGCCACCATGGCCGGTGACTTATGGGAGTCAGCGCTGAAGCGGCGGTTTGGGGTCAAGGACTCCGGCGACCTGATCCCCGGACACGGGGGCCTGCTGGATCGCGTCGATGGCCTGATGTTCGCGGTCGTGGTGATGGCGATAGCCCGTCTCGCCAACCATCTCGGATGGGGCCATTGAACCTGCCGCGCAAGGTGACGATCCTGGGGTCCACCGGCTCGGTGGGCGTCTCGACCCTGGACCTGTTCGCCAAGGCGGGGGTCGAGGTCGAGGTCGTGGCGCTGACTGCCGGTCGCAATGTCGAGTTGCTGGCAGAACAGGCCCTGCGCTGGCGGCCGAAACTGGCGGTGATCAACGACGAGACGTTCCTGCCCGCCCTGCGCGCGGCCCTGGCAGGATCGGGCATCGCCACCGCGGCCGGCGCCCAGGCTCTAGCCGACGCCGCGGCGATGGACGCCCATTGGGTGATGTCGGCGATCGTCGGATTCGCGGGCCTCGCGCCGACGCTTGCCGCGGCGCGCGCCGGCGCCATCGTCGCTCTGGCCAACAAGGAAAGCCTGATCTGCGCGGGACCGGCGCTGCTGCGCACCGCCAAACTGGCCGGCGGCGTCGTCATCCCGGTCGATTCCGAGCACTCGGCCATCTTCCAGGTGTTCTCGCCGGCCAACGCCCAGCACGTCTCACGGCTGATTCTCACCGCCTCGGGGGGGCCGTTCATGGGCTGGAGCCGCGCCCAGATGGCGCGCGCGACCCCTGAGCAGGCGCGTGCGCATCCTAAGTGGAGCATGGGCGTCAAGATTTCGATCGATTCTGCGACCATGATGAACAAAGGCCTGGAAGTGATCGAGGCCGCCTACCTGTTCGCAATGCCGCCGGAGCGCGTCGACGTCTTGATCCACCCGCAGTCGATCATCCACAGCCTGGTAGAATACGCCGATGGCTCGACGCTGGCCCAGCTCGGTCCGCCGGACATGCGTACGCCGATCGCCTGCGCCTTCGCCTGGCCTGACCGACTGCCCTGGCCGGCCCAGAAGCTGGACCTGGCGCGGATGGGCCCGCTGACCTTCGAGGATCCCGATCCGGAGCTATTCCCAGCCCTGCGGATCGCCAAGGATGCGCTCCTGGCTGGCGGCGCGGCGCCGACCGTGATGAACGCCGCCGACGAGGTTGCCGTACAGGCGTTCCTCGATCGCCGGATCGGTTTCCTGGACATTGCGACCACGGTGGCCGAAACCCTCGACCGCATGGACCGCACGAACCTCCTGGGACGCGCCGACACGGACCCGGTCGAAAGCGCCCGGGTGACCGATGCGGCGGCGCGTCACGTAGCCGCTGAGGTCGTCACCGGCCTTATGGCCCAGGCCTGAAGGAGCGAGCCCCCCAATGCTAGGCGTTCTGCAGACCATCGCTCTCTATGTCATTCCGTTCCTGCTGATTCTGGGGATTGTGGTGACGGTGCACGAGCTCGGACATTTCCTGGCCGCCAAGAGCCTCGGCACCAAGATCGACCAGTTCTCCATCGGTTTCGGCAAGGCCATTGCCCAGTGGACCGATCGCTCGGGCGTGGAGTGGCGTATCGGCTGGATGCCGATCGGCGGGTTTGTGCGCTTCGCGGGCGATGAGAACGCCGCCAGCGTGCCCGACCAGAACGATCTCGCCGCCATGCGCCGCGACCTCGTGGCGCGGGAAGGGGAGGCGGCCCTCGAACGCTATTTCCATTTCAAACCGATCTGGCAACGCGCGGTAATCACCGCCGCCGGACCCATCGCCAACTTCCTGTTGTCGATCGGCATCTTCGCCGCGCTGCTGATGGCGCTGGGCGAGCCGATCGCGCCGGCGCGGGTGAATTTTGTCGAACCCGGCGGCGCGGCCGCCAAGGCCGGATTTCAGGTGGGCGACCTGATTCTCAAGGCGGACGGAAAGACCGTGAAGACCTATGCGACCGTGCGCCAGACCGTGATCCTTCGGACCGGCACGCCGATCGCCTTCGAGGTCGAACGCAATGGCCGTCCGGTGACGCTGATCGCATCACCGGAGCGGGGCGACGTTGACGACGTGATCGGCAAGAAGCATCGCCTGGGCGTTCTTGGGGTCGGCTTCGAAAAGGCCCCTTTCGTGCGCAAGACCTATGGACCGGTGGAGGCCCTGCGCGGAGGTGTTGAACAGACCGTCGAGGTCGTTGACACCACGATCACCTACCTGGGACGCATGATCTCCGGCCGTGAGGCGGCGGACCAGATCTCCGGCCCGCTCGGCATGGCTCAGGTTTCCGGCGTTCTGGCGAAGGAGACCGCGGATCAGTCCAAGGATATTCCGGACTTCATCCGCAACGGCCTGCTGACCGTTATCGTGCTCGCGGCGAATATTTCGGTGGGGATCGGCTTCCTCAACCTGCTGCCGGTGCCTGTGCTCGATGGGGGACACCTGCTCTTCTATGCGTACGAAGCCGTCGCCCGCCGCCCACTTGCTGCCAAGGTTCAGGCGGCAGGGTATCGCGTAGGCCTTGCACTGGTGCTCGGATTGATGTTGTTCGCGACCTGGAACGATCTGCAGCGCCTGCGTGTGTTCAATTTCATCGGCGGGCTATTCTCCTAGCCCCCGACTTTTCCTAAACGGCTGATTCGATGAACAGACACCGCGCCCACAGCGCTGCGCTCGCCACCGGTTTGGCCGTACTCATGGGCACAACCGCGCTTGTCGTTCCAGGGTTTGCCTTGGCGCAGGCCCCTCTGGCGACGGCCCCCGCCGCTGGCGCGCCCAAACCCGACGCGACGCCCGCACCGCCGGCCGTCGGCGTCAACCCCGACGCAGGACAGTCCGGCGTCGTGCAGCGCATCCTGGTGAAGGGCAACGAGCGGATCGAGCCCGCAACGGTCATTTCCTATCTGCCGATCGCAGCCGGTGAGCGGGTCGACCCCGCCAAGATCGACCTAGCGCTGAAAACGCTGTTCCGCACGGACCTGTTCTCCGACGTGAAGATCGACTTGGTCGCTGGAGACCTGATCATCACCATCGTCGAGAACCCGATCATCAACCGTGTGCTGTTCGAAGGGAACTCGGGCCTCAAGGAAGACAAGCTGCGAGACGAGGTTACCGTGCGCCCGCGCGGCATCTTTACCCGCTCCAAGGCTCAGGCAGACGTCGGCCGGATCGTCGAGCTCTACCGCCGCTCGGGTCGCATCTCGGCGACGGTAACGCCGCAGATCGTCGAGCTGCCGCAAAAACGTGTCGACCTGATCTTCAAGATCGATGAAGGCGCCAAGAGCGGCGTGTTGCGGGTCAATTTCCTCGGCAACCGGGCGTTCTCCGACAACGACCTGCGCGACGTTGTCGTCACCGAACAGACCCACTGGTACAAATTCTTTTCGAACAACGCCAACTACGACCCGGACCGGCTGGAATACGACAAGGAGCAGCTGCGGAAATACTACCGCAATCGCGGCTACTACGACTTCCGGGTGGCCTCGGCGGTCGCGGAGCTCTCGCCCGACAAGAATGGCTTCGTCGTGACCTACACGATGGACGAGGGTCCGGAGTACAAGTTCGGCAAGATCAGCGTCGAGACCGAACTCCAGAAGCTCGATAAGACCATTCTTGAAGCGTTGGTGCCGTTCCGTTCGGGCCAGCTCTACGAAGACGAGAAGATCGAACAGGCCACCGACGCCTTGACCTTCGCGGCCGGCGCCGCGGGCTTCGCCTTCGTCGACGTCCGCCCGCGCTATGTGGCCAACCGCGCCAAAGGCGTCGTCGACGTGGTCTTCCAGGTCCGCGAGGGGCCGCGTGTCTACGTCGACCGCATCGACGTGATCGGCAATACGCGCACGCTGGACTATGTGATCCGCCGCGAGATGAACGTCGCCGAGGGCGACGCCTACAACCGCGTGCTTGTCGACCGCTCCAAAAACCAGATCCGCGGCCTGGGCTTCTTCAAGAACGTCGAGATCACAGAGATTCCGGGGTCCGCGCCTGACCGCACCGGCCTGCAGGTCAAGGTTGAGGAGCAGCCCACGGGCGAGCTGTCGTTCAGCGCGGGCTATTCATCGGTCGACCAACTGGTCATCGACCTGGGCATCACGGAGCGGAACTTCCGCGGGCGCGGGGAAAATGTCCGGGCTCGGGTGTCGGTCGGGTCGCTGCGCCAGCAGCTGGACTTCGGCTTCTCCGAGCCTCGCTTCCTCGGCCGCGACCTGCTGGCCGGCCTCGACGCCTACTACTACAAGTACGATCTGACCGCGTTCTCGGCCTACAAGACCGTTACGCTCGGCGCCGGGGTTCGGCTGAATTTCCCGCTGAGCCTGAATTCCCGCGGTTCGGCCCGCTACACCCTGCGCCAGGACGAGGTGGCCGTCGATCCGACCTTCTGCGATCCGGCGAACCTGGTGGTCTCGCCATCACTTTGCGCCCAGCGCGGCCAGTTCATCACCTCGCTGGTGGGCTACGGCTACCGGCTGGATCGCCGGAACGACCCAATCCAGGCCACCCGCGGCTTCTTCGCCGAGGTAAACCAGGACCTGGCGGGCGTCGGCGGCGACGTGAAGTACATCCGTACCGAGGGCGACGCCGGCTGGTACCACGGCTTCACCAAGAGCTTCATCCTGTCGGTCACCGGCTCTGCCGGCTACGTCGGCGGCTGGAGCGGCGACCACGTCCGGATCAACGACCGCTTCTACAAGGGCGGCAACAACTTCCGCGGCTTCGAGATCGCCGGCATCGGCCCGCGCGATCTGAACGGCGGCCAGAATTATTCGCTCGGCGGCAAGGCCTATGCGATCGGCTCTTTGGAGCTGACCATCCCGACCTTCCTGCCCGAGCAGTACGGCATCAAGGCCTCGCTGTTCAGCGACGTCGGCACGCTGGGTAAGCTGGACAAGGCCGACAAGGCCTGTTCGCTGGTCCCCGTCGACGCCGCGGCCGCGGCCGCCTGTCCGCCTGGAACCAGCGATCCGCTGATCAAGGATGGCCTGGGCCTGCGCGCATCCGGTGGCCTCAGCGTTTTCTGGAAGTCGCCGATGGGCCCCATCCGCTTTGACTTCAGTCACGTTTTTGCCAAGGAAGCCTACGACAAGACCGAACTCTTCCGGTTCTCAACCACAACCAATTTCTAGGCGCTTCATGACCTTCAAACACCTCATCACCGGCGCTTGCGCCGCCGCCGTCGCCTTGACGGCGACCACCAGTGCGTTCGCGCAAGCCGCGGCGCCGACCGCACCGGCCGTGACGCACGGCCCGGCGCTCACCGGCGTCTGCATCGTCTCCATCGAGAACGCCATCGGCGCCTCGACCGTCGGCAAATACGTCGACAGCCGCATCCAGCAGATCGTCGCCCAGGTGAACGCCGAGCTGAACGGGGAGAAGACCGCCATCGACAACGACGCCAAGGCGCTCGACGCCCGCCGCGCCACCCTCGACCAGAGCACGCTCGAACAGCAGGCCGCCGGGCTGCAGGTCCGCGCCAACGGCCTGCAGCGCAAGGCTCAGCTTCGCGACCGCGAGGTCCAGGCGACCGAACAGAAGGCCGTCGGCCGCATCGGCCAGGAGATGGAGCCGCTGATCCGTCAGGTCTATCAGCAGCGCGCCTGCTCGCTGCTCCTGCAGCGGACCGCCGTGGTGATTGCCAACCCGGCGATGGACATCACCCCGCTGGTCGTGACCGCCCTGAACGGCAAGATCACCCAGTTCGCCTTCGACCGTGAGCGCCTCGACGCCCAGACCGGCGCCCCGCAGGTGACGCGTCCGGCCTCGGCCGCCCCGCCGATCACCACGACGCCGTCCGCCGCGCCCAAGAAGTAGGCGAGGCCCGCGGGCCCGCGGAGGCGTTTATGCCCGATCCGCGCTTCTTCGAGGATCTTGGCCCCGTCGCGCTCGGCGAACTCGCCGGGCTCGCGGGCGCCGAGCTTGCCGACCGTACCGCCGCGACCCGCCCGGTTCGGGCTGTGGCGGTTCTGCATCACGCCCAATCCGACACGGTCACCTTCGTCACCGATCGCCGATACCTGCCCCAGGTCCGGGAGACCCAGGCGACGGCCTGCTTCGTGCGTGCGGCCGACGCCGCAGCCTTGCCGGCCGGTTGCGCGGCCCTGATCACCGAGCAGCCGCAGGCCGCCTACGCGATCGCGGCCGAGCGCCTGCATCGCCCGCGGCGTCCATTCGGCGGCAAGGCCGTGGCCGCCGACGCCCGGTTCGAGCCAGACGTGGTCCTCGGTCCAGGTGTCGTCGTCGGCGCCGGCGCGCAAATTGGTCGCGGTACTCGCATCGGCGCCAACACGGTCATCGGTCCCGGTGTCACGATCGGACGGGACTGCGAGATCTCCCCGAATGTCACAATCGGCTTCGCCCTTATCGGCGACCGGGTGCGGATCCTTGCCGGAACGGTAATCGGCGAGCCCGGCTTCGGCGCCACGGTCGGGCCGAAGGGCCTGATCGACATCCCCCAGTTGGGGCGGGTGATTCTGCAGGATGGCGTCTCGATCGGGGCCAATGCCTGCATCGACCGCGGGGCCTTCGACGACACCTCGATCGGCGAGAACACCAAGATCGACAATCAGGTACAGATCGCCCACAACGTCCGCGTCGGCCGCAACTGTGTGATGGCTGCCCACACAGGCATCTCCGGCAGCGTCGTCATCGGCGATGGCGTGCAGTTCGGCGGGCGGGCCGGGGTGGCGGACCATGTGACCATCGGCGACCGGGCCCGAGTGGGCGCCGCCGCCGGTGTAATGAAGGACATTCCGGCGGGCGAGACCTGGGGCGGCATGCCGGCGCGTCCGATTCGCCGCTGGCTGCGGGAAACCGCGTGGCTCGCCAGGATGGCGAACCGCAAGGAGAGCGACGTATGAGCCGCAAGGCCCCGGTGAACGAGGCGCCCAGCGAGATCGACATCACCGAGGTCCTCGCCAGGATCCCGCATCGATATCCGTTCCTGCTGGTCGACCGGGCTGAAGAGTACCAAGCCCACAAGTCAATCGTCGGCATCAAGTGCGTTACGGTGAACGAGCCGTTCTTCCAGGGCCACTTCCCGGGTTATCCGGTGATGCCCGGCGTGCTGATCGTCGAGGCCATGGCCCAGACCGGCGCGGTCCTGATGTCGAAGTCGCTGGACGTGGACACAGAAGGCAAGACCATCTTTTTCGTCTCGCTGGACAAATGCAAATTCCGCACGCCTGTGCGGCCAGGCGACGTCATCCGCATGCACGTCGAGGTGCTGCGGGCGAGGGGCGACCTGTTCAAGTTCCACGGCCGCGCCATGGTCGGCGAGAAGGTGGCCGCGGAAGCGGAATTCGCAGCCATGCTGGTGGAGACCAAGTGAGCGTCGAGGTCCATCCGACCGCCATCGTCGCCAGGGGCGCCGAACTGGCCGACGGGGTCAGCATCGGGCCCTATTCGATCATCGGTGAGAACGTAAAGGTCGGCGCGCGGACCCAACTGCTATCCCACGTTGTTGTCGAAGGCCATACGCGGATCGGGGAGGACTGCACGATCCGGAATTTCTCGAACCTGGGCGGGGTTCCGCACCACACCGCCTACCAGGGCGAGCCGACCGAACTGGTGATCGGCGACCGCAACAAGATCTGGGAACACGTCACCATGCACATCGGCACCGTGCAGGCCGGCGGCGTGACCACGGTGGGCGACGACGGCATGTTCATGGCCACGTCCCACGTCGGCCACGACTGTACAGTGGGCGATAACGTAATTCTCGCCCACTCCGCCACGCTTGGCGGGCACGTGGACATCGGCGATTTCGTGATGGTGAGCGGCCTGGCCGCGGTGCACCAGTACTGCCGCGTCGGCCGCTATTCCTTCATTGGCGGGCTGGCGGCGGTGACAAAGGACGTGATCCCCTATGGCCTGGTGTGGGGCAACCACGCGCACCTGGAGGGATTGAACCTGGTCGGCCTCAAGCGCCGCGACTTCACGCGAGAGACCATCAGCGCCCTGCGCTCGGCCTACCGCTTGCTGTTTGCGGAGGAGGGGACCTTCCAGGAGCGTATCGAGGACACTGCGGCGACCTTCGGCGACTCGGCGCCGGTGATGGAGATCATCGACTTCATCCGCGCCGACTCAGGCCGTCCGCTGTGTCTGCCCGAACGCGAAGTCTGATGAAGAAGCTGGGACTGATCGCCGGCGGCGGCACACTCCCCGTCGAAATCGCCGAGCACTGCCGGCGCTCCGGTCGCCCGCTTTTCGTGATCCGCCTGAAGGGCTTCGCCGGGCCCGAACTCGCGCCCTATGCCGGCGCTGAGGTGGGCATCGCCGAGCTCGGAAAATGCTTCAAGGCGCTGAAGCGGGCCGGCTGCGAGGCGGTCTGTCTGGTGGGAAACGTGGCGCGGCCGGACTTCACCGCCCTGATCCCCGACCTTCGAGGACTGGCCGTCATCCCCGCCGCCATCGCTGCGGCCCGCAAGGGCGACGACGCCCTGCTGCGGCTGATGGTCGGCGAGTTCGAGAAGGAAGGCTTCGCCATCGAAGGCGCCACCGAAGTGATGGACGACCTCAGCCTGGTCGCCGGCGCTCTGGGGTCTATCTCGCCCAGCGACGACAACATGGCCGACGTCCACCGCGCGCTTGAGGTAGCTCGCGCCATAGGTCGCCTCGACGTCGGGCAGGGGGCCGTGGTCTGTCGTGGTCTGGTCCTGGCCGTCGAGGCGCAGGAAGGCACTGACGCCATGCTCGCGCGGGTGGCGGACCTGCCCGCGGCCCTGCGAGGCCGTCCCGGCGCCTGCTGCGGCGTGCTGGCCAAGGCCCTAAAGCCGATCCAGGAGACGCGGATCGACCTGCCCACGATCGGCCCGGCGACGATCCACGCGGTGGCGCGCGCGGGGCTGGCCGGGATCGTGGGTGAGGCCGGCGGATTGGTCGTGCTCGACCGAGAGGCGGTGATCGCGCTTGCCGACGAACTCGGGATCTTCGTCCTGGGCGTGGAGCCCTAAGACCCATGCCGCCGCTGACGGTCATGCTGGTGGCGGCCGAGGCGTCCGGCGATGACCGGGGCGCGGGCCTCGCACGAGCGCTGAAGCGCCGGTTGGGCGAGGGCGTGCGTTTCGTGGGGGTCGGCGGGGCGCAGATGGCGGCAGAGGGCGTCAAGAGTCCCTTCGACATCTCCGAGATTTCCATCCTGGGCCTTCTGGAGGGGCTGCTCGCCTATCCGAAGATCATGCGGCGCGTCGAAGACACGGTCGCATTGGCGACGCATGAGAAGCCTGACGTCGCCATCCTGATCGATTCCTGGGGCTTCACCCTGCGGGTCGCCCAGCGGCTTCGCCGGCTCGATCCGGCGCTGCCGTTGATCAAGTACGTCGGGCCGCAGGTCTGGGCGACGCGGCCGGGGCGGGCGAAGACCCTGGCGGCGTCCGTCGATCATCTGCTGTCGATCCACGCGTTCGACGCGCCATGGTTTGAGGCCGAGGGCCTGCCGGTGACGTTTGTAGGGAATTCCGCACTCAGCCTCGACTTTTCAGGCGCCGAGCCCGCCGCGCTGCGCGCCCGCATCGGCGCGGGGCCCGACGATCCGATTCTCATTGTCCTGCCGGGAAGCCGCCCGGGGGAGATCCAGCGGATGCTGCCGGTCTTCGAGGACGCGGCGAACCGGCTGAAGGAGAGCCACCCCGGTCTGCATGTGATCGTACCGGCTGCACCGACGGTGGCGGCGACCGTGAAGGTCCAGGTCGCGGGCTGGCGCCACCGCGCCCATGTGATCGAGGGCGACCAGGGCAAGCTCGACGCCATGAAGGCCGCGACGGTGGCGCTGGCGTGTTCCGGCACGGTGACCACGGAACTCGCGCTGGCGGGCGTGCCGATGGTGGTCGGCTACCGGCTGGGGCCGGTGACCCACAAGCTCCTCAAGCTGCTGATCCGTACGAAGTACATCACGCTGTTCAACATCGCCGCCCAGGCGTTTGTCGCGCCGGAACTGGTGCAAAACGATTGCAACGGGCCGGCCCTGGCTCGTGAAGTGGCGCGGCGCCTCGACGATCCGGAACTGCGCCGCGAACAGATCCGGGCGCAGTACGCCGCCCTGGACAATATGGGACGCGGCGGTCCGGATCCCTCCGAAGCCGCCGCTGACGCCGTTCTCGCGGTGATGACGCGAGTCTAGCCGCGCTTGTCGATGGGCGTGTAGCTGCGTGGGCCGGAGCCCGTGTAGAGTTGGCGAGGGCGGCCGATCTTGTAGGCCGGATCCTCGATCATCTCTTTCCACTGGCTGATCCAGCCGACGGTGCGGGCCACGGCGAACAGCACCGTGAACATTTCCGGCGGGAAGCCCAGGGCGCGAAGGGTGATGCCCGAGTAGAAGTCGACGTTCGGGTAGAGCTTGCGCTCGATGAAGTACTCGTCCGACAGCGCGATGCGCTCCAGTTCCATGGCCACTTTCAGCAGCGGATCGTCGCCGTGGCCGACTTCGTCCAGCACCTCGTGGCAGGTCTGCTGCATGACCTTCGCGCGTGGATCGTAGTTCTTGTAGACCCGGTGACCGAAGCCCATCAGCCGGTAACGGCGGTCCTTCACGCCCTGGACGTATTCGGGGATGCGATCGACGGTTCCGATCTCCTTGAGCATGTTCAAGGCTTCCTCGTTGGCCCCGCCGTGCGCGGGACCCCAGAGGCAGGCGATGCCGGCGGCGATGCAGGCGAACGGGTTGGCGCCCGACGAGCCCGCCAGACGGACGGTCGAGGTGGAGGCGTTCTGTTCATGGTCGGCGTGGAGGATGAAGATCCGGTCCATTGCCTTGGTCAGCACGGGGTTTGGCTTCCAGTCCTCGGCCGGGACAGAGAAGCACATGCGAAGGAAGTTCTCCGCGTAGGAAAGGTCGTTGCGCGGATGCACGAAAGGCTGGCCCTGCGAATATTTGAAGGCCCGCGCGGCGATGGTCGGCATCTTGGCGATCAGGCGGTGGGCAGAGATCATCCGCTGGGCTGGATCATCGACGTTGGTGCTGTCGTGATAGAAGGCCGACAGGGCGCCAACCGCGCCGACCATGATCGCCATCGGATGAGCATCCCGGCGGAAGCCCTGGAAAAAACGGTCGAACTGCTCGTGCAGCATCGTGTGATATGTGATCGTGTGCTCGAACTTGGCGAACTCCTCCGCGCTCGGAAGTTCACCGTGCAAGAGCAGGTGGCAGATCTCCAGGAAGCTGGACTGCTCAGCCAGTTCGTCGATCGGGTAGCCGCGGTGCAGCAGCACACCCTTGTCGCCGTCGATGAAGGTAATCTTGCTTTCGCAACTCGCCGTCGAGGTGAAGCCGGGGTCGTAGGTGAAGACGTCGGTCGCGGCGTAGAGCTTGCGGATATCGACAACGTCGGGACCCAAGGTCCCCTTCAGCACCGGCATCTCGACCTCGGTCGAGCCAATGCCGAATTTCGCCTGATCGCCCATGCCCCACCCCTGTTCATGTCGTCGGGCAGACGCCCGTCTCATCGGACTTATATCGCGTTAGCGGCCAAGCGAAAGCGCGTCGTCGAGGCGGCCAAGACTTTCGTCTTTTCCGAGTGCTACGAGGGCGCCAGCGAGGTCTGGAGCCGGCGATCCGCCGGAGAGTACGGCGCGAAGCGCGGGGCCGATCTTGCCCAGGCCAACGCCCTCGGCCTCGGCGAAGCCCTTGTTGAGCGCCTCAAGGCCCGGGACGTCCCAGCTTTCCGCGGCAGCCAGACGCTCGCGCAGGCGCCCGAGGCGCGCGGCGGTCTCCTCGGTCAGTAGCGCCACGGCCTTCTCCGGCATCTCCAGTGGCCTGGTCTTCAGTACAAACACGACGGCGTCGGCGAGCTCCAGCAACGTCTTGGCCCCATCGCGCACCAGCGGGATGGTGTGTTCGATAAGGGCCGGATCGCCATCGCGCAGCGGCCAGTCGCGGCTTTTCAGGATGCCGACCAACAGCCTGGTCAGCCGGGCGGGTTCGGCCAGCCGGATGTAGTGGTTATTCAGGTGGTTGAGCTTGGCCCAGTCGAGACGCGCCGGCGCCCCGACCACGTCCTTAATGTCGAACCAGGCGATCGCCTGCGCGTCCGAGAAAATCTCGTCGTCGCCGTGGCCCCAGCCGAGCTTGGCCAGGTAGTTGCGCATGGCCTCGGGCAGGTAGCCCATGTCGGCGAACTCACCGACCGCCTGGGCGCCGTGCCGCTTGGAAAGCTTGGTCCCGTCCGGGCCATGGATCAGCGGCAGGTGGGCCCAGACCGGCGGGGTCCAGCCAAGCCCCTGGTAGATCAGGGTCTGGCGCGCGGCGTTGTTCAGATGGTCGTCGCCTCGGATCACGTGGGTCACGCCCATCTCATGATCGTCCACAACGACAGCGAGGTTGTAGGTCGGTGAGCCGTCGGTGCGCAGCAGGATCAGGTCGTCGAGGTCGCGGTTCTGGAACTTCACAGGCCCCTTCACCTGGTCTTCGATCAGGGTCTCGCCCTCCACGGGCGCCTTCAGCCGCACGACGAACGGCCGGTCAGGCGCGTCGTTGGGCGAGAGGTCCCGCCAGGGCGAGCGCACCACCCGACCCTCGGCGCGGGCCAGCGTGCGCTCGGCCTCAAGCTCGTCGGCGGTCATGTAGTCGCGATAGGCCGAGCCCCGCGCCAGCATCTCATCGGCGGCGATCCGGTGGCGGCCGGCGCGGGCGGCCTGGAACACCGGGGTCTCGTCGGCCTCGAGGCCCAGCCACTTCATCCCCTCGAAGATCACCTGTACGGCGGCTTCGGTGGAACGCTCGCGATCGGTGTCTTCCACGCGCAAAAGGAACTTGCCGCCGGTGTGGCGCGCGTAAAGCCAGTTGAAAAGCGCCGTCCGTGCCGTGCCAATGTGCATGGAGCCGGTGGGCGAAGGGGCGATACGGGTGACGACGGGACGGTCGGACATCGAAATGGAAGGACCTGGGGAAGCTGCGGCGTCGGGCGCCTGGGCGGCGCCTCTTAGCACGCAGGTTCCCGCGCGTCCTAGCCTCGCCGACGCGCGGGCGTGGCTGGGCGCCCAAGTCTCGCGCCAGGGCGAGCGCTGGATGCTGTGGAATCCCGTCGCGCTGGGCCTTGGCTCAGCGCTCTATTTTGTCCTGCTTCGCGAGCCGCAGCCCTGGGTGGCGCTGGCCTGCGTCGTGGGGTCGGTCCTTCTGCTGATCCTTGCCGCGCGTCACGGTGGAACGCGCGGCGTCTCCGCAGCCGTCGTGCTGACGGCCTGCGCCGTCGGCGGCTTTGGCGCGGCGAAATTGCGGACCGAGGCGGTTCGCGGACCCGTGGCGCCGGCCGCCGGCAAGCCGGAACGGCTTGAAGGATGGGTGATGGATGTGGCCAGTCCGGGCCAGGGCGGGCAGCGCCTGCTGATTGCGCCGGCGCGGATCGGCGACTGGCCAGCCAATATCACCCCCGTCCGGGTGCGGGTCACCCTGCGCGGCGGCTACGTCCCGTCGCCCGGCGAGCCGATCCGCATTCTGGCGGTGATCAACGCCCCGCCGCCGCCCGCCAGCCCCGGGGCCTATGACTTCGCCCGTGACGCGTTCTTCGACAGCGTCGGCGGCGTGGGCTTCAGCCTCGGGCCGGTCTCCAGCTGGGCCACCGAGGACCGCGCCCCGGCGCGGCTGCGCGCGACCATGCGGATCAACGCCATGCGCTGGGCGCTGACCCGGCGAATCGTCGACACCCTTGGCTCCGGCTCCGGCGGGCTGGCCGCGGCCATGACCACGGGCCACGAGGCGTTCGTACCCAGGCAGCAAGTCGACGATCTGCGCGCGGCGGGGCTGGCGCATATCATCTCGATCTCCGGCCTTCACATGGCGATCGTTGGCGGGTTCGTGTTCTTCGCGACGCGCCTGGGCATCGCGGCCTGGCCCTGGCTGGCATTGCGCGTCCCCGGCAAGAAACTGGCCGCCCTGCTGGGCCTGGCGGCGGTGGGTGGGTATCTGCTGCTCTCCGGGGCGCCGCCCGCCGCCGAGCGCGCCGCGATCACGGCCTCGATCGCGTTCTGCGCCATCCTGGTGGATCGTCAGGCGATCAGCTTCCACGCCCTGGCGTTGGCGGCCATGGCGGTCCTGCTGCTTCAGCCCGAGGCGGTTGTTGAGCCCGGCTTCCAGATGTCTTTCGCCGCCACGGCGGCGCTCGTCGCCCTAGCCGAGGTCTGGCCGCGTCCGGTGCGCGAGCTCGACACGCCCTGGCCGATCCGGCTGTTCCAGGGCGCCCGCACCTGGATCCTGGCCGGCGCGTCGGTGAGCCTGATCGCGGGCATGGCCACCGGCCCCTTCGCCATGCAGCACTTCAATCGGGTTTCGACCTGGGGGCTGATCTCCAACCTCGTCACCGAGCCGATCTCCACGCTGCTGATGATGCCTGGCTTGGCGCTCGGCGCGATGCTGACACCATTCGGACTGGAGAAACCGCCGCTGGCCGTGGCCGGCTTCGCCATCGACCTGATGAACCGGATCGCCCATGCCGTGGCCAACGCGCCCTACGCCCAACTGGTCGTCGCCAGCGGCCCGGCCTGGACGCTCCCGGCGGCGTTCCTGGGCCTGTTGTGGCTCTGCATCTGGAAGGGGCCCCTGCGCTGGGCGGGGCTGCCCTTCGCCTTGGCGGTCACCCTGGTCCCGAAACCTGCGTCGCCAGACGCCTGGGCCAGCGCGGACGGGGCGGCCGTGGCGGTGCGCGCCGGCAAGGACGCTGTGCTGTTCCGCCCGGACGTGAAGCTGTTCGGGGCCGAACTCTGGGCGCGGCGGCGGGGCCTGACACCGCTCGAGACCGAGGCCGACCGAGACCGGGCGTTCGCCTGCGATCACTGGAGCTGCGCGCCCGGCGCGGCGGCGCCGTCGAAAATCGCCGCAGCCTGGAATGTCCGGCGACCGCTGAAGCCCGGCCGGCTGCAAGATCTCTGCGCGGCGTCTGAGGTGGTGATCCTGCGCAACGAGTTCACGCCGGAGACCTGTCCCGCGCCGCTCGTCCTGACAGGCGCCGACTTCGCGAGAGGCGGCTCGGCCGAGCTCTATCGGGAAGGCCCCGGCCGCTGGCGGGTGGTCTGGGCGCAGGACCTGCGCGGCCGCCGGCCCTGGACCTGGGGCGTCGATCCGCGATGATGTTCACGAAGCGCCTGCGCGAGCCGGTCGCCCGGGGCGAGGTCACCTGCAGCGTCAGGATCTGGCGCAGCGCGCGCGTGAAGGCCGGCCTTCGCTATCAGACGGGATTTGGGGAGATCGAGGTCACGTCGATCCGGGAGATCGCGCTGCAGGACATCACGCCGAATCTCGCCCGAAAGTCCGGGTTCCTCGGCGTGGTGGATTTGTTGAAGGTCGCCCGGCATGGGCCTGGCGAACGGGTCTTCCTCGTCGAATTTGAGTTCCTAGGCGCGGCCTGAGGAAAGAGCCCCGGCGCGAACACCGGGGCTCCAATCGGTCCTACTTCTTGGTGGCGTCCTTGGCGGCGGAGCCGGCGTCCTTGGCCGCGTCGCCGGCCTTTTCGGCGTGATCGCCAGCCGTTTCAGCAGCCTTGCCGGCGGCTTCGCTGGCCATGCCAGCCGCTTCAGAACCGGCCGGGGCGGCTGCGGCCGTCGCGGCTTCGGAGGTGGCGGTGGCCGCGGATGCCGAAGCGGCAGCGGCTTCCTGCGTGGCGGTCGCGGATTCGTCAGCGGCCTTCTCGGCGGGCTTGGTGCAGGCGGCGGCGGCGAGCGAAAGGGCGGCGACGGCCGCGAGGGTCATAAAGCGCATGTGTGATCTCTCCCATCGACCCGCCAAGATGGCGGCGTCTTCGAGAGGCTGAGCGATAAGAAGCGCCCGAGCCCCGAGTTCCAAACGCGGTTCCCGGGCGCCGGTTGCACAAAATCGTGATGCTTAGTGGTAACGCCGGATCAAGCCCACAAGCTTGCCCTGCACGGCCACCTGGTCGGGGCCGAAGATGCGGGTCTCATAGGCCGGGTTTGCGGCTTCCAACGCGATGGAGGCCCCCTTGCGGCGGAGCCGTTTTAGAGTGGCTTCCTCGCCCTGGATAAGGGCCACGACGATGTCGCCCGACGTCGCGGTGTCACCGCGGCGGATCACAACGAAATCACCGTCCAGGATGCCGGCGTTGATCATCGAGTCCCCCTGGATCTCCAGGACAAAGTGCTCGCCGGCGCCCAGCATGGATTCCGGCACCGGGATACGATCGCGTTCCTGCTGGATCGCCTCGATCGGCGTACCGGCGGCGATCTTGCCGAGGATCGGCAATTCGCGGGTGTCGTTGGCGGGCGAGGGTGCGCTCTGGCCGGCCTCGACCAGTTGCGGCCTGAACGGCGCGCGGCCCTTGGGCGGAGCGGCAGGCGTCGCCTGTTGCGGCAGCTTCACCACTTCCAGCGCCCGGGCCCGGTGGGGCAGGCGGCGCAGGAATCCGCGCTCTTCCAGCGCGGTAATCAGCCGATGGATGCCGGACTTGGACGCGAGATCCAGAGCTTCCTTCATCTCATCAAAGGATGGCGAGACGCCGGATTCCTTGATCCGCTCGTGGATGAACATGAGCAATTCGTGTTGCTTGCGAGTGAGCATCTGCGGACCCCGATCAAGCGCTTGAGAACAAAGCGCAAACGTTGGCGATGTTCTCTAGGTGTTCCGCATTAATGTCAAGTTACAGCCGTTTCCCTTGGAAAATCAGCGCCATCGGCCGGTGTGGTTCAGCGACTCAACCGCCCAGCAGGGCGCGAGTCGCCGCGGCGACATCGGCCTGCCGCATGAGGCTTTCGCCAACCAGCATGGCGTGGGCGCCGCTGCGTTCGAGCCTTGCGGCGTCGGCGGCCGTGGCGATGCCGCTCTCGGTGACCAGCAGGGCCCTCGGAGGCGCCAGCGCCGCCAGCCGCTCGGTCGCCGTGAGGTCGGTGACAAAGGTCCGCAGGTCGCGATTGTTGACCCCCACAAGATCGGCCCTCAGAGCGCAGGCCCGGGCCATCTCGGCCTCGTCGTGCACCTCGACCAGCGCGTCCATGCCGTGGGCGCGGGCGGCTTCCATCAGATCCGAGGCCAGCGTGTCGTCGACCATGGCCAGGATGACCAGGATGGCGTCGGCGCCCAGCGCGCGGCTCTGCGGGACCTGCCAGGGATCGACCAGGAACTCCTTGCGAAGGCACGGCAGCGCGCTGGCCCCGCGCGCCTGGCGGAGGAAGTCGTCGGCGCCCTGGAAGCTGGGCGTGTCGGTGAGGATCGACAGGCAGGCCGCGCCACCCGTCTCGTAGGCCCGGGCCAGAGCCGCCGGATCGAAGTCTGCGCGGATCAGCCCCATCGACGGCGAGGCCTTCTTGATCTCGGCGATCAGGGCAAGGCGTCCCGGCTGGTGAGCGCGTTCCAGCGCGGCGCGAAAGCCGCGGGGCTGGGACGGCGCGGCGCGCGCCTCCGCCTCGATGACCTCGATCGGCCGCAAGGCCTTGTGGGCGGTGACTTCCTCGCGCTTGTAGGCGGCGATCCGGGTGAGAATGTCGCTCATCGGCCCGTGACCTCCACCAGCTTGTCGAGCGCGGCCTGCGCGCGGCCATCGTCGATCACGGCGGCGGCGAGCTCAACGCCCTCGCGCAACGTCTCGACCCGGTCGGCGACCAGGAAGGCGGCCGCGGCGTTCAGCAGCACGATGTCGCGATAGGGGCCCTGTTCGCCCGCGAGCAGGCGGCGAAGGGCCTGGGCGTTCTCGGCGGGGGTCCCGCCGGTGAGATCAGCCAGGGCGGCCCGCTTCAGGCCGACGGCCTCCGGCGTGATGGTGAACAGCCGGACCTGGCCGTCACGGACCTCCGCCACGCTGCTCTCGCCGGTCGTGGTCAGCTCATCCAGACCCGAGCCGTGCACGACCCAGGCGCGTTCGGAGCCAAGGGCCGCCAGAGCCTCGGCCAGCCGCTCGACCCAGCGTTCGGAATAGACGCCGACCACCTGGCGCTGTGCGCCGGCCGGATTGGTCAGCGGCCCGAGCAGGTTGAAGATCGTCCGGAAGCCCAGCTCGGCGCGGATCGGGGAGACGTGGCGCATGGCGCCGTGGTGGGCCGGGGCGAAGAGGAAGCAGATCCCGGCCTCGTCCAGCGCCCGGAGCTGTTTGTCGGCCGACGCGGCGATGTCGACGCCGAGCTCGGACAGGATATCGGCGCCGCCGGATTTCGAGGACAGCGCGCGGTTGCCGTGCTTGGCGACCTTGAGGCCGCCGCCCGCCGCCACCAAGCCGACCGCGGTGGAGATGTTGAGGGTGTGGAGGCCGTCGCCGCCGGTGCCGCAGACGTCGATGGTGGGGTAGGGCGGTTCGATGCGGATCGCCGCCTGGCGCATGGCCCGCGCACAGGCCACGATCTCGCCGAGCGTTTCGCCGCGCATCCGCATGGCGGTCAGCGCCGCGCCGACCTGGGCCGGGCTGGGGTCGCCGCGCAGGCAGGCGGCGAAGAAGTCGCCGGCGTTATCCTCGGAGAGCGTGCCGCCATCGGCCAGCAGGCTGAGGATCGGCTTGAAGGCTTCAGACATCGGCGTGGATCAGGCGTCGGCCAGGCGCTGGACGCCCGCGACGTCGAGGAAGTTGGCCAGCAGTTCGTGACCGCATTCGGTGGCGATGGATTCCGGGTGGAACTGGACGCCGAAGATGGGCCGTGTGCGATGCTGCACACCCATGATCTCGCCGTCCTCGGTCCAGGCGGTGACCTCCAACTCGGCGGGCAGGTCGTCTTTTTCGACCGAGAGACTGTGGTAGCGGGTCGCCGTGAAGGGGGTCTTCAGCCCCGCGAAGACGCCCTTGCCGTCGTGGTGGATCTGGCTGGTCTTGCCGTGCATCAGCGCCTTGGCGTGGACCACCTCGCCGCCAAAGGCCTGGCCGATCGCCTGATGGCCGAGGCAGACGCCGAAGATCGGCAGGTCAGCCGGCGCGGCGGCCAGCAGCGCCAGGCAAATGCCGGCGTCGTTCGGCGTCTTCGGACCCGGCGACAGCAATATGCCCTGCGGCTTCATGCCCAACGCCTCGGCGACCGAGATCGCGTCATTGCGCACGACAACCGTCTCCGCGCCCAGCTCATTGAGGTAATGAACGAGGTTGTAGGTGAAGCTGTCGTAGTTATCGATGACCAGGATCATGGCCGATCTCTCTAGGCCAGCGGCCCGCGAGCGGCAATGCCGGGCGGGAGAGGCGGCGGTTCCAGATCCGGTGGCGGGCGTTGGGCGTCAGGCGGAGCTGCGCCTGGGCGCGTCGACGCCCGCGAGGTCGGCGCGGCCGGCGGCCGGCGTCGCCGCTGGCCCAGGTCCAATCCCGATCCTGGCGCAAAGGCGCGCGATATGGACCTCCACGGTCTCGGCGCTGAAATCGTGACTGCGCGCGTAGTCGAGAAGGTCATCGTTGAGCCACCTGACGCGCAGTTCGGCATCGACGTCCGGCCGCTCACGCTCGTCCCAGATCAGTTGCTCGACGGCGGCCTTGACCTGTTTCCTGCGCTCGGCCCGGCGCGCCTCGTCCGCAGGGCCCGCCTCGGCCTCGATCTCCCTGGCCTCCAGCCGGCGATCCCGCGCCGCGCGCATCTGCAGCGCGATGGTCTGGCGGACATTCCGCGACGCCCGGTTCAGCGCCAGGCTGAGCTCGCCCAGCAGGGCGTCTTTCTCCGTCGCCATCAGCCGCGCCTGCACCTTCTCCGCCGCCGCCAAGCCCATCTCCAGCAACCGCGCGAGCGCGCGATCCTGTTGCTCGGCGATGTCGGGGGTGGTGACCATGAACATAACGGGAACATATGAGGTGGCCAGTTGTCAAGTCTGGCGACGTTCCCAGCGAGTTGGGGCTGGGCTGTGCCTCAGAAAAGCGCCAGGAGCGGACACTAACCAGACGCCGAAATGCAGACCCTTCCAATCTCCTCCAGGGGTGGAAAACAGACGTTGTCACCCTGAACGGCTCGGTTGAATTGCGTACTCGCCCACAGGTGCGTTGCCCCGCGATGACGCCCGAAAAGACGTCGCCAGCGTGCTCTGCAATGCAAAGCCGAGGAGATGGCAATGACGCCTTGTGTCCTCATCCGACCCCGGACCGGAACGCTGAAAATGGTGTGCCGATGAACACGGCGGTAATGTCGAGGCCGGCCCACGAGACAAAAACCAGGTTTGCGTGTCGCCGCTTGGCGTAGAGGGCGCCCTATTTGACCGAGGCCGCCACGTGTCCGCCAACCCGACCAAGAACCGGTGGACTGTCAGGCGCTATCAACGCAGCCAACTGGCGGATGAGTTGTTCCGGGACCAAGGGCTTTAAATGGACGATCAAGTTTGGAAATTTCGCACTGAGTTCGTCTGGCACACCCAAGCCGGTGTGAAAAATGACCGGCACCCCGCGGGCTATTAGCAACTCCGCGACAGGGGATATGTCCCGGTCGCCCAGGTTCACATCGAGGATCGCCGCAGCCACAGGATAAATCTCGAGGAGCGCCAAGGCCTCCTTCACCGTCGCGGCCGGCCCCACAACGACGCCGCCCGCATCTTCGATTGTCGTGGCCAGGTCATAGGCAATGAAGGGCTCGTCTTCCGCGACAAGGACCGCCGCACGATCAGGCAAAAAAAGCGCTTCCAAGACGGGTCTCCGCGCCGGCGCCCTCAGGCGGTTAGTCGCGCTTGCGACGCGGACAAATGGACCACCAAGCCTTCACGCTTCCAATCGAACGCAATGGTCCCGCCGAGGTTGCCTCCTGCGCTGCGGCGCGCGAGCTGAGTTCCGAAGCCCTCACGCTCTGGGGTGGACTCGATTGGCGGGCCGCCCTGCTCCTCCCAAACCAGCGCGAGCTGGCCCTTAGAGACGGTCCAAGAGATGCGGACATGGCCCTCGTCGGTCGATAGTGCTCCATACTTCGCGGCGTTGGTGGCCAGTTCATGCAGCACCAGGGCAAAGCTCGTGGCAGCGTCTCCGCCAATCGGAACGTCAGGCCCCTCAATCACGGCCCGGCGACCGTCTCCCGCGCGATCTGGATTGGCATAAGGGGCGATGATCGCCCGGACGAGTTCAGCCAAGCTCGTGGCCTGAGCGACGGAGCTGGCGCCGGTCAATACAGGCCGGATCAGAAGGTGGGCGCGCGCCAGCGCATCAAGCCGGCCCCGGATCGTCTTGGCCATGTCCTGTGGCGTCAGCGCCGATCGCGCCGACAAGGCCACCACGCCTGCGGTGACAGCGAACAGGTTTTTCATCCGATGATCGAGTTCCCGAAGGAGCAGCGCCTGTTGCTCCTCGGCATGTCGTCGTTCGGTGACATCAACGAAGGTGCAGACCGCCCCCTGAAGTTTGCCGTCGCGCAGCATCGGCCGAAGCCAGTACTCGACCGGGAAGCCCGTGCCGTCGCGCCGGCAGAAGACTTCGCCTTCCACATGGGCGGGCTCCCCGGACTTGGCCGCCCGGATAATCGCAGACTCGTCC
>JBBREC010000036.1:0-24382 GCA_038203295.1 Caulobacterales bacterium
ATGGTGGCGTGCGCCAGGTACGGGAAGTCGTAGGTGACCTCTACGGCGGCCTGACCGCCCGCCGCCTTGGCGGCGTCGCCCTTGGCCTCGAACGCCTTCCAGCCCGACTTCTTGTCGTCGGGCGCCTTGGTCTTGCCGGACGCCAGGTCCTTGAAGCTGGCCAGCAGGGCGTCGGAGCCGCGGGTCTCGGCCTTGGTCTCGTCCCACTCCACCTTCAAGGCGTCGCGGCCCTGCTTGGCGGCCCAGGTGCTGTTCGCCACCACGGCGACCCCCGACGGGATCTTGTGCACGGCCACAACGCCGGGGACTTTCATCGCCGCGCTGTCGTCGAAGGACTTCACCTTGCCGCCGAAGCGGGGCGCGTGGGCGACCATGGCCGTCAGCATGTCGGGCAGGCGGACGTCCTGGGTGTAGCGGGCCGTCCCGGACGACTTGGCGGCCGAGTCCTTGCGGCGCACCCGGTCCGTGCCGATGAGGGTGAAGGTCTTGGGATCCTTCAGCTTCGGCGCTTCCGGCGGGGTGATCTTGGCGGCCTCGGCCACCAGTTCGCCGAACCCGGCCTGCTTGCCGGAGGCGTGGCTGACCACGCCGTTGGCCACCGTGATCTCGGCGGCCGGCACGCTCCAGGTCTTGGCGGCCGCCTGGACGAACATCTCCCTGGCCGCAGCGCCGGCGGTGCGCAGCTGGGTCCAGGAGTTGTTGATCGCCGACGAGCCGCCCGTGCCCTGGGTGCCGCCCATCAGGGCGTTGCCGTAGAGCTTGGCGTTGGCCACCGCCTGCTCGACACGGACCTTGGACCAGTCGGCGTCCAGCTCCTCGGCGGCGATGGCGGCGAGCCCGGCGTGGTTCCCCTGGCCGAATTCTATGTGCTTGGAGACCACCGTCACCCAGCCGTCCGGCGAGAACTTCAGGAACGGACCAAAGGGCCCGAAGTCGGTCTTGGCGCCGAGGCTGAGGATGTCCCCCATCAGGTTGGGCGAGCAACCGACGAGCAGGGCGCCGCCGGCGAGCGTAGCGCTGACCGCCAGCACTTCGCGGCGCGAGGTTCCGGCCTTGCGGGCGGGCGTGACGTCGTTGAGAGGCTTGTTCATCTGGCTTCCCCTAGACGTGCGGAACGGCGAGCGGGGCGGGCGTCACGTCGGGCGCCGTCAGGGCTGGCCCGTTGGCCGCCTCCTTGATGGCCGCGTGGATGCGCTGATAGGTCCCGCAGCGGCAGATGTTGCCGTCCATCGCAGCGGTGATCTGTTCGTCGGTGGGATGCGGGGTCTGGGCCAGCAGCGCCGCGGCGCTCATCAGCTGGCCGGACTGGCAGTATCCGCACTGGGGCACGTCGTTCTTCACCCAGGCGACCTGCAGCGGGTGATTGCCGCCAAGGCTCTCGATGGTGGTGATCCTGGCGCCGACCAGCGCGGAGATTGGCGCCGAGCAGGAGCGGATCGGCTGTCCGTCGACGAGCACCGTGCAGGCGCCGCACTGGCCGACGCCGCACCCATACTTCGAACCCGTCAGGTTCAGTTCATCTCGCAGCACCCATAGAAGCGGGGTATCCGGCGCCGCCTTTATGCTCAGCGTCTTGCCGTTCACATCGAGAGTTGTCGCCATGCCTGCCTCCGGATCGCCACCTGCGCCATCCTAACGCTGTTCAGACGCGGCCGTAAATGCGCCCGGCGTGGCGCGAACCGCGTTCACCGGCTAATCATTCTCACGACCCGCCCACAGGAGATTCCATGGTCCGTTCCGCCATCGCCGCCGCCGCCTTGATCCTCTCCGCCAGTCCCGCCCTTGCCGCGGACGGCGCGCAGCTCTTCGCCATGCAGTGCAAGATGTGCCACAGCCCGGCCGGCTCCACGGCCATGGCCCCATCACTTGCCGGCGTCGCAGGCGGCGCCATCGCGTCCAAGCCCGACTTCACCTACTCGCCAGCGCTCAAAAGCCACGGCGGGACCTGGACCGACGAGAACCTCAGCACCTTCCTGAAGGGCCCGGCGGCCTTCGCGCCCGGGACCAAGATGTTCGCCGTCGTGCCGTCGGACGAGAACCGCGAGGCCATCGTGGACTACCTCAAGACCCTGAAGTAGCGCGCCGGCATGGACGCCTTCCCTGCCTTCTATCCGCTGTCCGGCCGCGTCATCGCGATCGCCGGTACCGGCGAGGCGGCGGAGGCGAAGGTGCGGCTGTTCAAGGGCTCGCCCGCGACGTTGCGCCGGCTCGAAGGTGAGGCGGCGTTGAGCCCGGCCGCCTACGATGGCGCGTTGCTGGCCTTCATCGCTTCGGACGATTCCGCGTTCGCCGAAGCCGCCGCCGGCGCTGCGCGGGCCGCCCATGTGCCGGTCAACGTTGTCGACCGTCCAGCGCTCTGCGACTTCACCACGCCGGCAGTGATCGACCGTGGCGAGGTGGTGGCGGCCATCGGAACCGGCGGCGCCTCGCCGATGCTGGCCACCCTGTTGCGTCAAGACATCGAGGCGCGGGTGCCGCAAGGCGCCGGACGGGTCGCGGCGCTGTTCGGGGCGATGCAGGACGAGGTGCGAGCCGCGCTTCCCGAGGTCCACCGCCGCCGCGCGTTTCTGCGCGCGGCGCTGGCCGGCCCCGCGGCGCGGGCCGCCCAAGGGGGGGATATGGCCGCCGCGACGCTGTTGCTGCGCGCCGCCCTGGCGAACGATGCACCGGCGGCGGGCCAGGTTCAGTACATCGACGCCCGTGGCCCCGCTGACCTGCTGACTCTGCGCGCCGCCCGCGCGCTGGCGGCGGCCGACGTGCTGGTCCTTGACGCCGGCGCCCACGACGAGGTGCTGGGGCTGGCCCGCCGGGACGCCGAACGGCTGGGCCCGCAGACGCCGCAACAGTTGGCGGCCCTGGCCGCCCAGGGCCTGTGCGTGGCGCGCCTCGTCGTCGATCCGGACTGGCGCCGCGAACATGCGGCTCTCACCGACGCCGGGGTCGACGTCGAGGTGCTGCCTATCGCCGCCTAGCTGTCCTGGTGCAGGGACCTCTTCCGCGTCTCCGGCAGGAACAGCAGGCAGGTGATCACCGAGATCGCCGTGAAGGCGAAGGGGTACCAGAGCCCGGAATAGATATTCCCCACCGACGCCACGATGGCGAAGGCGGTGAAGGGCACGAAGCCGCCGACCCACCCCGTTCCGATATGATAGGGCAGCGACATGGCTGTGTAGCGTATTCGAGTCGGGAACAGCTCCACCAGGCAGGCCGCGATCGGCCCGAAGAGCGCCGTGGCGGCGATCACGAAGATCATCATCACCCCGAAGGCCCCGGGCAGGTTCATGCGCTTGGGGTCGGCCTTGGCCGGGTAGCCGGACTGGCGCAGGCCATCCTTGATCCTGGTCTCGACGCTGGCCTTGACCGCCTTGGCGACGTCCTTGGGCAGGCCCTTGGCGCTCAGCGACGGAATGGTCGCCATGCCGACGCGGACCATGGCCGGCGCGCCGGCAGGCCCGGCCTGGTTCTCGTAGGACACCCCGGCGTTGGCGAGCACGCTCTTGGCGATGTCGCAGGACGACGTGAAGCTGGCCTTGCCCACCGGATCGAACTGCACCGAGCAGTCGGCGGGGTCGGCGATGACGGTAGCCGGGTTACGCGCCTGGGCCTCGGCCAGCGCAGGGTTCAGGGTCTGGGCCAGCATATGGAAGCCCGGAAAATAGGCCGCCAGCATCAGGGTCATGCCGAACAGCATCACCGGCTTGCGGCCCACCTTGTCCGACAGCCAGCCAAAGAAGACGTAGCAGCCCGCGCTCGCCGCCGTGACCACCATCATCAGGCCGTTGATGGTCGCGGGCTCCACCTTCAGGAATTTTTCCATGAAGGTCTGGGCGTAGAAGAAGGTCGTGTACCAGACCGCCCCCTGGGCGAACATGATCGCCACCAGCGCCAACAGCACCACCTTCAGATTTTTCCACCGGCCGAAAGCCTCGGTGAACGGCGCCTTGGAGCCTCCGTCCTCGGCCTGCATCTTGGCGAAGGCCGGGCTCTCGGAGAGCTTCATGCGCATGAATATGGAGACCGCCAGGAGGCCTGCCGAAAACAGAAATGGGATGCGCCAGCCCCAGGCGTCGAACGCCGTCGGTCCGAACATTTTCCCCAGCACCAGCCGGGTGATCAGGATCACCAGCAGAGCCGCGAATAGCCCGAAGGCCGCCGAGGTCTGGATCCAGCTTGTCGAGCGTCCGCGCGCGCCGGCCGGCGCATGCTCGGCCACGTAGATCGCGGCCCCGCCGTATTCACCGCCGAGCGCGAAGCCCTGCAGGATCCGCATCAGCACCAGCAGGCCCGGCGCCAGCAACCCGGCTTGGGCGTAGGTTGGCAGCAGGCCGATGATCACCGTCGCCCCGCCCATCAGCACTACGGTTACGAGGAAGGCGCCCTTGCGGCCCACACGGTCGCCGATGCGGCCGAACACCAGCGCGCCGATCGGCCGGAACGCGAAGCCCGCGCCGAACAGCGCCAGGGCCGCCACATAACCCGCCGTCTCGTTCAGGCCGGAAAAGAAGGTCTTGGAGATGACCTGAGTCAGGCTGCCGAAGACAAAGAAATCGTACCACTCGAAGGTGGTCCCGGCGGCGGACGCCGCCACCACGGTCCTCAGCGAGGCGCGCTCAAGCGGCGCGTCCGTCGTACCTGCGGCGATTTCCGCCATGCTGTTTCTCCCCGAACCTGCGGGAAGCAGTAGCACTGGCCTGCGGGCCGGTGGAAGCGGCCCGCCGTCACAGGCGGGGCGGGGCGGCTACTTCACCCCGATATAGGTCTTCACGAGGTCGAAAAGGTAGTCGCGGCCTTCGTAGAGTGAGCGCACGCGCATGCGCTCGTTCAGGCCGTGGACGCCGTTCCCGTCCGGGTCGCCGAAGATGCCGGGGACGCCGTAGATCGGCATCTTGATCCGGCCGAAATAGACCGCGTCGCTGGCGCCTGCGCCGACGGAGGGCAGCAGGGGGACGCCCGGGAAATGCCTCGCGGCCAACGTCGTCATCGGCCCGATCACCTTGGGGTCGAGCGGTGGCGGGATGGCGATCGGCTTGTCGGGGTTGTTCGCCGTCACCGTGACTGCAGGGTCGCCGATCACCCTGATCAGGGCCTGGCGTGTCTCCTCAACCGTCTCCCCCATGAAGATCCGGCAGTTGATGTTGGCCGTGGCCCGCTGCGGCAGGGCGTTCGGGGCGTGGCCGGCGGAAAGCAGGGTCGCCACACAGTTGGTGTGCAGGATGGCGTTGATGCTGGGATCGGTCATGGCGAGCTTCGCCGCCGCGGCGTCCGAGGGGTTGGCGATCAGGACCTTCAGCGCCTCGCCTGGCGCGTCACCCCGCGCCGCCCGCGGCGCGAACGCCGCCCGGGTCGTATCGGTGAACCTTATCGGGAAGATATAGGCGCGGATCTTTTCCAGCGCGTCGGCCAGCTGGTAGATCGCGTTGTCCGCCCGAGGCCGTGACGAGTGGCCCCCGGGATTTGTCACAGTCAGCTTGAAGTCCTGGTAGGCCTTCTCGCCGGCGCCGAGCGACAGCACCTCGCGCTTGCCGTTCGGATCGAGGCGGCCGCCGCCGCCCTCGTTCAACCCGAAGTCCGCCTGCACCAGGTCGGCGCGGTTCCGGGCCAGCCAGTCGGCGCCGTTGAAAGCGCCGTCGCTTTCCTCGCCGCAGGTCAGGGCCAGCTTCAGGGTGCGCCTGGGCGCAGCCTTCGTCGCCTTCAGGCGAATGAAGGTGTCGACCCAGACCGAGTCCAGCGCCTTCATGTCGGATGCGCCTCGCGCATAGAAGTAGCCGCCTTCCTCCATCAGCACGAAGGGGTCGCGGGTCCAGTCCTCGCGGTTGGCTTCCACGACGTCCAGGTGCCCAAGAAGCAGGACCGCGCCCGCCTTGGGATCGGAGCCCTTCAGGACCGCGGTCACCCCGCCGTCCTTCGGATGCGCGGGGTCGGCGTAGTAGGTGATGTCGGCGTCGGCGTAACCGGCGGCCTTCAGGCGCGCGCCCATCTTCGCCGCGGCGGCCGTGCAACTGCCCACCGACAGCGAGGTGTTGGTCTCCAGCAGCTCCTTGTAGATCGTCCGGAAGGCCTCCTGGTCCGGCCTGAGCGGCGCGTCCTGCGCGCTCGCCGCACCTGGGGTCAGCATCAACAGCCCGACCAGTCCCGCCTTGAACCCACGCATACGAACGCTCTCCCAAAATCGACGCTGCAATGAAGCATAGCCGCAAGTTCGGCGGAAGCGCCTGCTAGGCGGCGACGGTGGCTTCGGCTTCGGGCGCCTGCGCGCCCAGCCGCATGATTTCGCCGATCAGGACGGCGGGGGAGATGGGCTTGCCGACCACCCCGTCCATGCCCGCGTCGAGGTAGGCTCGGCGCTGGTGGGCCAGCACATTGGCGGTGAGCGCTACGATCGGCGTCTCTGAGGCCGGGCCGCCCAGGGCGCGGATGCGCCGGGCGGCTTCCAGCCCGTCGATGCCAGGCATCTGTATGTCCATGAGGATCAGGTCGAACCCACCGGCCGCCGCGGCCTCCACGCCGAGATAGCCGTCCTCGGCGGTGTCGACATGGGCGCCCATGGCTTCCAGCAGCTTGGTGGCGATCATCCGGTTGGTGGGATTATCCTCGACGACGAGGATCCGCAGACCCTCGAGCACAGGCTCCAGGCTGTCGGCGGCGGCGACCTGGGCGGAGGCCGGCTCGGCCTGCACCTCCAGCCAGAAGGTGGACCCGACGCCGATCTTCGAGGTCACGCCCACTTCGCCGGCCATCATCTCGGCCAGCTTGCGGGTGATGGTCAGTCCAAGGCCCGAGCCGCCGAACTTACGGGTGGTTGACGCGTCGCCCTGGTCGAAGCGTTGGAAAATCCGCGCCTGGACGTCCGGGGCGATGCCGACGCCGGTATCCTCGATCTCGAAGCGCAGGCGTCCCGCGCGCGGCGCTGTGCAGCGGACCCTCACCGATCCCGTCTCGGTGAATTTCACCGCGTTGCCGACCAGGTTGAACAGGGCCTGGCGCAGCCGCACAGGATCGGAATGCACCCACCCCAGCGTCGCGTCGATCTCGACGCTCAGGGCCAGTCGCTTGGCGTCGGCCTGCGGCTTCAGCAGTCTCACAACGCCTTCCAGCAGCGCCGTGGGATCCACCGGCTCGTGGGCCAGCTCCAGGCGGCCGGCCTCGATCTTGGAGAAGTCGATCACGTCGTTGAGCAGCTCGGCGAGCATCTCGCCGCAGGACAGCGCATCGGCGAGCATCGAGCGGCCCTCGTCGCTCAGGGTCTCCGACTTCAGCAGGTGCAGCACGCCCATGACGCCATTCATCGGCGTACGGATCTCGTGGCTCATGTTGGCCAGGAACGCGGCCTTGGCTTCGCCGGCGGCTTCCGCCGCCTGCTGGGCGTCGCGCAGCGCCAGCTCCTGGCGCTTGCGGGCGTCGAAGTCCTGCACCAGGCCCACGGCCTTAAGCCAGCGACCGTTGCGGCCGGTCTTCAGGTGGTGGGAAATCCGCAGCCAGCGCGTCACGCCATCCGGGCGGACGATGCGCGCCTCGAAGCCCTCGCCCGAGGTCTTCGAGCCGGCGTGCAGCGCGCGGAAACTCTCGCGCACATGCGGCAGGTCGTCCCCGTGGAAACCCGGGAAGCGCAACTGGGTCGCTTCGTCGTAGGTCGCATTGCTCTGGCCCGTGAGGCGTACGAACTCCGGCGAGGCCCAGAAGGTCTTGTTGACGTGATCGATCTCGTAGACGCCGGCCTCGGCGGCTTCCAGCGCGAGTTTCAGCCGGCGGGCGTTGGTCTGGGCCTCGCGCCGCGCCTTGCGCATTTGCTGCTCTCCCCTGCGCGCCGCGTCGCGCGCCTCGGCCAGCTCGGTGATGTCCTCTGAAATGCCCTGCAGGGCGTAAATGCCCTCAGCGCGGAATTCGGTGCGGAAGGTGGCGCGCCAGGTGCGCCAGCCCTGGCCGATTCTCAGCCGATGCTGCAATCGGCCGGGCTCGCCCGTAGCGACCGAATGAGCCATGATTTCTTGTGTCGACGCGCGGTCGCGCGGATGCACGCGCGAATAGAAGTCGTCCGGCGTCATGACGTCGGACGGCGTGTAGCCGGTAAGCCGAAGCAGGTCGTCCGACCAAATGATGCGGTTATCGAGGGGTTCAAATCTCCAGGTGCCGATCCCCGCCGATTCGGTAAGCATCTGGTGGGTCCGGCGAGTTTCGGCCAGCTCCTCGCCGCGAGCTCGCTCGTACGCGGCATCGCGCATGCTGACGATGTATTCGCCGCTGGCCATTCTCTGGCTGCGTGCAGCGTACCAAAGCCGCCGGCCGTCGCGCGTCACCACGCGCACTTCGCGCTCGGCGACCTCACCAGAAGAGAGACGCTTCATTCGCGCCTGCGATTCTTCCGTGTCCTCAGTGTCGAAGAAGTCGAGGGCAGGGCGGCCGGTCAGTTCGTCTTCACGCCAGCCGGTCACGCGCAGCCACTCGGCGTTGACCAACATCAGCCGGCCGTCGGCGCTGACCACGTGCATGAGATCGCGGCTGTTCTCGAACAGCCAGCGGATCATTTCATCACGGTCAGCGGCGCTTGCTGCGCTCTTCCTGGCCATCCACTTCCCCCGCGTGCAGCCTGTTCATAGCCCGGGGGAAGTAAACGCGAGGTTTTAGCGAGCGGTCATACAGCTAGAAGGCGTTTTCGCCGGTGATCGCGCGCCCCAGGATCAGCGCGTGGACGTCGTGGGCGCCTTCGTAGGTATTGACCGTCTCCAGGTTCGCGGCATGCCGCATCACATGATACTCGCCGGAGATGCCGTTGCCGCCGTGGATATCGCGGGCCTCGCGGGCGATGGCGAGCGCCTTGCCGCAGTTGTTGCGCTTCATCAGGCTGATGGCCTCGGGCACCCAGGCGCCCTGATCGATGAGCCGTCCCAAAGCCAGCGCCCCT
Source organism: Caulobacterales bacterium (assembly GCA_038203295.1). Classification (GTDB taxonomy): domain Bacteria; phylum Pseudomonadota; class Alphaproteobacteria; order Caulobacterales; family Caulobacteraceae; genus Phenylobacterium. The sequence goes on from JBBREC010000036.1 coordinate 8,900, forward strand.
TCGAAGCCCAGAGCGATCTCGGTCTGCATGTCGGCGAGTTTCTTCTGCACCAGCTGGCGCGCGGCCAGCGGCTTGCCGAACACCTTGCGGGTCTGGGTGTATTCACGGCTGGCGTGCAGGCAGAACTCGGCTGCGCCCATGGCGCCCCAGGCGATGCCGTAGCGGGCCTTGTTCAGGCAAGAGAACGGCCCGCGCAGCCCCGAAACGTTCGGCAACATCATGTCTTCCGGCACAAAAACGTCGGAAAGCGCGATCTCGCCCGTGATCGAGGCCCGCAAGGAGAGCTTGTTCATGATCTTGGGCGTGGTCAGCCCCTCGGACCCGCGGTCCACCAGGAAGCCGCGTATCACGCCGTCCAGCTTGGCCCACACCAGACAGACGTCGGACACCGGCGCGTTGGTGATCCACATTTTTGCGCCGTTCAGCACGAAGCCGCCGTCGACCTTCTTCGCCACGGTGCGCATCGAGGCCGGGTCGGAGCCGCCGTCGGACTCAGTGAGGCCGAAGCAGCCGATGATCTGGCCCGTGGCCATGCCCGGCAGGTACTTGCGGCGCTGCTCCTCGGACCCGAAGGCGTAGATCGGGTACATCACCAGTGAGGACTGCACGCTCATCGCCGAGCGGTAGCCGGAGTCCACCGCCTCGATCTCGCGGGCGATCAGGCCGTAGGCCACATGGTTCACGCCGGCGCAGCCGTAGTCTTCCGGAAGCGTCGGGCCGAGGAAGCCCAGGGCGCCCATCTCCGTCATGATCTCGCGGTCGAACCGCTCTTCGGCATAGGCCGAGACCACGCGGGGCAGGAGCTTCTCGCGGGCATAGGACCGAGCGCTCTCCCAGACCATCCGCTCGTCCTCGGACAGGCGCGACTCCAGGTCGAGGGGGTCGTCCCAGCGGAAGGTCTTCTGGCTCGCGACCGTATCGAGCGGCATGGAAATCTCCTTAAACGAATGTGGGCCTTATGACCGGAAATCAGGTCCCCGTGTAGACGCCTTTACGCTTCTCGATGAAGGCGAGGCGGGATTCCTTCACGTCGTTGGGCGCGCGACGCGCGTAGTAGAGCCCGGCGGTCTCGTAGCGCAGCGCGGCCTCCAGCTCGGCGTCGGTGTTGTGCTGCAGCACGCGCTTGGAGGCCCTGAGCGCCACCGGCGGCCAGCGGGTCATCTCTGCCGCATAGGCTAGCGCGGCGTCCAGCAGGTCCGCGGATGCGACCAGGCGGTTGAGCAGGCCCAGGCGCAGGGCCTCCTCGGCGTCGACGGCGCGGCTGGTGAAGATCAGGTCGGCCGCCGCGGCGTAGCCGACGATCCGCGGCAGGAAGAAGCTCAAGCCGCTATCCGGCGACAGCGAGCGCTCGATGAACACGCTCTTGAAACGGGCATGCTCGGAGCCGATCCGGACGTCGCAGGCCAGGGCGGTGGACATGCCGGCGCCGGCGGCCACGCCGTTGATCGCGCCGATCACCGGCTTGTCGAGGCTGGCCCACATCATCGCCCAGCGGCCGACCCAGCCCATTTCGTCGAGGCGGTCGTCCTGGCTTGTGGGTTCGGCGACCCGCCCGGTGGCGACGGGTCCCGCGCCCTGCAGGTCCGCGCCAGCGCAGAAGCCGCGGCCGGCCCCGGTGACCACCAGCGCGCGGGCTTCGTCGTCGACCTTGACCCTGGCGACAGCGTCGCCGACCTCGCGGACCAGCTGCGGCGAGATGGCGTTCAGCCGGTCCGGTCGGTTGAGGGTCAGGATCGCGACGTCGCCGCGACCCTCAAGGGTGATGGTCTCATAGTCGCTGCCGTCATAGGCCATGACGATCCTCCCTGTTTTCCGAACCATCGCGCCGATCCGCGCCCGCGTCGAATCCCGCCCTCTACTGTTGCAAATCATTCTCATTGCAACGGCGAAGCGTCCTAGTTAAGAACGCGTCGCAATATCATCTAGAGCGTCGGGGGCGGAACTTCTGTGGTTGGTGTAGCAGTGGTCGGATATCGCAAGGCGCGGCCGGCGCCTCTGGGACTGGCCATGCTGGCGGGCGCGATAAGCTTCTGCGGCGCGGCTCATGCCGCAGAGGCCGCGGACGCTGTGGAGGTCTCGGGCGTGGTCGTCACCGGCGAGGGCAGGCCGCTCGACAACGACACCGGGCTCAGCGTCATGCCGACGACGGTCCAGGACACACCTCAGGCGATCAGCGTGATCGGGAGCGCCCAGCTGAAGGCCCAGGGCGTCACCAGCCTGGAGCAGGCGCTTCGCAATGTGCCCGGCATCACCATCGCCATCGGCGAGGGCGGGACGCTCTCCGGCGACCAGTTCAAGATCCGCGGCTTCGACGCCAAGGACGATGTCTACATTGACGGCCTGCGCGACTTCGGATCCTACACGCGCGACAGCTTCAACTATGAAGAGGTGCAGGTGCTGAAGGGCCCCTCGGGCGCCATGTTCGGCCGCGGCACCACAGGCGGGGCGATCAACACCATCTCCAAGCGCCCCAAGCTGGACGACTTCGCCAGCGTCGACGCCTACGCGGGCGCCGGCGACTACTATCGCGCCCTGGCCGACATCAATCACAGGCTTGGCGCGACCACGGCCGCGCGCGTCACCGGCATGTTCACCGACGCCGGCGTCGTGGATCGCGACCTGATCAACACCAGGCGCTGGGGCGCGGCGATCACGCTCGCCACAGGCATCGGTACGGACACCACGGCCTCGATCAGCTATCTGCACCAGCACGGCAGGGGCCGGCCCGACTACGGCGTCATCATCGTCCAGCGCCCCGGCGACATCGTCGCCCGGCCAGCCAGCGAGTATCGGGTCGGTGTCGAGCGCTCCACCTTCACCGGCTACCGCAACGACGTCGACCGCAACGACGCCGACATCGTAACCGTACGCCTGGCCCACAAGGTCAACGACCGGATCAGCCTGAACTCCGACACCCGCTACGGGTCCTATCGCCGCTATTTCCAGTACTCGACGCTGGACCAGTGCACGGCGGCCTGCACCGCGGCGCTGTTCGACGGCAATCCGGCGACCGAGGCCTTCGGCGGCAACGGCGGCCAGGGCCCCTACGACATGGAAGCCTGGGGCCTGCAGAACATCACCACGGCCCGGATCAACTACGATATCGGCGGGCTCAGGAACCAGCTGATCGTCGGCGTGGATCTGTCGCGCCAGGAGAACGACAAGGTCATCTTCGCCTACGCCCTGCCGGCGGGCTTCAGCACGCGTCAGGCCATCCCGCGGCCGCTGGTCAACCCGACCTACGAGTTCCCGGCGGGCTACCAGGTGTTTCGCGCCGTGCCCGGCCAGAACATCAACTGCAGCCGCCCCGGCAACTGCACGACCGTCGTGAACGGCGCGACCGTCTTCACCAATACCGCTGGAGCGGCCACCGCGGAGAGCCGGGGCAGGTCCACCGACGCCGGCCTCTTCCTCACCGATCGTCTGTGGTTCACCGAAAGGCTGTCGGTGATCGGCAGCTACCGCGTCGACCGCTACACCGCCGACCTGCAGTCGCTCCTGTTCAACAACGTGACCACCGACATCAAGGTGAAACCGACCCTGAAGAGCCCGCGCGTCAGCGTGGTGTTCGAGCCGTCGGACGACCAGACCTTCTACGCCTCCTGGGGCCGGTCGCAGACGCCGCAGGGCACATCGATTGTCGGCACGGCCGCGGCGCTGGCCATCACCACCAAGGACCTCAAGCCGGAAGACAGCGAGATCTGGGAAGCCGGCGCCAAGGTCGCGATCCCTGACACCCGCCTGGCGGTCACCGCCTCGCTGTTCGACGTCAAGAAGGACAACGCCCTTCAGACCGACCCGGCGACAGGCTTCCTTCAGGCCCAGTCGGGCGAGCGCCAGCAGGTCAGGGGCATTGAACTGGGCGTCTCCGGCCGCATCACCGACGCCTGGACGATCAGCGCCGGCTACACCTGGCTCGACGCCAGGATCAAGGAGTCCTTCACCAACTGCACGGCGGCCGCGGCGACGGCGACGGGCACGCCCACGGGCATCGTGTGCCCGGTCGGCCAGACCGTGGCGAGCCCAATCCTCAATCAGATCGCTGTGGGCAGCCAGGTCACCTTCGTGCCCCGGAACTCGGCGACATTCTTCACGACCTACGACCTGTCGAACTGGATCGACGGCCTGTCGGCCGGCGGCGACGTAACCTGGCAGTCGAAGACGCCGGTGGGCTATACGGCGCGCAGCGTCAGCTTCACCGACCGCGCCAGCCAGACGGCGCTGCGCCTGTCGGAGGTTCCGGACAGCATCGCCCTGAACGCCTATGTGGCCTACGCGACCGGCCCCTACCGGTTCGCGGTAAACCTCTACAACTTGGCCGACCGGCTCAACTACACCCAGATGTTCGGCAACCGCGCCGTCCCGGCCGCCGGTCGCACGGTGATCTTCTCGGTGGGAGCGACCTTCTAGCGATGCTGCTGCATATCGAAAGGGTTCTGACGCCGGAGCAGGTCGCCGAGTGCCGCCAAGCTCTGACGCAGGCCGCCTGGGTCGATGGCAAGGTGACGGCGGGGGAGCAGTCCGCGAAGGCCAAGCACAACCTCCAGATCCCCGAGGACGGCCCCGTCGCGCGGCGCCTGGGCGACATGATCCTCGGCGCGCTGGGCCGCAACCCGGCTTTCGTGTCGGCCGCCCTGCCGCTGCGGGTCTTTCCGCCGCTGTTCAACCGCTACGACGAGGGCATGAGCTTCGGCGTCCACGTCGACAACGCCATCCGCTTCGCAGGTCCCGTGCGGTTCAGGACCGACCTGTCGGTGACCCTCTTCCTGACCGATCCCGCCGACTACGACGGCGGCGAGCTGATCGTCGAGGACGCCTATGGCGAGCACGCCGTGAAGCTCCCGGCGGGCGACATGATCCTCTATCCGGCCTCAAGTCTGCACAGGGTGGCGCCGATCACGCGGGGCTCGCGCTGGGCTTCGTTCTTCTGGGCCCAGTCGATGGTGCGGTCCGACGAGCAGCGCACCCTGCTTTGGAACCTGGACAATGCGATCCAGGCCCTGTCCCTGAAGGTCGGCCAGGCCGACCCCGAGGTCGTCAGCCTCGCCGGGACCTACAACAACCTGCTCCGGATGTGGGCCGAGGCCTGAGCCTCAGGCGTGCAGCGCCCGCGGCAGGCCCCGGCGGCGGGTCTCTGCGGCAGGCGGGGACCGGGCAACGGAACGCGTCCATTGGAGTTCTTCATCCGTAAGTTGGGTGAGGCCCATCATGTACGAGACCGCCACCTTCAAGATTTTCTCCCCCGTCATCTGGCTGGCGGCGGTCGCGTTCATGGTGGGTTTCATCAGCTATCTTGCTCTCGGCGGCGGGGTCAAAACCTTCGCGGAAAGCCGCCATGCCTCGGCCGCTCTGGTCTCCGGGCGGGCGTCGGGCGCCTGGACCCTCCCCAGGCAGATTTAGCCGCCGCGGGCGACGAACCAGCCGTTGCGGAAGCCCATATCGGCCTTGCCATAGATGAAGGGGTCGCCTTCGGGCGTCGTGAACCGGCCGCCGGCGGCGTCCAGCACCGCGTGGCCCGCCGCTGTATCCCACTCCATGGTTGGACCGTGCCGCGGATAGATGTCCGCCGAGCCTTCGGCGATGCGGCAGAGCTTGACCGAGGAGTCCATCGGCTCGCGCAGGTGGAAGCCGTATTCTTCGGCGAGCTTGTCAGCCGTCTCGGGCTTCATGGTGTGGCTGATGAGCGCGATCGCCGCGTCCTTCGGCCATGGCCGCACACGTACCGCGTGGGCCGCGCCGTCGCCGGTCCGCTTCAGAACGCCAGCGCCCGACGTGTACCAGACCTCGCCCGACGGCGGCGCGCAGACCGCGCCCGCTACGGGGCGTCCATTCTCGATCAGACCGATATTGACGGTAAAGTTCGGGTCGCCGCGCACGAAGGCCTTGGTGCCGTCCAGCGGGTCGACCAGGAAGAAGCGCGGCCCGATTTCGTCCGGCGTCCCGAATTCGCTGGCGTCCTCCTCCGAGATCACCGGGATGTCCGGAAACTGCAGGGCCAGCGCCTTCAGGATCAGGGTCTCGCCACGCTTGTCGGCCTCAGTCACCGGGCTCTCGTCGGCCTTGTGCGTGACCTCGATGCCGGATCGCCACAACGGCAGGATCAACTGCGCGGCGGCTTCGCAGATCTTGGCCAGTTCCGGCCCGATATCGTTCATTGCCTCGGGTCCTCGCCCACATAGACCAGCCGCACCACGGCTGAATCGATCACCTGCTTGCCCGCGTGCGCGAAATTCACAGTCACCTTGGCGCCGGCCACGGACTGCACCTGGCCGGGGCCCCAGTCCTGCGCGCGCGGATGGCGCACCAGGACGGCCGGCTCAACAATCGGATCGGCATTGGGATGCATGGGCGGCTGTCTTATGAGGCTGCGCCGGTTTTCCAAAGGCTCAAATCACGCCAAGGTCCGCGCCATGAGCGACGCCCCAGCCGACCCGACCCAGCCCGTCTACCGCACCGCCGAGATCGCGGCCTATCTGGCGGCGCGCATGTGTCACGACTTCATCAGCCCGGCGAGCGCCATCGTCTCGGGTCTTGACCTGCTCGAGGACCCCTCGGCCCAGGACATGCGCGAGGACGCCATGAACCTGATCGGGGCCTCGGCGCGAAAGCTCGCCGACCAGCTCGCCTTCACCCGAGTGGCGTTCGGCGCCTCGGCCACCGCCGAGACCTTCGATGCGCGCGAACTGGAGAAGCTCGCCGCCGGCATGTTCGGCCACATGCGCGCCGTGCTCGACTGGGCGGTCGAGACCCCAGCGGTCAACAAGCCCACCGCGCGGGCCTTGCTGAACCTTGCGCAGATGGCCGGCGCGGCGCTGCCGACCGGCGGCACGGCGCATGTGCGCGCGGTGCAGGAAGGCGTTTCGACCGCCATCGCCATCGAGGCCATCGGCCCCCGCGCCCGCTTGCGCCCCGAGGTGCTGGCCGGCCTGCGCGGCGACGGCCCCGGCGATGGCCTGCACGGCCACTGGGTGCAAGCCTACTACGTCCATCTCTTCCTGACCGACGCGGGGGGCAGGGTGTTCGTGGATGTCAGCGAGGAAAAAGTCACTTTCGCGGCGACGATCCCGTCCTGAGCCGCCTCGCGCATCGGCGTATCGCTACCAGCCGTTAACCATCCGCGCGCCACAACAGACGTCCAAGAATTGGGGGGCCCGCGGGCGTGAAGACCTGCCTTGTCGTCGACGACAGCCGCGTCATCCGAAAGGTGGCGAGACGGATCCTTGAGGACCTCGGTTTCGCGGTCGCCGAGGCCGCCGACGGCGCAGACGCGCTCGCCTGGTGCGCTACCGCAATGCCCGACGCGATCCTCCTGGACTGGAATATGCCGGGCATGAATGGCCTGGAGGTCCTGCGCCGGCTGCGCCTCGAGCCCGGCGGGGCCGCCCCGAAGGTGCTGTTCTGCACGATCGAGAACGAGATCGACCGCATCCGTGAAGCGCTGACCTACGGCGCTGACGAATACATCATGAAGCCCTTCGACGGGGACATCGTGGCCGGCAAGCTTGCCATGGCGGGTGCGCTTTGACGCCCGGGCAGCGCGTCCTGGTGGCCGGCCTCTGCGCCGACCGCGCCGGCCTGAGGGTCGACCCGGAGAAGGCATACCTGCTGGAGAACCGGCTGGGGCCGGTGGCCCGCCGCGAGGGCTTCAGCGGCCTTGACGATATGCTGCAGACCCTGCGCGATCGTGGCGACGAGCGGCTGGTCTGGGCGGTGGTCGAGGCCATGTCGCCGGCCGAGACCACGTTTTTCCGTGACCCACAGACGTTCGACGCCGTGGCCGCCGAGGTGCTGGAGGATCTTGCGCGGCGGCGTGGCGGCCAGCCGCTCAGGGTCTGGGTGGCGGCCTGCGGGGCGGGACAGGAAGTCCATTCGCTGGCCATGCTGCTGGAAGAGCGGGCGCCGGCTGGCCTGACGCTGGACCTCTGCGCCTCCGACCTCTCGGAGCGGCGGCTGGAGAAGGCGCGTAGCGGGATCTACAGCCAGTTCGAGGTGCAGCGGGGCCTGTCCGCTCGGCGGCTGGTGCGCCACTTCGAGAAGCAGGACGACAACTTCGTACTCAGCCAGCGGATCCGACAGATGGTGCGCTGGCGCCGGGTGAACCTGCTGGAGGACCTGACGCCATTCGGCGAGTTCGACCTGATCGTCTACCGAAACGTGGTGGGCGCGATGCTGGAGACCGCTCGCGGCCAGGTCCTGGGCAATCTCACCGGCGCCCTGGCCGACGGCGGATACCTGGTCACCGGCCTGGGCGACGCCGCCCCCGGCCTGACCGCTCTGCCGGGCTCCAACGGCGTCCACCGGGCCGGCACGGCCGGCCGCGCTGTGGCGGCCTAGAGCTTCAGGCAAAGAAAAACCCCGCCGCGGAGCGACGGGGTCTTTCGGAATTCAAGCTGGCGTGAAGCCTAGTGCTTGGCGTCTTCAGCGGTGTTGGTCACGGCCTTGCCGGCGGATGACACGTCACGGCCCGCGCCGGACATGGTGTTGCAGGCGGCGACCGAAAGGCTGGCGGCGACGACGGCCAGAATCATGAGCTTGCGCATTGGGGAATCTCCTCGGGTTCAATCTCGTCATCGTCCAACGGCTCAAGCTGCAGCTTGGTTCCCCGATTTCGCGCGATCGGGCTGCGGCGCATCAGCCGCCGGCGTTGGGAATATCAGCCGCGCCGTGATTCCACCCTGGGCGTTGCGCACCAGTTCCGACCGACCGCGCAGCTGCCGGGCGAAGGCGGTCATCAGGGTGCGGCCAACGCCGGAGGCGACGAGGGCGTCCTCGCCCGCCGCGCCGTCGTCGGAAATCTCCAGCTCGGCCTCGTCGCCGCGCACCGTGAAGTTGAGCGTCAGCAGGCCGCCGCGATCCTTGAAAGCGTGCTTCTGTGCGTTGGTGATGGCCTCTACGGCGAACAGCGCCAGGGGGGCCAGGCGATCGGGATCGATGACCAAGGCGTCGACCAGGAGCTCGGTGCGCACGCCAGGGCTACGCAGCATCTCGGAGGAGACGAGCTGCGCAGTCAATTCCTCCAGGAACGGCCGCAGGTCCACCCGCTTGAGATCGGGACCTTGGTAGAGCGCCCGATAGATCAGGGCGAGCGCGGTGATCCGCTGGCGGGTGTCGGACATCGCCGCGCGCGCGGCCGGGTCGGTGAGCGCGCGCTGCTGCATGTTCAGCAGCGAGGAGATGACCTGCAGGTTGTTCTTCACCCGGTGGTGGATCTCGCGCATCAGCTCGTCCTTCTGGGCGAGACTGTCGCGCAGGGAGGCGTCGCGCCCGACGATGCCGTCGGCCATCTGCTCGAGGGTCTCGGCGAGGTCGCGGATTTCCGGCGGCATCCTGTCGGACTGGACCGGCCGGACGCTGAACCGCCCGCGCGCATAGAGCGACGCGATACGCTGCAGATAGGCGATCCAGCGGATCACCACGCGCTCGCTCACCGCCGTAACCGCGACCAGCGCAAGCAGGAAGGTCAGCAGCGGGAAGACCACGCCCGACAGCGGGTTCAGCCAGGCCCAGGAAATCAGGCCCGGCGAGCTGGCCGAGAGCACTACAAGCACCTCGTCGCCGGCGACCGGCGCTGAGGAATAGACCCGGCGCTGGCCCTGGGCATCCCGGCCGTACCAGACGTGTGCGCCCTTGGTTCTGAGTTTTGCGCGCCAGTCGGCCGGCAGGGTGGTGAAGGCGCTGGCGCGGGTCTGGCTGATGTAATGGCCGGCGCCGTCGACCAGCGCCACTTCCGAGTGAGCCGGCAGGGTCGGATCGGTCACCGAGGGGCGAAGGCTCGCCAGGGTGATCACCGCGGCGAAAGCACCGTCGAAATTGCCGTCAGGGGTAAGGGCGGGCACTGCGGCGAGCATCGCCGGCTCCGAGGCCGAGGCGCTGCGGGGATCTCGGGTGATGACCAGCTGGTTGCCGCTGGCCAGCCGCTGGAACCAGGGCCGCTGGGTGCGCTGCGGATCACTTGGAACATCCGCAGCGGCGCAGGCCACGCGGCCCAGGCGGTCGAAACGGACCAGGTTGGCGTAACCCGGGATACGATGGGCGACCTCGGCGAGACGCGTGGCGCACTGGAAGCCTATGGACCCGGGCGCCAGCGTCTGCAGCAGGATGTCGGCGCCTTCCATGCGGGTGCGCGCCGTGGCTGCGCTACGCTCTGCGGCGAACACCAGGTTCTGGCGCAGTGTCACCCCCTCGCGGTTGAAGGCGATCGCCGACTGCATGATCCCGAGCAACAGGACGGGCAGCAGCGCGGCAGCGAGCGCCGCGGTCAGGCGGACCCTGATGGTGCTCAAGGATCCAGGGCGTTTCATGGAAGGCTGCAGTCCGCCCTCAACGGACGGTGCTAAGCCGCTCCGCGTCGGCCAGGATGGAACGCATGGCGTCTCCGGCGGACGCGCCGTCGCGGTCGTAGGAGCCCGACTCCAGGATGGCGTGCAGCGCCCGCCGCGCCCGGCTGACGCGGCTCTTCACCGTGCCCACAGCGCAGTTGCAGATCTCGGCGGCTTCCTCGTAGGCGAACCCGCCGGCGCCCACCAGGATCAGGGCTTCGCGCTGTTCGGCGGGCAGCATGGAAAGGCCAAGGCGAAGCTCGTCCAGCGCCACGGGAGATTCCGGATCGTCAACCGCCACCAGGGTTCGCTCGGCGGCTTCCTGATCCAGTTGGGTCTGGCGCCATGACCGGCGCTTTTCCGAATAGAACTGGTTGCGCAGGATCATGAAGGTCCAGGCCTTCATATTGGTGCCCATCTGGAAACTGGCGCGGGCGTCCCAGGCCTTCATCATGGCGTCCTGCGCCAAGTCGTCGGCCGCGGTCGGATCGCCGCACAGTGTGCGTGCGAAAGCGCGCAAGTGCGGGATCAGCTGGACGAGCTCGCGCTTGAAGCCGACGTCGTCGGCGCCCGCGGTGCCGGCCTTGGGGCGTTCGGTCTTTAGAGCGACGTCGCTCATCCGCCGTTCTCCGTCGAACGGCTGTCGGCGCGGCGGAGAATTTCCAGGAACTCGTCCGGAACATCCTCGTTAACCACGTCGTCGAACATCTGACGCAGGCGAACGCCGATCGCCTGCTGACGCAGGCGGGCCTCGTCCAGGGCGGCGGAGGCCTTGCGGCGTTCCTCGATGGGCTTTTGTTCGATCATACTGTCGGCGTGCCGCTTGCGCGGCGCCCGCCCCCTATAAGCATCCTCGTCGTCACTCAACGTCCGGCTCCGCTTCGGGTTCCCGATTAACCTCGCGCAGAATGATCAAAACCCTCTGGCATGGGAACCGGTTCCCTGTTGTAGCGTTTGTAGACCATCATGGAGCCTCGTCGGGGACTGACTCCCGGCGCGGGCCGTACACGATCCAATGTTACTATGGGAGGGGTCAGCCCTTGAGTCTGCTAGCACGCCTCGCGCCGCATCTGCCCTATGTGCGCCGCTACGCCCGGGCCCTGACCGGCGACCAGACGACGGGCGATCATTACGTCCGTGTCGCGCTCGAAGCGCTTGCGGCCGGTGAACGGACCCTGGAAGCCAACCTGACGCCCCGCGTGGCGCTCTATCACGTGTTTCACGCCATCTGGTGCTCGAGCGGCGCCCAGCTGGAGAGCCCCCAGGACGACGAACTTTCCACCGCCGACGACACCACACGCCGGCTGATGCGTATTGCGCCCCGCTCGCGCCAGGCGTTCCTGCTGACCGCGCTCGAAGGGTTTACGCCGTCGGAAGCCGCCCAGATCCTCGGCGCTGATTTCTCCGAGATTGAGCACCTGATTTCCGAAGCCCAGGCCGAGATCGACGCTGAACTGGCCACGGACGTCCTGATCATTGAGGACGAGCCGGTGATCGCCGCCGACATTGAGGCCCTGGTCAAGGAACTGGGCCACACGGTCTTGGACATCGCCGCCACCCGCACCGAGGCCGTCGACGCGGTCGCCCGCAAGACCCCGGGGCTGGTGCTGGCCGACATCCAGTTGGCTGACGGCTCGTCCGGCATTGACGCGGTGAAGGATATCCTGGCGCGCCACAACGTGCCGGTGATCTTCATCACCGCCTTCCCCGAGCGCCTGCTGACCGGCGAGCGGCCAGAACCGACCTTCCTGATCACCAAACCTTTCCAGCCGGAGACGGTGAAGGCGGCGATCGGCCAAGCCCTGTTTTTCCACCCCCGCAATGCGGCCAAGCAAGCGGCCTAGGACCGGGCGGACACCTTCCACGTTACGGCAGAGGGGCGTCGCGGATACCGCGGCGCCCTTTCGCGTTTCCGGAGGCATGCCGATGCTGGGCTGGGCTTTGGCGTTTGCGGTGCTGGCGATCCTGGCGGGCTTTCTGGGCTTCTTCAGCCTCGCCGCGTGGGGCGACCATCGCCAAGCTTTGCTTTGTGGTCTCCTGGTCCTGCTCGTGGCCAACTTCGCAGTGGGCGCAATTCGCGGCCAGTCGGTGACCTAGCCAGGGCCGAAACGAAACAGCCACCCTTTGCAGGTAGGCCGTCGGCATCAATTGCGGGGGAGTGATCCTAGGAGGTGGCGCGCTTCGCCGGCGCGGAGGTCTCCAGCGGCGCGGGCTCGGGCGACTTGAAGTTGCGCGCGGCCGGACGCGGATCCTTGCCGGCGTCTGTGGCGGCCAGTTCTGGCGCCCTCCAGGTCCAGGCGGCGAAGAGGCCAAGGGCGGCGAGCAGGACGCCGAACAGCAGCAGCCAGATCATGTGGCCGAAGCGGCCCTGACGCGCGCGCGCGGCGCTCAGCGTGGGGCGGGATTGATAGACCATCGGGAACGCTCCTCAGTCGGTCGGGAAATAGCTGAACGGGCCGGCGCCTGGCTTGGCTGGGATGGGACCGGGGATCGAAGCCACGGTCCCGATCAGGCCGCTGACCAGCGCCAGGGCCAACAGGCCGCAAGCCGCCGCCATCCAACGCCGACCGGCCGCCTGGCGCAGGCTGGGGGTTTTCATCAGGGTCAAGCCGCGATGGGTGGCGAAACTCGAGCGCATAGGTCATGTCTCGTCCAGCGGGCGCGACCGCCCCGCGATCGGCAAACGCCTGGCGGCCGCCGCCGTTCCCCCGGCTGGCGCCCAGACAGCAAGATTTCGCAAAAATTGTAGCTACAACAGCGGCTTGATGAGCGAGTGGCCGCTCAGATGGCGCGCCGCCGGAAAAATCACGAAAAATCACACGGGTATCGGAACGCTATCGCAGCGCGTGTGTTCTATCCCTGCGGAGACGACGACGCCCCCCCCGACTTGAGACTGGCGAGCACGCCAGTCTGTCGTCTCCGCACCCCTTTCTCCATGATGCAGACTGGGCGGACCCTCGGGTCCGCCTTCTTCTTTTGCGCCTCGGCCCTACAGGGGGGCCAGGTGCAGGACCACGTCGGCGCGGCGGCGCAGCAGCCGGGCGTCGCCCTTGGAGTTGATCGCGCCCGTGTCGCCCGCGGCGGAGAGCTTGAAGTCGGCCGCCGGAAGGCCTGCGGCGGTCAGGGCGGCGGCTACCGCCTGCGCGCGCTGCTTGGAGAGCTCGAGGTTCGCGCCAGCCGGACCAACGGAATCGGTCAGGCCCAGCACGTCGACGCCGGTAATCCGGCAGCGGGCCTGGCTGTCCTTCGCCGTCAGGTTCAGGACCGCGCGGCCTTCCCTGGTAACCTCGGCGGAATGGGATTCGAAATAGATCTGCACGGTCTGGTCGGCGCATTGGGTCGGGGCGCGGACGATCCGGTCGCGGGCGTTCTTGACGGTGGCGCAGGCGCTGACCCACAGCACCAGCACGGCCACCGCGCCCATCTTGACGGCATTTGTCTTGCGGATCGTCATCTTCAAACCCTCCAGGCGGCGCGCACGACAAGGGGCGACCGGTTGTCCGGCCGCCCCTCGCCAAGATCATGGTATCCGGCGCCGTCAGCGCGGGGCGCCGCTTTCCCAGTAATACCGACCGGAGGCGCTGTCATAGTAGTAATAGCGCCCGGCGCGTTCGTCGTAATATTGCCGATGGCTCGGAGCCGCCGCGCCACAGCCGCCGTCTTCGCGGCAGCCCTTAACGGCGCCGACTGTCCCGCCGACCGCGGCGCCAACCGCGGCGCCCGTGCCCACCCCGACGTCGCCGGAGACTGCGCCTATCGCTGCACCCGCGAGCGCGCCAAGGGCGGCGCCGCCAGCGGCGTTGCGTTCCGTATTTCCCGTTGCGGTGCACGCGGTCATCAAAACCGCGGCGCCGGCGATGGCGATCAAAGGCCTGAACATCATAGAGGGCTCTCCTTGGGTATCGTCCCCTGGTCGTCCTAACGCGGGCGCGATGCGGCCAGTTCCCCGGAACCGGCGCTGTCCCCCCACGTTGAAGCTCCGAACGATTTTGGGAGCACGCACATGGCCATCGCCCGCCTCGACCGAACGGAAAGAGACACTGCCGGCCCGGACACGCTGGCGCGCGACGATCTGCGCGAAGCTTACGAGCGCGGGCGCCGCGATGAGCGCGCCAGCCGCAAGCGCCATCCCGTCGGCATGACCCTAATGGTTGCCGCCGCCCTGGTGGGCGTGGTGCTGCTGGCGCTCGCCGCCGTCAACGGCTCCTTCAGCCGCGCGGGCGGCGTGGTAGACCAGAACCTCAACACCGCGGTGACCACTGCCGAGCCTCAGGTGCGCGACGCCGCGGCCCAGGCGGGTCAATCGCTGCGCGACGCGGGCCAGTCCGTAAGGCAAAAGGCCGCCGATACCGCTGGCTAGGCGGCTTCGAACGATTGCAAAGGCCGGGTTGGCGAAAGAGCCTTCGGCATAAGGGGGCTGGCGTTGCTGGACGGTATCAAACGGATCGAGGTGGTCGCCAACTGTGCCTCGGGCAGCGTGGGCAAGGCCGCGCCGGCTGAGCTCGAGAAGATTCTCGCCGAGTTCGGGTTGACGGCCACGGTTCGCGCGCCTGAACGCAACGATATCGTCGCCAGCCTCGAAGAGGCGGTTAAGGTCAAGCCCGATCTGCTGATCGTTCTCGCGGGCGACGGCACAGCGCGCGCGGCCGCCGAGCTATGTGGGCCGAAGGGCCCGATCATCGCGCCGCTTCCTGGCGGGACCATGAACATGCTGCCCCACGCCATCTATGGCGTTCGGCCATGGCAGGAGGCGCTGAGGCTGGCGCTGAGCGTGGGGATCGAGCGTCCGATCGGCGGCGGCGAGGTGGATGGGCAACGCTTCATGGTGGCCGCCATCCTTGGCGCACCCGCGCTGTGGGCGCCGGCGCGGGAGGCCGCGCGCTTCGGAATGGCGCGCAAGGCGTTCCGCAGCGCGCGGCTGGCGCTTGGCCGCGCCTTCTCCGGCCGGCTTCGCTACAATCTCGACGCCGGGCCCCGGGAGAAGGCCGAGGCGTTGATTTTCATGTGCCCGCTGACCTCCAAGGCGCTTAGCGAGGACGACGATTATCTGGAGGCCGCCGGGGTCGACGTTAGCAACGCTGCCGAGGCGATCCGGCTGGGGTTTCATGCCCTGACCGGCAATTGGCGCAACGACCCAAAGGTTGAAGTGGAGCGCTGCCAGATC
>JBBREC010000037.1:0-24292 GCA_038203295.1 Caulobacterales bacterium
GCAAGGCGATGGCGAAACCAGCGAAGCCCAGCCGGCCCAGGTCCCGCAGCCGGCAGAGGTACGCCCCGAGCACGCCCACGAGCAGGCCGAGGTCGATCACCAGATATACGAGTTCCGCCGGGTCGCCGATCAGCACCTCACTGGTGAAGGTCGTGCCGATCCGAAGCACGCCGGCGATCAGGGCGGCCAGCCCCGCGATATGGATCAGGAAGGGCCGGGACATGGCGCCGCAGTCGGTTCAGGCATCAGCCGTTGAAGCCATGGCCCGGGTGGGCGTCCCACCAGGCGCCGAGACAGTCGGCCGCGGCCAGGTACAGCGCCCGCGCTTCTACATCCTGTGCCGCCGCCGTCAGGCAGGCCAGGGTGTACTTGGCAACGTGGGCGTCGGGGTGAACCGCCGCCCGGACCACCAGGGCGGTGATGTCGGGCGCAGTGGCCGGGGCCTTCCAGGCCGCCGTCAGGCCCGCCCGCCCGAGCGTCGCGCGAAAACCCAGCGTATGGGTCGCGGCCACACGGATGTGTCGGCGGGGCTCGGCGGCATGCCGGCCGAGCGCCAGCACCGCCTGCGGCATCGACAGGCAGTGGGTCCAGCCATAGGGCGCATGGGCCGGGTCGTCCTGCAGCATCGACAGGGCGGCGATGCGCATCAGGCTGCGCTGGGCCTGGTCGAGCGAAATGGCCGCGGTGGCTCGCGAGAGCGTCCTGGCGGCAAAGCCGCCAGCCTCGACTGCCAGCATGGTCGGCGCGATGAAGGCACTCGGGGCCTCGACGTGCGCGGGTGAGGCCAGGGCCTCGAAAAGGTCCGCCGGACCGGTTGTCAGGGTCTCCGGATCGTCGATCCAATGCAGACGTGGGCCGCCGTCCTGCGCCAGGGCGCGGACCGACGCCCGCAAGAGACAGTTCAGATCGCCCCATCGCCCCGTCGCCTCGGGCAGCGAGGCGAGCAGGATCGGCGCATGCGCCGCCAGGCCAAGAAGGGGCGCCGCTGCATCCGCCAGGCCCGCCCTAACGTTCCAGGCTGAAAGGTTCCGGCCCAGGAAGGTGATGGCGGTGTCTGCATGGTCGGCGTCGCCGGCATTCAAGGCCGACGTCAGCCCTTCGAAGGCCGCTGCTGTATCGGGGAAGTCGGCGTCCGGCGTCTCGATCTCCTCGCCCTCGGCGTATTCGGCGGCGATCGCGGCAATCCGCAGCCGCACGGCCCCTCGGGCGGCGGGGGAAACTCGGGGCAGCAGTTCCGCCCGGGCGAGCAGCTCCAGGGGCGCATGGATGGTGAAGGAGTCGAACCGTGCGCGCTTCGGCCTGGCGATGGCCTGCGCCACCCCCCGCACAAGCTCGGCGTCGCTGAGCGACCGCAGCCAGACCGGTTCATGGTCCTGCGACCCGATATCCTCGGGAAGCGATCGAAGGGTCTGAGTGAGCTGTTCCATGGACACTGCCCTACAAGTTCAAGTAAACTTTAGGTCAAGCCGCTTTTTCCGGGACCCTTGCGAGGCGCCGTCGTGGACCAGCCGTTGATGGAGATAAGCGAGGTGGCGCGCCGCGCCGGCCTGGCGGCCAGCGCCCTGCGCTTCTACGAAAGCGAAGGACTGATCGAGTCCGTGCGGTCGGCGGGCAAACGCCGGCGGTTCCCCCGCGCCATTCTACGGCGGCTCGCCTTCATCCGGGCCGCCCAGGCGGTTGGCCTGTCACTTGACGAGATAAAGGCCACGCTGGGCGGTCTGCCCAACAACCGGACGCCGACGGTCGCCGACTGGGAGACGATTTCCGCCGTCTGGACCCCGCTGCTCGACGAACGGATCGCCGCCCTCACGCGGCTGAGGGGCGCCTTGACGGGATGCATCGGCTGCGGATGCCTCTCCCTCGAGCGGTGCGCGATCTACAACCCCAGCGACGCGGCGCGCATCAAGGGCGCCGGCGCCCGCTACCTTATCGGCGACGACCCCCGCCAGTTCATGAGCCGCGCCAAGGACTAGGCGTGCGGCGCGCACCGAGGCTCTTGGGGGAAATATTTGCGCGTGGGCGACATTTGCACCTTCACCGGTCAGTTACGGGCGGGTCCCGCAGCCTTGTCGATTTCCATTGCCACGTTCCTCCAAGGAGGAAGAGTGTCGGTAAGGCAAAAGGCTCCGCTCGAGGGCCAGCGGGAGGAATGATGGAAACGACGCGCCGAGAGGCCCTGGGCCTTGCTGGAGTAGCGGCCGCCGCGGCGGCGATAGCGTCCAGGGCCGGTCCGGCCGTGGCGGCGCCCAACTTGGGCAGTCCCACGAAGACGATGTTCTGGGCGGCCAGCATCACGCCCTGCGACAAGACCGGCAAGTTCGACCCGGGCGCGATGCGCGACTGCATGGCCTGGTTCAAGCACAACGGCGCCGACGGAGTGGTGGTGCTGGGCACCAGCGGGGAGTTCCCGTCGTTCTCGGTCGCCGAGCGCAAGCTGGTCGCCGAGACCGCGCTCAAGGCCAGCAACGGCATGAACGTGATCATCGGCCCGGGGACGCCGAACATCGCCGAGACCGTCGACCTGGCCCGCCACGCCCAGGACCATGGCGCCGACGGCCTGCTGGTCATCCCGCCGTTCTACTTCAACGAGCCCTCGTCTGAGGGCCTGACCCGCTACTATTCAATGCTGTTCGACCAGGTGCGGATCCCGATCAACCTATATCATATCCCCGGCACCAGTGAGGCGCCGATCAGCCTGGAATTGCTGAAGAATCTCTCCCATTACCCAAACCTCGCGGGGATCAAGGATTCCAGCGGCAAGCCCGATGGGTACAAGGCCTTCGTCGAGGGCTTCCCCGCGCTCAACATGCGTACCGGCACCAACAACAATCTGGAACAGGCCTTTGACCACGGGATGGGCGCCATCCTGGCGGACGGCAACGTCTTCACGAAGCTCTGCGCCGACGTCTTCACCGCCTACCGGGCCAAGCGCGACTACAAGCCCGCCCTTGAGAAACTCCGTGCAGCGCAGCGCAGCGTTCAGGGCCTTGGCGGCGCGCCGGCGGCCATGAAATATGGCCTGAGCCTGCAGATGGGCGGACCGCAGATGTATCCGCGCGCGCCCTTGACGGAGGTGGCCGGCGACCAGAAGGCGGCGATCAAGCTCGCCCTGGACAAGCTGAAGGACATGGCCTGACCAGGGCCGGGGGGAAATGCAGATGACCAGCTTTAGGATCGCGGGCGGGGCCCTGGCGGCCGCGCTGCTTATGACCACGTCGGCGCTGGCCCAGGCGGTCAAGGACGTCGAGTGGCCCACCTACACCGCCGACCTGGCCGGCAGCCGCTACCGGCCGCTTGACCAGATCAACGCCAAGAACTTCTCCGACCTCGAGATCGCCTGGCGCTTCAAGACCAGCAACATCGGCAACCGGCCGGAGTTCAAGCTGGAAGGAACGCCGTTGGAAGTGGGCGGGGTGATCTATGCGACCGCCGGCTCGCGCCGCGGCGTCGTGGCGCTGGACGCGGTGACCGGCGAGCTGATGTGGCTGCACTCGGAGCGAGAGGGAGAACGCGGCGCGGCCTCGCCGCGCCAGCTTTCGGGTCGCGGCTTGTCGTACTGGAGCAACGGCGCCGAGCAGCGCATCCTCTACGTGACGCCGGGCTACCGGCTGATCGCACTCGATGCCAGGACCGGCCAGCCGGTCCCCGGCTTCGGCGCCGCCGGCGTCGTCGACCTGAAGCAGGACTTCGACCAAGAGGTCCGGCCCGACCTCGTCAGCGGCGAGGCGGGGCTGCACTCGGCCCCGGTGATCTCGGGCAACACGATCATCATCGGCACGGCCTTCCGCGAAGGCTTCACGCCCGCGCACATGCACAACAATGTTGGCTACGTCCGGGCCTATGACGTGCGGACGGGCAAGCGGCTCTGGACCTTCCATACCATCCCGAAGAAGGGCGAGTTCGGCTACGATAGTTGGCTGGACGGCTCGGCCGAGCACACCGGCAACACCGCGGTCTGGACCCAGGTGACGGTCGATGAGGCGCTGAACCTGGCCTATCTGGCGGTGGAGAGCCCGACCTCGGACTTCTACGGCGGCCACCGGCCGGGGAATGGCCTGTTCGGCAACGCCCTGGTGGCGGTCGACCTGACCACCGGCGAGCGGAAGTGGCACTTCCAGCTGATCCACCACGAGATCTGGGACTACGACAACTCCTCAGCTCCGCTGCTGATGGACATCAACGTCGGCGGCAAGCCGATCAAGGCGGTGGCGCTGCCGTCGAAGCAGGGCTTCCTGTACGTCTTCGACCGCACCAACGGAAAACCGGTCTGGCCGATCAAGGAGACCAAGGTCCCCAAGGGCGACGTCCCCGGCGAATGGTACTCTCCCACCCAGCCGATCCCCTCAAAGCCCGCCGCCTACGCGCGAAACGGTATCGGCGTCGACGACCTGATCGATTTCACGCCCGCGTTGCGCGCCAAGGCGCTGGAGGTAGTGAAGCCCTACAAGATGGGGCTGGTCTATACGCCGCCGGTGATCAGCAAGCCGGGAGAGCTGGGCCTGCTGTCCTATTCGGCGCAGGGCGGCACCAACTGGCCGGGCGGGTCGTTCGATCCCGAGACCCACATGGCCTACCTCTACGCCTGCAACTCCTGCCTCGGGGCCTATGGCCTGCTGCCGCCGCCCGCTGGGCTTTCCGACATGCGCTACGTCGTGGGTGTGGCCGGACGGCCGGTCAGCATGATCAAGGGACCGGGCGAAGGCGTGGGCGCCGACGCACCGCCGCCGCCGATGACGCCGCCCGCCGATGGGGGGGGCGGAGGGGGGGGGCTGACGGTCGACGGTCTGCCGCTGCTGAAACCGCCCTATTCGACGATCAGCGCGATCAACCTCGATACGGGCGACATCGCCTGGCAGATCCCGGCCGGTGAGACCCCGGACTTCATCCGCGACAACCCGGCGCTGAAGGGGCTGAACATCCCGCGTACGGGCCAGGCGAGCTACCAGATTGGTACGCTCGTCACCAAGTCGCTAGTGATCGCCGGCGACGGCGCCGTCACCAGCGGTCCCGACCATCCGCGCGGGGCCATGCTGCGGGCCTATGACAAGAAGACGGGCAAGGAGGTGGGGGCGGTCTGGATGCCCGCGCCGCAATCGGGCTCGCCGATGACCTACACCGTGAACGGCCGACAGTACCTGATCGTGGCGGTCAGCGGAGGCGTCTATTCGGGCGAGTACATCGCCTACACCCTGCCGGGATCGTGAGTATGGTGAAGGGGGCATGGATCGCCGCGCTCGCGGTGGGCGGGGCAGTTGTCGCCGGCGGGGAGATCTGGGCGCAGGAGGCCGGGAAGTCGACGTGGGACGGAGTTTACACCGCCGCCCAGGCCGAGCGGGGACAGGCGGCCTATGCGCAGAACTGCGCCAACTGCCACGGGGCCGGGCTTGCCGGAACCGGCGAGGCCAAGCCGCTGGCGGGGCCGGAGTTTCTGTCGACCTGGAACGGCCTGACCATGGCCGACCTCTTCGATCGCACCCGGACCACCATGCCGATGGACCGGCCAGGGGCGCTACCCCGCGAGACCTACGCCGATGCGCTGGCCTATGTGCTGAAGTTCAACGGCTACCCCGCCGGGCCGGCGGAACTCGCCAAGCGCAGCGAGATGCTGGCCAGTATCCGGATCGACGCCCAGAGGCCCGCGGGCGCGGTGGCGGCGACGGGTGAGGGCGTGCTGGCCGCTGCCCGCGAAGCAGTCGCGCCGAACACTCAGCCGAACCCCTACATGGCCGACGCCGGCTTCTTCAAGCTTCCAGCCGGCCGGACCATGGGCTCGTCCAGCGCGGTGGCCACCGACAGCCGCGGCCATGTCTGGGTCGCCGAGCGATGCGGCGCGAACACCTGTTCCGGCAGCCAGGTGGATCCGATCGTCGAATTCGACGCCAACGGCCTGTTTATCCAGGCCTTCGGCAAGGGGATGCTGCTCTTCCCCCACGGCTTCTTCATCGACAGCCGCGACCACATCTGGGTCACCGATGGGCATGCGGAGCCCGGCAAGGGCGCGCAGGTCTTCGAGTTCGACAACACGGGCAAGCTGCTGCGGACGCTGGGCAAGGCCGGCGTTTCGGTGGACGGCCCCGACACTTTCTCCGAGCCCAACGCAGTGGTGGTGACAAGAACCGGGACGATCTTCGTCGCGGACGGCCATACGCCCGGCAAGGGCCCGGCGCGGATCGTCAAGTTCGACGCGTCGGGCAAGTTCCTCAAGCAGTGGGGGACCCGGGGACCGGCCGCCGGCCAACTTGAGGTGCCGCACACCATGGCGCTGGACAGCCGCGGGCGGCTGTTCGTCGGCGACCGCTGGAACAACCGCGTCGAGATTTTCGACCAGGACGGCAAGCTGCTGGACAGCTGGAGCCAGTTCGGGCGGCCAAGCGGGGTCTATATCGACCGCAACGACGTGCTGTACGTGGCCGACTCCGAATCCCGCGAGCCGCAGGGCTACGGCTATCATCCGGGCTGGAAGCGCGGCATTCGCATCGGTAGCGCCAGGACTGGCGCGGTCACCGCCTTCATTCCCGACACCGAGCCCAACCCGGACAAGCAATCAACCAGCGGCCCCGAGGGAATCTGGGCCGACGGCAAGGGCGCCGTCTACGGCGCCCAAGTCTGGCAGAAGTCGGTCGTCCGCTACACGAGGAAAGTTCCATGAAGACCCTCACCGCGATCTGCGCGCTCGCCCTGCTGGCCGCTGGCGCGGCCCGGGCGGAGGACCAAGTGCAGTACGTCGCGGCGAAAGATCTCGGCGCCCTGATCCCGAAGGACGCTTTGAGCGCCTCGGTCCCGACCGGCGCCGGCGCGACGGTGCTGGTGGCGCATCGCGACAGGACCGGCGATGTGGAGGTCCATACCCGCGTCAATGACGAACTCGTGGTCCGTTCCGGCAAAGCCTCGATCCTCATCGGGCCCACGGTGGAGGGCGCCAAGCAGACTGCGCCGGACGAGCTGCGGGGTGGGACGATCGCGGGCGGAAAGACCTATCCTCTAGCGCCCGGCGACGTGATCTGGATTCCGGCGGGCCTCGGCCACCAGATCATCGTGCCGGCCGGTGGGTCCTTCGACTACCTGGCCATCAAGTTCGACGCCAAGCCTTAGGGCAACACCCGGATCTTGATGTTCTGGAAGCCCACGATGTCGCCGTGGCACTGCAGCACGATGGCGCCCGTCCGGCCGGTGGCGAACTGCGGCCAGCGGGTGAACTTCGAGGCGGCCACGCGGGTCTTGAAGTCCGGCGAGCCGATCTCGTACTCGGCCACCATAGCGCCGTTCAGCCAGTGCTGGACCTTGCCGTGGTCGACCAGGATGCGGCCGTGGTTGAACTCGCCCACTGGCCTGGTCACGTCCATCGAGGGCGAGACCAGGGCGAAGAGGCCGCCGGCCCGCTCCAGCGGCGGCTCGCCGCGCGCGTTGTCGAGGATCTGGTACTCGGGTCCGCTCTCGTAGGTTTCGTCGCCCACCGGGATCACATGGAACATGACGCCGGAGTTGCCCTTGGGACTGATCCGCCAGTCGAAGGTGATGTCGAAGTTCTCGTACTCGGCCTTGGTGACGAGGTCATGGGCGACCTTGGGGTCGGGGCTGAGGACGCCGCCCGCGACCTTCCAGCCTGGCCCGGGCTCGGCCTGTTTGAACCCACGCCAGCCGGCCGTTGACCTGCCGTCGAACAGCAGCTTCCAGCCAGCGGACATCTCGGCGGCGGTAAGGGTGTTGGGCCGGGGCTGAGCCAAGGCGCCCGTCGCGATGACCGCGAGGCAGAGGCCGAGCGCCATCCTGTTCATCGACATCATTCCTAGAGTCCGAGCTTCTGGAGTTCGCGCTCAAGCACCGCCTTCACCGCGTCGGACGGGCCAGGGTCGGAGCCGCGCGCGACGTTGCCGATGTAGCCGATGTCCTTGAATCCGGCCTCGGTGGTGTAGTAGGCGCCGATGGTCAGGCGCCGGAATTTCCGGAAGAAGGCCGAGCCCGGCTGGGCGGCGAGCGCCGCGGCCCGCTTGACCGCATCGCGGCCAAGGAGGTCGCGGGTGATGGCGTCAAGCCCGTCGAGGATCAGCGGCCGATCCTTGGTCTGGTCCGGGTAGGGCGCACTGACCCACTCGTTAATGAAATCCGGGACGCCGAGCGCGCTTGCCGAGGGCGCGGCCCCGCTGGCCGGCAGGATGTAGTCGGCGAGAATGGCGGAGGCCTGCAGCTGGTCCTTGCTCATGATCCGGGGCCAAGGCGCCTTGACCGGCGGGTTCAGCTTCGGGTCGGTGCCGTAGCCCTTGACCGTCGGACCGGCGGACTTCGGGCCGTAGAGTACGATCCCGGCGGAGGCCGCGGCGGTTGCGGCGCCAACGACGCCGACCCAGGCCAAAGCCGTTCGGCGGTCGATCCTGGAGACATAGGGCTCGGGCCCGGTTTCTGGAGGAACGGCGGTCATATTACCCCCTGCCTGGCGAGGGTTGCGAGGTTGTCGGCCGAGCGCCAGGCCAGCGCCAGGATCGAGAGTGTCGGGTTCTTGTCGGGGCTCGACACCATCACCGCGCCGTCCATGACGAAGAGGTTCGGGACCGCCCAGCTCTGACCGTACTGATTGACCACCGAGTCGGCGTCGTTGTGGCCCATGCGCGCGGTGCCGATCTCGTGGATCATCTCGCCGCCTTTGGAGATGGCCTTGCGGCCGTCGGTTTCGACGCCGGGCTGCGGCTTGCCGCCCAGTTTGTCGATGACCTCCAGGAAGGTCTTGACCGCGTGGGCGGCCTGGTTGGTTTCGTGCTCGCCCCACTTCCAATGGAAACGCAGAACCGGGATGCCCCATTTGTCCTTCGCGGTCGGATCGATCTCGCAATAGCAGTCGTCGTTGGGGATCATCTCGCCACGGCCATCGAAGCCGATGACGCTGCCGTAGCGGTCGCGCAGCTTGCCGCGCAGGGCGTCGCCGACGCTGGTCTCATCGTCGGGGATGATGCCGGCCAGACCCATGGAGGGCATGCGCCGGCCGCCGCCGATCTCGATGTGGTAGCCGCGGGCGAAGCCGAGCTCCTTCTGCTTCTCGTAGCCCCACCAAGGGACGTAGGTGTGCTGGGTGCCCTGGCCGTCGTCATTGGTAGGCGGCAGGCCCTCCAGCGAGGGGAACTGGCCGCTGACCCCGGTGCCGACACTGTCCATCAGGTAGCGGCCGACCATGCCGTGGGTGTTGCACAGGCCATCCGGGAAGGCCGAGCTTTTGGAGTTCAGGAGGATGCGCGCAGTCTCGCCTGAGCCCGCCGCCAGCACTATCGACCTCGCGGTAACCGAATGGTGCTCGCCGGTCTTGCGGTTGACGTAGGTGACGCCCTTTGCTTTGCCGGCCCGGTCGAGGTCGACCTGGTAGACGAGCGCGTCGGTGGTGATGGTCAGATTGCCGGTGGCCATGGCGGGCGGCAGCAGCACTGTCGTCGACTGAAAATTGGCCCCGATGGCGCAGCCGCGGCCGCAGGGGGTAGCGAAGACGCAGGTGTTGCGGCCCTCCATCTGGCCGGTCACCACCGCGCCGTGCATCGGGATCACCGGGATGCCCATGGCCCGGAAGGCGCGCTCGTAGAACACCTCGAAGGCCCGCGGCGGGGCGGATTGCATCAGGCAGCCGGGGGGCGAGTCCGGGGTGTTGAGCAGGCCCTGCGCCGGCGCGGCGCCGGAGACGCCGATCAGCCGTTCGGTCCTGTCGTACCAGGGGGCCAGATCCTGATAGGTGATCGGCCAGTCATAACCCAGGCCGTCGCGGCTGTAGGGCTTGAAGTCCAGTTCCCCGAAGCGCAGCGCGATGCGGCCCCAGTGGTTGGTCCGGCCGCCCAGCATGCGGGGCCGCCACCAGATGAAAGGCTCGGAGCCCTCGGCCACGGTATAGGGCTCGTTCGGCACTTCCCATCCGCCGTCGACGGTGGCGTCGTAGAAGCCGAACGGCTTGTCCGGAGTCGAGACGCCCCGGAGCGGGGCCTCGGCGTTGGTGTTGAACATCGGGGTCTCGGTGACGGGATCGTAGGTCCGCCCGGCCTCCAGCATCAGCACCTTCAGGCCCGACTTCGTCAGGTGGTAGGCGCTCATCCCGCCACCCGCTCCGGAGCCGACGATGATCACGTCATACGCTTCGGCCGCCATGCTCAGCCTCCCACCCGTGCGGGCACGGGGATGTAGGTTTCCAGGGACTCGTCAGGCATGTGAACGACCTGTCCGGTCTCCGCCGACTTGTAGAGCGCCATGACCATCTGCACGACCTCGACGCCGTCGTGGAAGGTCTCGATGGGCGTCTTCCCGTGCCGAAAGCAGTCGACCATGTGGCGGTTCTCGCCGACGTAGCCGTAGGTGCCGGCCTCGTCCTCGACGATGGGCATCTGGCCCTGCTCGGCGTTCTGCTTTTCCACCAGGTCCTCGCCCGTGCCGCCGGTGATGGCGCGGGACAGGAAGACCTTGAGGCTGGGATTAAGCGAAGAGAACTCCATCGCGTATTCGGGACCCAGCAGCGCCAGGTCGATACGCAGACCGGGGCCGACGTAGGACCAGGAGGTCGAGGCCTCGACGATCAGCTCGCGGCCGCCTTCGTCTTCCAGGGTGATGGTGGCGCGGGCGAAGTCTTCCACCGGCCGCCGCTGAAACTCCACGCCCTTGAAGTCGCGGGCCAGTGTCCTGGCGTACTTGTCCTGGGTCCACTTCAGATAGGCGACCGAGCCCTGCACGGCCTTGACCTTCAGGCTGCCGCGCGGCGCGCCCGGCTCGGTCAGCAGGAAACGCCCGACCTCGACGGAGTGGCACATCATGTCGCTCATGACCCCGCCGCCCTGGCGCTCGCCCTGCCAGAACCAGGGCTCATGCGGGCCGGAGTGTTCCTCCGCGGCGCGGGCCAGGTAGGGACGGCCCGACGCCGGAACGGCGCGGCGCCAGATGATCTCCTTGCCGCGCTCGACGGCGGTGGAGAACACCTGGTTCTCCAGATAACCGTGGGCCAGGCCCGCGTCTTCGGCCAGGGCCAGTACCTCGCGGGCCTCGGCGAGCGTGCGGCCCAGCGGTTTCTCGCAGGCGATTGCCCGCACCTTCGAACGTCCGGACTTCACCGCGGCGTTGACCGTCCGCATGACCTCCAGCCGGCGGTCGTTGGGGGCCAGCAGCCAGATGGCGTCGACGTCGTCGGCGGCCAGCAGGCTCTCCAGATCGTCGTGCGCCCGGCAGGGGCCAAGCTCGGCGGCGTTTACCGCGTCGGCCAGACTCCGGCGGTGCGCCGGGTTGGGGCTGAAAACGCCGGTAATCTGGGCGTGGCGGACCGCCTCGAAGCTCTTGGCGTGGAATTTGGCGATGAAGCCGGAGCCCACGAAACCGATACGCAAGGGGGGCGTGGTCACTCGGCGGCTCCCGCCAGGCGGGCGCGGGCCACCTGGGCGGCATAGCCGCCGGCTCTACGATCGCTCAGCACCACCAGGCCGAAGATCAGGCAGACGAAGAAGGCGAAGGGCACCAGATAGCGGAAGGACAGCAGGCCGGACTTGTTCTCGGCCGCGCTCAGCAGCGGCGCAGCCTTGGCGGCCGTGGTCGGGCCGGCTTCACCGGCGGCCGTGCGGCGCAGGAAGTCGCCGGTGGCCTGGGGCGGCAGGATCGTTGCTGCCGAGACCGTCTGGGCGGCGGCGGTGAGTTCCGGCGGCTTGGGCGCGGTGACGGCCAGCACCTCGGTCGCCAGCGCGGTCACCGCGGGGCGGGGCAGGGTGTCGGGCAGGTGCCGGTCGGCGATCTGGCCGAGCAGCGGGGTGGTGACGATGCCCACCGCCAGCGAGCCCGCGGCGGCCATCAGGCCAAGGCCCAGCGCGCCGGTCTTCGGCGTCCGCTCAGCCACGAACCCCATCATGGTCGGCCAGACGATGGCGATGCCGATGGCGAAGACCAGCGCCATGGCGACCGTCATGGCCGGCGTGGCCGCATAGCTAAGGCCCAGCAGGCCAAGCCCCGCGACCCCGGTGGAGACCATCAGCACCACCGGCGGCGAGACCCGGGCGAGGATGGCGTGGGCGTTGGCGCGGGTCACTGCCATCACCCCATTGATCAGCACCAGCACCAGGATGCCGGGCAGGCCGCCGGCCTCCAGCACCGCCGGGATCCAGCGATTGGGGCCGAGCTCCAGGCTCATGGTCACGGCCATCAGGCAGAGGAAGGCCCACAGCAGCGGCGAGGTGGCGACCGCCTTGAAGGCGTCGGAGAGCTTCTGGCCGGCGGCGGCGGCCTCGGTGGGCGGGAACTTCTCGCGCAGGAAGATCACGCCGTAGGCCAGGGCCGGGACCAGCACGATCAGCATCTTGGCCCGCCAGTCGGCGTGGGCGAGATCGAGGCCCCAGCAGGCCAGACCGCCCAGCACGATGCCGCCCGGAAACCACATATGCATGCGGTTGAGCATCCCGGCCTTGCGGTCCGGATAGAGCGCGGCAGTCAGCGGGTTGCACACCGCCTCGATCATGCCGTTGGCGATGGCCAGGACCAGGGCGCCGGCGAACAGGGTCTCGAACCCGGTGGCGAAGACGAAGAGCAGCACACCTGCAATATGGCCGACCAGCGCCAGCCTGAGCAGGTTGCGCATGCCGACCAGATCGCAAAGCGAGGAGAAGGAGATCTGGCTGATCGCCATTCCCCATAGCCCCGCGCCGCCGATCAGCCCCACCTGGGCGTTGTCGAGCAGGAACTCGGACTTGAGCTGGTACATGACCGCGCTCATGGCGGCGAAACTGAACGCCAGGGCCGTAATCGCCGTACAGCTGCCCAGGAACAGACGTCCCGAACGAATCTCTGACTGAGCCAAGTGCTTTCCCCTCCCCACGCTACTTATTTGCGCGCAGCGTGGCGCACTCGCGCGGACAGGCCAAGCGGCGATTTCACCTGGGCGCGGCGGCTATGGAACCTCTGCTCAGCTGCGGCGGATCCAGACCGGGGCGGAGGCCTTGAGCGGCGCAGCGCCGCCCCTTCGCGTTGATCTCCGGATCGCTCGCCCCCGTGGGTGACGCGCAGAACATGGGCTGGGCCAGGCTTCTTGGTTACGTCGCTATTAGCCACAACCTATGATTTTATTTTAGGGGGAAGTACGCGCTTCGCGCCTCTTGCTTGGTACACGGCGCCGTTGTGCGCCGTCCACCAAGGTCCTGTGGGGGGCTACGAATGGCGACGAATACGGAAAAAGCCGTTGTTGCGGGGGCGGCGGTTGTCGCTGCGGCCGCGGCGGCTGTTGCGGTTTCATCGGGGAGCCTGGGTCCAAGGCTCGCGGACGGGCCGGTCAGCGCCCCGGACGCGGCGCGCTTCCTGACCCAGTGCACGTTTGGCGTCACCGACGCCGATATCGCCGCTGTGCAAAGCCTCGGCTACTCGGCCTGGATGGACCAGCAGATGGCGATGACGCCGTTCAACATGCTGGCCGACGTGCGCCAGCGGCTGAACACCCAGAAGCCGTACCGCACCGACGAACACGGGGCCTATGTCGAGAGCTTCTGGCAGGGCGCCATCAAGCGGCCGGACCAGCTTCGTCAACGCATGCAATTCGCGCTGTCGCAGCTCTTCGTGGTCACCCGCGAGAACGAGGAACTCGAATTCAACGGCTCGCTCGGGACCACCAACTACTACGATCTGCTTGGCGCGAACGCGTTCGGGAACTGGCGCGACCTGATCAACATCGTGACCATGAACCCCATGGTCGGGATCTTCCTGTCCTTCGTGAAGAACGACAAGGAAGACCCTGCCAGCGGCCGCACGCCAGACGAGAATTTTGCCCGCGAAATCATGCAGCTGTTCTCCATCGGGACGATCAGGCTCAATCAGGACGGCTCGCCACAGCTCGACAGCGCGGGCCGCACCATACCGACCTACAGCCACGACGATATCGCCGGGCTGGCGAAGGTTTTCACCGGCATAAGCTGGTACTCGCCAAGCCCGGGCGACGACACCTTCCTGTCCTCGGCGTACAGCTACTTCGACGCGGGTGGGGCCAACGGCAACCCGGTCCAGATGATCTTCTATCCGAAACACCATTCGCTTTCGGAGAAGAAGTTCCTGGGGGTGACGATCGCGGCGTCGACGACGTCGAATCCCTCCGGCGACGTGAAGATCGCGCTCGACACGCTGTTCAACCACCAGAACACGGCGCCCTATTTCGCCAAGCGGATGATCAAGCAGTTCGTCACCAGCAACCCTACCCCGGCCTATGTCGCCCGGATCGCAGGCGTGTTCGACAACAACGGCCAGGGCGTCCGGGGCGACATGCGCGCCGTGCTGCGCGCGATCCTTCTCGACGACGAGGCGCGCGATACGGCCGCCGCCCAGGCGAACCCGCTGTTCGGCAAGCTGCGCGAGCCGATGATCCGGGTGACCAACTGGGGCCGCACGTTCAACGTCCGCTCGAAGAACGGTCATTTCTCGATCGGCGAGACCGGAAGCCCGAGCCTGCTCGCCCAGGGCATTCTGGACGCGCCGGGGGTCTTCAACTTCTGGCGGGCCGACTACATCCCGCCACACACCCGCATCGCCGAGGCCGGAAAGGTCGCGCCGGAGATGCAGGTGGTCAGCGAACTCACGGTTGCGGCCTACGCCAACCTGATGCAGTCGGCGGTCACCTCGGGGCTCGGGACAAATCAGGTCACCTCTTCCGGCTCGGACGTCCTCAGCAACTACACCGCCGAGATCGCCATCGCAGCCAACACGAACGATCTGCTCGACCGGCTGAACCTCCTACTGTTCTACGGCCAGATGTCGGCGGGCCTGCGCCAGCAGATCTTCACGGTGGTCGATGCGATCAAGATCCCGACCACGGGCTCCACCACCACCGCCCGCACCAACCGCACCAAGCTGGCCGTTCTGCTCTCGCTGGTTTCCGGCGAGTACCTGACGCAGCGCTGACCGCAACGCAGAGGACACGACAATGAACGACTCTTCGAGCCGTCGGGAATTCCTGCGCTTGAGCGCGGGCTTCTCGGTACTGGGCGCCGCGGCGCCCCTGGCCCTGCAACTGACCGCCGCCGGCTCCGCCGCGGCGGCCGGGGCCCCCGACTACAAGGCCCTGGTCTGCCTGTTCATGCAGGGCGGCCAGGACTCCAACAACATGGTCCTGGCCACCGACCCGGACAGTTTCGCCCGCTACACGTCGGCGCGGAACAGCGGCGAGGATCCGATTGCACTCATGGCGCCAGGGACCGCGCCGATCGTGGTTCCGCCTGGAACCCGGAAGAACAAGCCCAACATGTGGGGCGGGGTGCTCCCGATCGTACCGAGCACGCCGCAGGCGATCCCCGTCGGCACCAACGTCACGGGGCCGCGCACATTCGCCATACACCCCTTGATGGGCCAGGCGCTGCCGCTATGGGACCAGGGCCGGCTCGCCGTCCTGGCCAACGTCGGCACCCTTGTCCAGCCGACGACCAAGGCCCAGTTCCTCGCCAACGCCGTGCCGATCCCTCCGGCGCTGGGGTCGCATAACGACCAGCAGTCGGCCTGGCAGTCCGGCGCCATCGACGGCGCACAGACAGGCTGGGGCGGGCGTCTGGCGGACATCGTCGCCAGCCAGAACGGGACCCAGGCGATCTTCACCTCGGTCTCGGCAGACGGCAACGCGGTCTTCCTGTCCGGCGACGCCGTGAACCAGTATCAGATCAACACCGACCTCAACGCCCCCGCCATCACGATCCGCGGTGTGTCGGGCAGCCTGTTCGGCTCCTCGGCCGGCGCGGCGGCGTTCACGTCCATCATCCAGAACAGCAACGGGGCGGCCACTTTCGCCAACGATTACGCCACGGTCGTGCAGCGTTCGATCACGGCGGCGGTGAACCTCAACTCGAAGTTCCTGACCCCCGGCTCGGTTCTGGGGGCGCCGGTCTACAACGAGCCGATCCAGGGCTTTCAGGACGTGAACCCCTGGACGACCCAGCTGAATACGGTGGCCCAGATGATCGCCGCCGCGCCGGGCATGGGCATCAAGCGCCAGGTGTTCTTCCTGCGCCTAGACCAGCACGACACCCACGACACGCAGAATCCGCGCGAGGCCGTGAACCTCACGCGCCTGGCCCAGGCCCTGGACTATTTCGACAAGGCGCTGGCCGCCATGCCCGCGGGCAGCGTGGGCGGCGTCCAGCAGTTCGTCGACATGCGCGCCAGCGTAACCACCTTCACGGCCTCGGATTTCTCCCGCGGCTTCGCCACCAACGGAACGGGCACCGACCACGCCTGGGGCGGCCACCACCTGATCATGGGCGGTGCGGTGCGGGGCAAGGACATCTACGGCCAGTATCCGACGCTGGGCATCGACAAGGCGGGCTTCAACAACCCAGACATCGTCGGCAACAACATGCTGCCCACCACCTCGGTGGACCAGTACGGCGCGACGCTCGGCCGCTGGTTCGGGGTGCCCGAGTCCAGTCTCTTCACGATCTTCCCGAACCTGCACAACTACGCCACCCCGTTCCTCGGGTTCGTATAGGTGCGGGCGCGAGGCCGAAGTCGGGCGGGGCTCACGCCCCCGCCCGCACAGACGTCAGCACATTGGACGCGGTGGCCCTCACGGGCCGCCGCGTCGGCGCTTGCCGGCCCTGCCGCGGCCCAGGCGGCCGATCCGGCGGGGTCAGGACCGCTGCTCGGCGCGCTGCAATGGGTGCAGGGGACTTTGCTTGGCAACCTCGCCACTACCGCTGCGGTGATCGCGGTGGCGGTGGTGGGCTTCGGGATGCTGACGGGCCGTATCGAGTGGCGGCGCGGACTGACAGTGGTCGTCGGCGCCTTTGTCGTATTCGGCGCGGGCGCCATCGTGGCCGGCCTGCGCACCGTCGCCACCCTGGCGCACTGAGCCTTGAGCGAGCTCAGTTCCGATCCGATCTTCGCGGCGCTGACCCGGCCGCAGATGATCGGAGGCGTCACCTACAACTATGCCGTCTTCAACCTGATTGTCTCGGTGGAGGCGTTCCTGATCACCCGCTCGTTCTGGGTGATCGCGGCGGCCGGGTTGCTCCAGGCCGTCGGCTACGTGGGCTGCCTGCACGAGCCCCGGTTCTTCGATCTCTGGATCACCAGGGTCAGCCGCTGCCCCAGGGTGAAGAACTACCGCTACTGGGGCGCCAACGCCTACCGGCCATGAGCGCGACCTACCTCTCCGCCAGCAAGGGCGCGCGGTTCGCGGCCCGCGAAGCCCGCGTCGCCGACCACGTGCCCTATGTGCGCCATGTGGACAACGCCACGGTGGAGACCCGCGACGGCCTGCTGGTCCAGGTTATCAAACTAAGGGGTTTCCCGTTCGAGACCCGCGAGGACGATGAGCTCAGCTACCGCAAGCAGGTGCGCGAGACCCTGCTGCGCGGCGCAGCCAATTCGCGGCTGGCGATCTATCACCACATCGTCCGGCGCCCCGCGCATCCCGACCTGGCGGGGACGCCCGATGATCCGTTCAGCGCCGGACTCGACGCG
This sequence comes from Caulobacterales bacterium, assembly GCA_038203295.1. Taxonomy (GTDB): domain Bacteria; phylum Pseudomonadota; class Alphaproteobacteria; order Caulobacterales; family Caulobacteraceae; genus Phenylobacterium. The sequence goes on from JBBREC010000037.1 coordinate 17,419, forward strand.
GACTGGCGAAACAAGCTCGCCGAGCGCCGGCTCTACATCAACGACCTGTTCGTGACGCTGGTGCGCCGGCCGCTACAGGGCCGGGCGGGGATGCTCGACCGGCTGCTGCGCCGCGGCCAGGCGGACGAGGCCAACCAGGCGCAGGACCTTCGCCAGTTGCACGTCACCCGAAAGGCCTTCCTGGCGACGCTCGGCCCCTACGGCGCCCGGACGCTGACCAACTATGAGGCCGGCGGCGCGCTCTATTCGGAGCCCTGCGCCTTCCTGGCGTCGCTGGCGAACGGCCAGGTAAGGCCCATGCTGGCCCCCGGCGACGAGATCGGCGCTGCGATGGCTGACCGGCGACTGGCCTTCGGGGCTGACGCCATTGAGATCGGAGCTGGCGGCGGGCAGTCCGCAAGGTTCGCCGCCATGGTGGCGATCAAGGACTATCCGGCCCGCTCGGCGCCGGGGATGCTGGACGCCGTCACCCGCCTGCCTTTCGAGATGGTGCTCTCGGAGAGCTTCGCCTTTGTAGACCGGCAGGCGACGCTCGATCGCATGGGCCTTGCGCTGCGCCGCCTCAGGGCCGCCGATGACGACGCCTACAGCCTGCGCGAGGAGCTGGCCGCCGCCCGCGACCAAGTGGGCGCCGGCCGTTCGGCCTACGGCGAACATCACCTGACCGTTCTGGTGAAGGCCGACGACCTTGCCGAGCTCGACCTCGCGGTGGCCGAGGTGCAGTCGGCGCTGGCCGAGGGCGGCGCGGTCGCCGTGCGCGAGGACGTCAATCTGGAGCCGGCGTTCTGGGCCCAGCTTCCCGGAAACTTCAAATATATCGGGCGCAAGGCGCTGGTGTCCTGCGCCAACTTCGCCTGCCTGGCCTCGCTGCATAACCACGCGCTGGGTGACGCCAATGACAACCACTGGGGACCGGCGGTCACCGTGCTGGAGACCACTGCGGCCGGTCCCTACTATTTCAACTTCCACAACGGCGACCTTGGCAACTTCACCGCCATCGGGCCCTCGGGCTCGGGCAAGACGGTGCTGCTGACCTTCCTGCTGGCCCAGGCGCGCAAGTTCGGTCCGCGGATCGCCTATTTCGACAAGGACCGCGGCGCGGAGATCTTCATCCGCGCCATCGGCGGCCGCTACGATGTCCTGCGGCCCGGCGAGCCCACGGGCCTCAATCCGCTTCAGCTGCCGGACACCGCCGCCAACCGCGCCTTCCTGTTGGACTGGCTGGGACGCCTGCTGTCGAGCTCCGGCGAGGTGCTGAGCGCAGAGGACCGCGCCCAGATCGCCGACGCCATCGACGCCAACTTCGCCCAGCCGCCGGAACACCGCCGCCTTCGCCACCTGCGCGAACTGTTTGTCGGCGCCCGCCGCGCCAGCTTCGGCGACCTCGCCGCGCGGCTGCGGGCCTGGTGCGACGACGGCGAGCATGCCTGGCTGTTCGACAACCCGGAGGACCGGCTAGACCTGGACCGCACGGCCTTCGGCTTCGATATGACCCGTATCCTCGATACGCCGGTCAGCCGCACCCCGGCGATGATGTACCTCTTCCACCGTATCGAGCAGTCGCTGGACGGTTCGCCCTCGATCATCGTTGTCGACGAGGGCTGGAAGGCGCTGGACGACGAGATCTTCGAACAACGGCTCAAGGACTGGGAAAAGACCATCCGAAAGCGCAACGGGGTGATCGGCTTCTGCACCCAGAGCGCGTCGGACGCCCTGGAAAGCCGCATCGCCTCGGCCATCGTCGAACAGGCGGCGACCCAGATTTTCCTGCCCAATCCCAAGGCCCGCGCGGCGGACTACGTCGACGGCTTCGGCCTGACGACACACGAGTTCGAGCTGGTCCGCAGCCTGCCTGATACCTCGCGCTGCTTCCTGGTCAAGCAGGCGGACCACAGCGTGGTGGCCCGCCTCGACCTCGACGGGCTGCCCCACCACCTGAAGGTGCTGGCCGGAACCGAGCGGTCGGTCCGCCGGCTCGACGCCCTTCGCGCGATCCATGGCGACGACCCGGCCGCCTGGCTTGGTCCGTTCCTCGCCGGCGAGGACGGATCATGAGCGAGGCCTGCCCGGCGATCCCGCGCGAGGTGGGACTGATCCGCAGTCTGCTTGGGTCGGTGGACTGCAATGTCCGCGACTTTTCCCAGGCGGGCTACCACGCCCTGACCGCACCCGGCTCTCTGTTCCCGGCGGCCCTGACGCTGATGCTGACAATCTACGTCGCCATCCTGGGCTACCGGCTGATGTTCGGCCTGGGCGGGGTCAGGCTGGCCGACGCGCCTATGATCGGTATCCGGGTGGGCGTGGTGCTTGCGGTCAGCCTGGGGTGGAGCGCCTTCCAGACGGTGGCGTTCGACGTAGTCATGGACGGGCCGCTGCAGGTGGCGCGAATCGTTGGCGGCCCCACGGCGCGCGGCGGTTCGAGCCTGGCCTCCGATCCGCTGGCCGGCCTCCAGCTCGCCTACGACCAGCTGACGCTCAATGCCGCGGCCTTCGCCAAGGCGGCCGGCCCGAACCCGCAGGCGCTGGAAGGCGGCGACGCCATGGCGTCCCAGGGCCTGTGGCGCGCGTCCTCCGCGCTGTTCATGAGCACGGCCGGCGTGCTGACCCTGGCCGAAGTCTGTGCGGGGGTGCTGCTGGCGATCGGGCCGCTGTTCATCGCGCTCTTCCTCTTCGAATCCACCCGGGGACTTTTCGCCGGCTGGGTCCGCGCCCTGGTCACCGCGGCGATGGCGCCGCTGGTCTGCTGGGTCGGCGCCGAGATCCTGCTTGTGGTGCTGGAGCCGTGGCTGGTCCGCCTGGCGGCCGAGCGCGAGGCCCATCTGCTCAATCCGGACACCGCCAACGCGGCGACCTCGGTGGTCTTCGTCTTCGCCTGCGCCCAGCTCGGCCTGCTGTCGGCCGGCGGGATGATCGCCGGAGGCTTCAATCCATTTGCCGCCCGTGCGCCGCGTGAGCGGGACGAGCGGGGCCAGGGCAGCGTCGCGGCCCGCGAGGCGCCGATGTCACGCGCCCAGGCGCTGGGCCGACGGCTGGAGGGGGAGGGTGCCCGCGAAATCGCGCCGCCGCGTTTGGCCGCGGCTGGCGGCCTCGCCCGCGTCGCTGAAGCCCACGCCGGCGGCCGTTCGCCGGAGGTGTCGCGGTTGGGCGGCGAGCCCTGGCGCGCCGCCCGGCGCACCGTCGCCCCACCTCGCCGGAGACCCTGATGCGTCCGTTTTTGATCCTGCTTGCGGTCGCCGCGCTGCTCTGTGTCGGGCAGGCCGACGCGGCGGCGCGTCCGTCGCCGGGGGCGGTCGATCCGCGCGTGAAGGTCGCCTTCTATGAGCCCGGCCAAGTCTATGAGATCGCCGGGACATTGCACTACCAGATGGCCCTCGAATTCGGCGACGGCGAGCGCATCGAGAACGTCGGCATCGGCGATGCGCTGAGCTGGCAGGTGACGCCCAACCGCAAGGCGGACCTGCTGTTCCTCAAGCCGCTGACCGCCGGCGGCCGCACCAACATGACCGTGATCACCAACCTGCGCCGCTATAGCTTCAGCCTCACCGCCAGCGCCAAGGCCCCACGGGACCTGACCTACGGCGTGCGCTTCGTCTATCCGGAGCCGGCCCGGGTCGAGCTGCTTCCGCCGCCGCCGCCCGAGCCGCCCCGCGACCTGAACCACGCCTACACCTTCAGCGGCTCGGCGCAGAGCCTGCCTATCCGGGTATTTGACGACGGCCGGGCGACCTACTTCGCGTTCGCGGCGGGGAGTGACTACCCCGCGATCTATGTCGTCGACGCCGCCGGCCATGAGGCGCTGAGCAACGTCGCCTTCCGCGACGGTTTCCTGGTGATCGACGAACTGGCGCCTGGCTTCGCCCTGAGGCGCGGAACGGAGGTCACCTGGATCCTCAACGGCGGATTCCGCCCGCCTGAAGGGGGCGGTCTGGCGCCTGCCCCGTCGAAACCGCGCACGGGCGGACGCAGATGAGCAAGCCTTCCAGACCTCCCGCGACGCCGGCGGAAAGCCCAGTCTTCGCCGCCCGCCCGGGTCCGGCCAGCGCTGTGGGCCGCAAGGAGTCCCGCTGGAGCTTTCTGCCGGGCCTGGGCCTGGCGTTGTTGCTGGGCGGCGGTGTGTTCATGACGCTGAACAACGGCCGGGCGAAGGCCCAGGTGGCCCATCAGCCACCTTCGTCGACGCTCATGCCGCTGATGACCATCCCGTCGCCGCCGGCGCCGACGGCACCCGCCGCGCTGCAGCCGCAACCGCTCGCGCCGTCGCCCGCGCCACCCGGCCCTGACGATACGGCGCGCCTGCAGGCGCCGGCCATGGTGGTGGACCTTGCCGACCCGGTCGGCGCGCCCGGTCCAGCTGCGGCCGCCGCCATGACGCCCGCGGCCCGCGCCGCCGGTCCTTCCGATCCCAAGGGCAGCGCCGACGAGCGGTTCGCCGAGCGGGTTGGCTCGGCCGGCGTGGAAACCGCGCGCGCGACCCGGCTGCGGGACCTGGCGCTGGTGGCGCCCCAGGGCACGATGATCCCGGCCTTCATGGAAACCGCGATCAACTCCGACCTGCCGGGCTTCGTCCGGGCGGTGGTCAACCGCGATGTTCGCGGTTTTGACGGCTCCACCGTGCTGATCCCGCGTGGCTCCAAGCTGATCGGCCAGTACCGCAGCGGCGTGGCGGTAGGCCAGACCCGGGCCTTCGTCGTCTGGTCGCGCGTTCTGACGCCCGACGGCGTCTCGGTGGAGATCGCCTCGCCGACGGCGGACACCCTGGGCAGAGGCGGGTTGGTTGGCGAGACCAACACCCATTTTCTGCGGCGGTTCGGCGCCTCGATCCTGCTGTCGGTGGTGTCGTCCGGCCTCGACGCGCTGGGCGGCAGGGGCGGGGGCAACACCGCAATCGTCATCGGTTCGCCGCAGCAGGCCTCGACCATCGCCACCCTGGCGCTGCAGCGCGAGATCGACATTCCTACCACCATCCAGGTCGCCCAGGGCGCGCCGATACGGGTGTTCGTGGCCCGCGACCTCGACTTCTCCGGAGTCATGGGACGCGCCCGGTGAGTGGGGTCTATCTGGCGAGCTATCTCGCCCCCCTCGAACCCTGGCTGGCGCGGCCTGACGTCACCGACATCCTGGTGAACCGGCCGGGGGAGGTCTGGGTCGAGACCACGGGCGGCGGCATGAGCCGCGAGCCCGCTGAAGGCCTGACGGAGGTCGTGCTCACGCGCCTCGCCCGCCAGATCGCCGGCGCCAGCCACCAAGCGGTCAGTCGCGAACAGCCGCTGCTCTCGGCCAGCCTGCCCGGCGGCGAGCGCGTGCAGGTGATCGGCCCGCCCGCGACGCGCGAGGGCGTCGCGGTGGCAGTGCGCAAGCACAGCATCTCCGATCTGTCGCTGGCCGACCTTGCGCGTGCTGGCGCGTTCCAGCGGCGGGAAGACACCGCCGCCGCCGACGAGGCAGAGTTGCGGAGCAAACTGGAGTCCGGCGATCTGGAGGGCTTCCTTACTGCCGCCGTCCGTCAGCGTAAGACCATTGTGCTCTCAGGTGGCACTTCGTCGGGCAAGACCACGCTCCTGAACGGCCTGATCAAGCTGATCCCGCCCGACGAGCGCCTGATCGCCATCGAGGACGCGCCCGAGATCCGGCTGACCCATGCCAACGCCGTCGGGCTGATCGCCGTGCGCGGCGACATGGGCGAGGCCCGGGTCGACGCCGAGGTGCTGCTGCAAGCCTCGCTGCGCATGCGTCCGGACCGCATCCTGCTGGGCGAACTGCGCGGCGCGGAGGCCTTCGCCTTCCTGCGGGCGGTAAATACCGGCCACCCCGGCTCGATCACCACCCTGCATGCCGACAGCCCCAGGGGTGCGCTCGACCAGATCGCCATGATGGCGCTGCTGGGCGGCGCCAACCTCGACTGGGCCGCCGTTCGCGCCTATGCGGCCCAGGTCATCGACGTGGTCGTGCAGATGCGCCGCGAAGGCGGCCGCCGGGTGGTCTGCAAAATCCTCTTCCGGGGCGACGAGTTCTAGGTTTCGAAGCGGAAGGCGTCCCCATCCCTGCGGATGTGGCCCGCGGTCGGCGCCGCATAGTGGGTGCCGATCACCAGGATCGGCTGGTCGGCCCACTCGGCGAACATGCGGGCCCGGGTGACGGCGGCGGCCTGCTTGTCGCTGTCGAAACCGGGCGACCAGTCGGGGTGGGCGAGCTGGCAGGGGTGATGGGTCATGTCGCCGGTGATGACGGCGGTCTGGCCCTCGGACTCGATCATCACGCTGACATGGCCCGGCGTGTGGCCGGTGGTGGGCGTGAGCCGGATTTCCGGCGAGACCCGGTAGTCCATGTCGACGAACTCGGCGAGCGCGGCGTCGAGCACGGGCTGAACGGAATCTCCAAGGATCACCTGGGTCTCCTCGTCGCCCTCGGCCGTCCAGTGCGCGAATTCGGCCTTGCCGAGCAGGTAGCGAGCCCTCGGGAAGGTCGGGACCCACTTGCCTTCCACCAGCATGGTGTTCCAGCCGACGTGATCCACGTGCAGGTGGGTGCAGACAACGGCGTCGACATCTTCCGGCGCACAGCCCGCCTCGGCGAGCGACTGGAGGAACCCGGTGGCGAGCGGTTGCCCGCCGGTGATTCCGCGGGGTTTGTCATTGCCGATGCAGGTGTCGACCACCAGGCGCAGGCCCGGCGCCTCAACCAGCAAGGCGTGGATTGACAGCAGCATCTGGTCCTGCGCGTTGACGAAATTTGGATAGAGCCCCGGGATCGACCGCAGGGTCTCAGGCGTCGCCTGGGGCAGCAGCGGATTGTCCGGTCCGGCGGGCACAGGACTCTGAATCTCGACGATGCGAGTGATCTTCACAGCCCCGTCTTTCCAGCTCAGCATCTCTTC
>JBBREC010000038.1:0-24175 GCA_038203295.1 Caulobacterales bacterium
CGAACGGATCGGCGGCCAGGGCTGGGCTCGCGGCAAGCCAGGCCAAGACGACACCCGCCAGGACATACCGTCCAAGCGTCGGTCGCAGGCGCATTCGCGTACGGCGTCCCCGCAGTTTCATAGGTTCTCCCGTCCCGGAAAACGCGATCCTAGCAGTAGCTGCTGCGCAACCGTTGGGGAACGCTGTTCTTGCCTAACGCGACAACCAGGGCTTCGATTTCGACGACGAGCGCTGAGCCGCCGCCTGTTCGCGCTGGAACTTGCCGCCCCGGGGCGGCTGCGGCTTGGCGGCGATGGCGGCCTTTTTCAGGCGCAGCGCCTTCTGGATCGGGGTCTCGTTCGGCGGCGGGTCGTCGGTCATGGTCGTTGCTCCTCCGCGAAGCCGTGATCTTACCCTACCAGGTCCGGTCCGCCAGCCGTCGCCTTGTTCCGCCCTTGCGGCGCGGGCGTCAGGCGATCCACAACAGGGGCCCGGGGCGCGGCGACGGATGGGGGATTGCGAAGATGGGAACCGGACGGCTGGAGGCCTTCAGCGACGGGGTGGTGGCGATCATCATCACGATCATGGTGCTGGAGCTGAAGGTCCCGCACGGGACCAGCTTCGCAGAGCTGCGCCCCATACTGCCAGTGTTCCTCTCCTATGTGCTGAGCTTCATCTACGTCGGCATCTACTGGAACAATCACCATCACATGCTGCACCTGGTGAAGACGGTGTCGGGGCCGATCCTGTGGGCCAACCTGCACCTTCTGTTCTGGCTGTCGCTGGTGCCGTTCGTGACATCCTGGATGGGCGAGAACCATCTCGCCGCCCTGCCGGTGGCGCTCTATGGCGGGGTGCTGATCATGGCCGCTGTTGCCTACACCCTGCTGACGATCCTGATGGTCCGCCACGAGGGGCGGGACTCGCCGTTCGCCAGGGCCATCGGGCGCGACATCAAGGGCAAGGTGTCGCTGGCGATCTATGTGGCGGCCTTCGGCCTCGCCTTCATCCAGCCGCTGGTGTCGCTGGCGCTCTATGTCCTGGTGGCGATGATCTGGTTCGTCCCTGACCGCCGGGTGGAGCGGATCCTGGACGCGGACTAGGGTTTCCCGGGCGCGGCCTTTGGCGCCGCCGCAACGGCCTCGCCGCCCTGCTGAGTTTGTCATGAGTTGGTATTGGGCGGAAGCCGGGGCGGCGGGAAGGTCTTACAGTCACCGCCGTCGAGACCATGTCGGATTTCGACAATAAATGTGTCCCATATTGAGACGTAGTTGATCTCGGAGTCGCAGCACAAAATTTCGGTGCGGATCGATAAGTACATCTCAACGACGAATACGGTTGACTCGCGGAACGCGATCTCCCAAATCGTTAATTATAAAATTCTTATAGGGTTATTTTGATCATGACAAAGATGATGTGGGCGACTGCGATCGCGGCGACGATGCTGGGGGCCTCGGCCGCACAGGCCAACACTGTCGTGGTGACGCCAACCGCCACCGACGGCTGGGCCACTTCGGCGGGTGACAACAGCGGCGGCGGCCATTCCGACATCACCGGCACGGTGGCGTACAACGGCAACGGCTCGCTCGAGATGTTCGGCGACAGGACCCGGTTTGAACACGTCAACGTCATGGCGCTCGCCGATGTTGTGAGCTTGACCTACGACTGGCGCATCGCGGGCGACTCGGTCAGCAATCTCGACCCCGACCTGACGCCCGCGCTGCGACTGAACATTTTTGACGGAAACCAGTTCAGCTCCCTTGTGTGGGAAGGCGCCTACAACGGCCTCTATGGCTCGGTGAACACCGACACCTGGTACAGCACGACGGCGGCCTCGACGTTCTACAAGCGCGTCTCGGGAGGTCCGTGCTGCACCGAGAATGACGAACGTACGGTCGCGGCCTGGCTCAGCACCTACTCGCCCAATGCTGTCCTCTACTCAATCAGCGTGGGCGTCGGCAGTTCTGCGGGCGGCGGCTACCACGTGTTCGCCGACAACGTGACGCTCGCGACGACGCGCGGAACGACGTCTTGGAACTTCGAGACCAATGCTGGCGTGCCCGAACCTTCCAGCTGGGCGCTGATGCTGCTGGGCTTCGGCGGGCTGGGCGCCATGATGCGCCGCGCCCGCCGCGGCGGTGTCGCTGCGACCGCCTGACTCTAATCCAGAGCGATCTGGAACACGCCGTCGGCCGGCTTGCCGGCGGCGTTTTTCATGGGGCTTCGTCCGGTGCGAACGTACTAGGTTGCGCGCGGTCGATTCCGCGTGGGGGAGTTAATGGCGGGCAAGGCGGCGATACCGGTCAATGCCGGCCTGGTGATCGGGATCTGTTTCCTGATCGCCGCGCTCGAGGGCTACGACATCCAGGCGTTCGGGGTTGCGGCGCCGCACTTCGCGCCTGAGCTGCGGCTCAATCCAGCCCAGGTCGGCGCCGCCGGCGCCATCGCCATGGTCGGCCTCGTGCTGGGCGCCTTCACCGGCGGCTGGGCCGCTGATCGCTGGGGCCGCAAGCCGGTGCTGATGGCCTCAGTGTTGATCTTCGGCCTGTTCTCGATCGCCACAGCCTATGCCGGCGGCCTGAACCCGCTGCTGGCGGCGCGCTTCGCCACTGGCCTGGGCTTCGGCGGGGCCCTGCCCAATCTCATCGCCATCGCCGCCGAGATCAGCAGACCTAAGCGCAGGGCCGTCGTCACCGGCGCCATGATGTGCGGCATGCCGTCGGGCGGTGTCTGCGTGGCGCTGCTGGCGCGGATGGTTGGCGAGACGCTGGACTGGCGGACGCTGTTCCTGATCGGCGGGGCGCTACCACTTCTGGTCGCGCCGCTGATCGCGCTCCGGCTGCCCGAGACGCGGCCAGCGCAGAGCGTCAAGGCCCCGGGCGGTCTTGCTCATGCGCTGTTCGCCGAAGGGCGCGCGGCGCCCACGATCCTGCTCTGGGCCTCGAGCCTGCTGACCCTGGTGGTCATGTACCTGCTGCTCAATTGGCTGCCGAGCCTGGTGGTGGCCAAGGGCTACCATCCCGCCGACGGCGCCAGCGCCTCGCTGGTTTTCAACGCTGTGGGAGTTGCGGGCGCGCTTTTGCTGGGCCTTGCCGCCGATCGCGCCGGCGTGCGCCTGACCATGCTGGCGGCCTATCTGGCGCTGGGCGCCGCGCTCTGGGGCCTCGGGAGTTCCGGGGGGCTTGGCGCGATCCTGGCGCTCAGCGGCGCGGTGGGCTTCACGGTGATGGGCGCGCAATACGTCCTCTACAGCCTCGCCCCCGCGCTCTATGCGCCGCCGGCCCGCGCCGCCGGCGCCGGCGCCGCGGTCGGCATCGGCCGGTTCGGCGCGATCATCGGCCCGCTGCTGGCCGGCGACCTGCGCCAGGCCGGATGGACGGCGGACCAGGTGCTGGGCGTTCTGGTCCCTGTGGCGCTCGCCGCCGGTGCGGCGATCCTGGCCCTCACCTTCGTCGCAAGGATCCGCCACGCAGAGTCAGCCTGACGCCGAGTCACCGAACGCGGGTGGCAAGATGACGCATGAGCATCCGGGCAAAATCTCCTATGTAGCCCCCGATGCCGTTCAAAACCCGCTTAACCGCCGCCTTCGCTCGACTTCGCCAGGGCTCCGCAAGCGACTTCAGAAGCTCGACGATCGTAGTCGCCGCCCTTGCCGCGACGATGGTCTCCCTTGGGTTTGCTGAAGCCGCCGCGCGCGCCGGGTTCGGCGCGCCCACCCGGCTTGAGACGGCGATCGCCGAACTCACCGCCGGCCCGTTCGCCGCCCGGCTCCGCGTCCAGCCTGTGCGCGTGATCTGGGAAGGCGTCGATCTGGACGGCGACGGTCAGGCCGACGTCGCCAATCCCACCGGGCGGGCGCCCCGCGACGTCGACGCCTATGGCGAGGGCCGCTTCCACGCCTCGCGCGACGGCGGCTCGCGCCTGCACGAAGGCGTCGACTACGTCGCCCGCGCCGGCCAGGCTGTCGAGGCGCCGATTTCCGGCTACGTCAGCAAGATCGGCTACGCCTACCCGGGCGATGAGGTCCTGCGCTTCGTCGAGATCGACAATCCTGCCCTCCACATCCAGGCCCGCGTCTTCTACGTCGATCCCAATGTCGCTGTCGGCCAGGCCGTCGCCGTGGGCCACCCCATCGGCCACGCCCACACCCTGCAGAATAAATACCCCGCCGGCATCATAGACCACATCCACCTGGAGATCGCCGACGCCCGCGGCCACAAGCTCGACGCCGCCGGCCTGATCTTCGCGCATCGCGAAGGCGGCGCGCTGAGCGCCGACTAGGCTGTCCGCTTGCCACCCGGCGGCTAAGGTCGTTCACTCCTTCAGCCCCTGACCCAGCGGGCCGTTCGGGGGAACAGATGGCGCAAACAGGTTCGGCGGCGCGGGTCGCGCCGACGCTGGGAACGGGCGTCGTCGTTCTTCTCGCGCTGTCGGTGTTCATCAACTACGTGGACCGCGGCAACCTCGCCACCGCCGGACCGCTGATCAAGGACGAGCTGGGCCTCAGCGCCACCCGCTTCGGCCTGCTGGTCTCGGTGTTCTTCTGGACCTACACGCCCGCCCAGATCCTGGCCGGCTGGCTGGCCGAAAAGATCAATCCCTACCGGACGCTGGCGCTCGGTCTGACACTCTGGGCGGTCGCGACCGCGCTTACGGGCCTCGCCAACGGCTTCGCCATGCTGATCGCGCTGCGCCTGCTGCTGGGCCTGGGCGAAAGCGTCGCCTTCCCCTGCAGCTCGAAGATCATCGCCCAGAACCTGCCGACCCACCGGTTGGGGTTCGCCAACGGCCTTGTCGCCGTGGGCCTGTCGCTCGGTCCAGCGTTCGGCACCCTCACCGGCGGCCTCCTCATGGCCCGGATGGGCTGGCGGCCGGTCTTCCTGATCTTCGGCCTTGGCTCGCTCCTCTGGCTCTGGCCCTGGCTGGTCGCCACCCGTCACCTCTCCCGCCACGACGACGCGCCGAAGCTCGAAACCGCGCCGCCGTTCCGGGCGATCCTGGCCCGCAAAGAGGCCTGGGGCGCGGGTCTCGGCCACTTCGCCAGCAACTACATCCTCTACTTCGTGATCTCCTGGCTGCCGATCTACCTGGTGAAGGCCCGCGGCTTCACGGTCTCGCAGATGGCCGAGCTGGGCGGCCTGATCTACCTGCTCTACGCCGTGAGCTCGATCGCGACCGGCTGGATCACCGACCGCTGGATGAGCTCGGGCGCCTCGGCCAACCGGGTCCGCAAGACCTTCATCGTCGCCAGCCACCTTGTCTCCGCCGCGGCCATGGCCGCCTGCGCGCTCGGTGGTCCGGCGGTCGCCGTCGGCGGCCTGTTCCTGGCGGGCCTGGCGTTCGGCATGAACAGCCCCAACCTCTACGCCATCGGGCAGACGCTGGCCGGCGCCCGCGCCGGCGGCAAGTGGATCGGCTTCCAGAACTGCGTCGGCAACGCCGCCGGCATCGTGGCCCCGCTCGTCACCGGGATGGTGGTCGACCGCACAGGCGAGTTCACCTGGGCCTTCGCGGTGGCGGGCGTCGTGGCGCTGGCCGGCGTCGCCAGCTGGATTCTGCTCGTCCCCAGCATCGCCCCCCTCGACTGGAACCTCAGGCCGGCCAGTGCGGGCTGAGGTGGAAGCTTTCGTTCAGCGAGACGATGTTGCGCTGGCCTGAGCGGGCGCAGAGGTAGCGGTGGACGCTGGTGTAGCCGGGCTCGAAGAACAGCCGCGGCTCCATCTGAAGCACGTGCGCCGTCCAGACATTGATCACCCCGCCGTGGCAGAACACCGCCACCCGCTGGCCGGGGTGCGCCTCGATGATCTCCTCCAGCGCCGCGACGACCATCACCTGGAAGCCCGCGATGTCGGTCTCGAACTCGCCGTCAACCATTGCCTTCCAGCGCGGATAGTTGTCGCGCTTGAGTTCCTCCATGGGGATGTAGACGCCGGAGTCGCGGTCGAACTCGACGATGCCGGGGTGGGTCTTCAGCTCATGCCCCTTGGCCTTGGCGAACGGCCGGGCGGTCTGCACGGCGCGGTGCATCGGACTGGAGTAGACGACGTCGAAATGCTCTTGGTCCAGCCAGCGCGCCACGCGGCCGGCCTGCTCGTGGCCCTCGTCGCTGAGCAGAGGATCGGACGTCGCGTCGCTGCGCTCGGGCAGGCCGTGCCGGATCAGAACCAATTCCATGCGTCCCCCGTCTTGTTGCGCCAAGGGTTGGCTGGGTGACAGTTCTCACGCAACAGAAAAGCCCCGCTCGCGGGGAGCGGGGCTTTTTGAAGTCTCGGCCTTCGGACGCCGGCGTTAGATGCCTCGGCGACCCGCCAGCGCGTGGTAGATGAACAGCACGACCACGGCGCCGATGGTGGCGACGAGGATCGAGTAGAGGTTAAGGCCGGTCACACCGGCGGACCCGAAGCGGGTGAACAGGAAGCCGCCGACAAAGGCGCCGACCACGCCGAGCAGCAGGTCGAGGACCAGGCTGCCGCCGCTGCGGTTCACGAGCTTGCTGGCGATGAAGCCGGCGATCAGGCCCAGGACGATCCAGGCAAGAATGGACATGGGCATTTCTCCAGGCGCCGGCGATTTGGGAACAGCTCCCGTCCGGCGGACTGGCAGAAAAGACATGGATCGGCGTTCGGTTCCCGAGGGCTCCGTTCACCCTGTGTCTAGGTCGGATATGCAACCTTGAGCACAGACGCGGGTTCTAAACCCCGCGTGTCACAGCACTGAAGGAGACATCTCGTGCGCAACAAGTTTCTCGCCACTGCGACCCTGGTGTGCTCGGCCCTTGCCGTGGTCGCCGCGCCCATGGCCGCCGACGCCAAGACCCGTCACCGGGTGAAGGTCTGCCATTCGACCTCAAGCGCCCACAATAACCGCGGCACAGTGATCGGCGCGGTCGCCGGCGGCCTCCTCGGCAACGCAGTCTCCAGCGGCGGCGGCAAGACCGGCGGCACGATCATCGGCGCCGGCGCGGGCGCCGTGGCCGGCCACGAGATCGCCAAGCACAAGAAGTGCCACTACGAGTACCGCTACTACTAGCGGCTCACTTCTTGACGCACAGCCACCTGGCCCTGTGGAAGTTCTCTGAGTTGTCGACCCAGCCGGTGACCTTCGGGCTAACGATGTTGCGGTTCACGACGAAATAGATCGGCGCCATGCCTTCGTCATCGAGCATGGTCTGTTCGGCTTTGGCCAGGATCACGGCGCGCCTGATCGCGTCGGGTTCCTGGTCGGCTGCCGCCAGCAGGGCGTCATAGGCGGGGCTCTTGTAGTCGCCGTAGTTCTGCGCCCCCACATCCGATTTCAGCAGGCCCAGGAACGTCACGGGATCGTTGAAGTCGGCGTACCAGCTCATCGTGCCCACCTGGAAATCGCGGTTGCGATAGGCGGCGAACGCGATCGAGCTGTCGTTCTGGGCGATACTCGCGTCCACCCCGATCGCCCGCCAGTCAGCCTGCACGGCTTCCGTCAGCAGCAGGCTGTCGGTAAGATTCTGGGTCTTGATCTCCAGCTTCAGCGGATTTTTGGCGGTGTAGCCCGCCTGCGCCAGCAGCGCCCTGGCCTCGATCTGCCGCTGCACCAGCGGCATGGCCGCCCAGGCGGTCTTCGGCCCGGCGGTATAGTTGGCGGTCCCAGGCGGCACGAAGCTATACGCAGGGATCTGGCCCGCCCGCATCAGCTTCTTGGTGATGAAGTCGCGGTCGATGGCCTCCGACAGGGCGCGGCGCACCCGCTTGTCCTGCAGCGGCTTCACCGTGCGGGTGTTGAACGACAGGTAGTAGGTCGCCAGCGACATGTGCGGCCGTGCATAGCCCGGCATCACCTCGTTCATGTGGGCCAGCCGGTTCGACTGGAACGACGTGTTGATATCCAGCTCGCCGCGCCGCACGCGACGTTCGGCTGACACCAGGTCCGGCGTTGGATAGTAATTGATGCGGTCGACGCAGACCTTGCCGGCGTCCCAGAACTGCGGGTTCTTCTCGACCTGGATCCGATTGCCCAGTTTCCATGAAACCAGTCGGAAGGGACCGTTGCCGACGTAGTGGCCGGGCTGCACCCAGGCGTCTCCGTACTTCTCGACCACATGCCTCGGCACCGGGAAGAAGCTCTGATGCTTCATCATCTCGGGCAGGTAGGGCGCGGGGTGTTCCAGGGTCAGCTGGAGGGTGTGGGTGTCGAGCGCGCGGGCGCCCAGCGTCTCTGGCGAGGCCTTGCCGGAATTCACCGCCTCACCGTTTTTCAGCAGGTAGACCAGGTAGGCGTAGATCGATGCGGTCTCGGGCGCCAGGATCCGACGATAGGCGTAGACGAAATCGTCTGCCGTCACCGGTACGCCGTCCGACCAGACCGCATCGCGCATATGGAAGGTCCAGACGAGGCCGTCGGCGCTGGTCTCCCATGACGTCGCCATAGCCGGCGTGGGACTGGCGTCCGGCGCGTCGGTGGTCATCCCGACGATCAGGTCGCCGATGATCGTGAACTCGTCGATCAGGTTCGCCTTCTGCGGGTCGAGTGTCAGCGGCTCGGAGTTGTTGCCATATTCCAGGCACACCTTTCCGGTGGGACATGCGGGCCGCTGCACCTTGCCCTGGCAACCCGCCAGCAGCAGGGCGGCGGTCAGGACAACGAGGGAGTTGCGCAAAGGGGTGGTGCTCCGGCGACGACGCGCCATCACGCCAGCAGGTTGGCCGAATTGTCGAGGCGGTTCAGTTCAGCCGGAACTGTGCGTCGATGGCGTTCAGTTGGGCGGGTCGGATCAGACGGCAGTGGCCCACCGTCACCCTGAACAGCGGTCCGTCCAGCGCGCGCGCCCAGAAGTCCAGGAAACCTTTCAGGGCCGGGAAGTCCGGAAAGAGGTCGTAGTCCTGCCAGATATAACTCTGCAGCAGGGAGGGGTGGTCCGGCATCCGATAAAGGATTTCGGCCGTGGTCAGGCCGTAGCCTTCCAGTTGCTTGCGGAATTCCGGCGACGCCTGCATCGGACACCTCGCGCTGATCGGTCCGTGCACGGTAGTGATGATTCGTTAAAATATTGCATAAAAACAGCAAGTTGGCACTCGTCAGGCAGGGCTGCTGCCAGCGCGCTCGAACCCGCCGGGATGCAGCCGCACCGCGACGCTCTCCGCCCAGGGCCGCCAGCCGTATTCGGCGATCACCGCATTGCTCTCCCGCGCTTCGCGCCCATCTTCCAGCGACCAGGTGATGTGAAATACCGCCCCGTCCGGCCGCGCCGTGGTCCCGCCGATCCGCACCACCAGCGCCTGGACCCCCGCGCCGTCGTCGGCCTCGCCCACCACCTCGCCCCTGGTCTCCGTCGGCGGTACCGCCGCGCGGTCGCCGAATTTCAGCGTGACGTGGTGGGCAACCACGACCGCATAGCGCGGCGGGAACCGCGCCAGCAGCCTCTCGCGGTCATCCGGGTCCACCAGCCAGCCGGTGTAGAACGAGGTCGGGTCGCGCATCCGGTTCCCATCGCCGCTGCCGGCGCGCTAGTCTAGCCACCCGCCGGAGAGACCCCCATGCCCCGCCTGCTGTTCGCCCTCATCCTCGCGCTGGCGTCGCCCGCCGCGGCTCAGCCGGCGCCGGGTCCTGAACGCTTCGCGCCCGAGATGGAGGCTTTCGCCGCCGCCGACCGGGCCCAGCCGCCAGCCCCCTGCGGCTTCCTGTTCGTCGGATCCTCCAGCATCCGGTTCTGGCGCACGCTGGCCGCCGACATGGCGCCCATCCCGGTGATCAACCGCGGCTTTGGCGGCTCGACCGTCGCCGACGTGGATGCCTGGTTCGAAAAGGTGGTCACGCCCTATCGGCCACGCGCCATCCTGTTCTACGCTGGCGAGAACGACCTCTCGGCCGGCAAGACCCCCGCCGAGGTCGCCGCCGACTTCGCCCGCTTCATGGACCTGAAGACCAGGGCCCTGGGCCAGACCCCGGTCTGGTTCATCTCGCTGAAGCCCTCGAAATTGCGCTGGGCGCAGCTGGCCCAGCAGGGCGAGGTCAATGACGCGGTCAAGGCCCAGGCCGCCGGACGCCACGATCTCCATTACATCGACGTGGTGCCCGCGATGATCGAAGGCGGCAAGCCCAAGGAGATCTTCATCGGCGACGGCCTGCACATGACGCCGCAGGGCTACGTCCTGTGGACCAACGTCATCCGCCCGGTCGTCGAGGCCGAGGCGCAGCGACCGACCGCCTGCAAGGCCGGCTGAAGATTCGCCGGTTGGCGCCCGGCGGATAACGGTTATCGTTGTTCAGATGACCGCACGTCAGATGCGGCTCCTGGAGGACAACGCGCCATGAAGTTCACCTGGTTCAACCTGATGCCGTGGCCCTATCTGCCGGACAATTTCCGGGAGAAGAACCGCTCGGTCTGGGTGGACATCGACCAGAAGCTGTTCGACCCGGCCAAGAGCCACGAGGTCTACAACACCTACATGGACTTGCTCGAATACGCCGACACCCTCGGGTTCGACGGCGTGGGGGTGAACGAGCACCACCAGAATGGCTACGGCATCATGCCCAGCCCCAACATCATCGCCGCGGGCCTGGCGCGCCGGACCAAGGACGCGGCCATCGTGGTGCTGGGCAACTCCATCGCGCTGTACAATCCGCCGATCCGCGTGGCTGAGGACTTCGCCATGCTGGACTGCATCTCGGGCGGGCGGCTGGTGGCCGGGTTCCCGGTCGGGACTTCGATGGACACAAACTACTGCTACGGCCAGATTCCCAGCCTGACGCGGGAGAAATACCAGGAAGCCCATGACCTGATCATCAAGGCCTGGACGACCCGCGAGCCGTTCGCCTGGAACGGCCGCTACAACAAGCTGCGGCACGTCAACATCTGGCCGCGCCCGATCCAGGAGCCGCGACCGCCGGTCCATATCCCGGGCGGCGGCTCGGTCGAGACCTACGACTTCTGCATCGACAATACGTACAGCTATTCCTACCTCAGCTTCTCCGGCTACCTGCGCGCCCAGGCGCTGATGAGCGGCTACTGGAAGCGGGTCGAGGAACGCGGCGTCGACAAGAGCCCCTACCGCGCCGGCTTCGCCCAGACGATCCTGGTGGCCGATACGGATGAAGAGGCCGAGCGGCTCTATTCCGAACACGTCAGCTATTTCTACAACCGCTGCCTGCACGTCTATCCGGGCTTCGCCGACGCGCCGGGCTACCGCACGATCAAGACCATCCAGACCGGCGCGCTCAGCCAGTACGCCCCGCCCACCGGCGGATATACCCAGCTGACCTGGAAGGAGCTGACGGAGGGCGGCCACGTGATCGCAGGCTCGCCCGAGACGGTCCGCCAGCGGATGGAGGATCTGATCAAGGGCCTGAACGTCGGCAACATCTTCTGCCTGATGCACGTCGGGAACATGCCGGCCGACAAGTGCATGTATTCCACCAAGCTGTTCGCCGAAAAGGTGATGCCGAAGCTGCGCAACATGTTCCCCGACTGGGAGGACGACAACCGCTTCTGGACCCAGCCGCTGGACAAGCGCGTCACCGCCGGACGTCTGCCGAAGGAGGCGCCTACCAGCGCCGAACTGGCCAGAACCTATGGCGTGGAGGCGTGACCATGGAGCTCAAGACCGTCGCCACTCCGCACGTTCCGGTCCGTTATTTCGAAGGCGGGTCCGGCCCGGCGCTCGTCTTCCTGCATGCCGCAGGCGGCCTGACCGCCGACGACCCGTTCCTCAAGGCCCTGGCCGAAAAGCACCACGTCTACGCCCCCTTGATCCCGGGCTACGGCGACAGCGAGGAGTGCCCGGAAATCCGCGACATGCTGGATTTCACGCTGCACACGTGGGACGTGGTCGAGGCCCTGGGCCTGAAGGACCCGATCCTCGTCGGCCATTCCATGGGCGGCATGATCGCCGCCGAGATGGCCGCCATCGCGCCCAACGACGTCAGCCGGCTCTGCCTGATCTGCCCGGCCGGCATGTGGGACGACGCCCATCCGATTGCCGACCTGTTCGCCACCCTGCCATTCGAGATGCCGGCGCTTCTGTTCCATGACGCCGTGGCCGGCGCGGCCATGCTGACGGCCGGCCGCAACGTCGAGGACCCGAACTTCCTGCAGACATATCTGGTGACCAACGCGCGCCAGCTCGGCATGGCCGGACGCATCCTGTTCCCGATCCCGGAACGCGGGCTCCAGCAGCGGATGTACAGGATCAAGGCGAAGACCGTCATCGTCTGGGGCGACTCGGACCGGTTGATCCCCCCCACCTACGCCCACGGGTTCAAAAAGGGCATCAAGGGCGCGGAGCTGGTCTCGATCCCAGAGGCCGGCCACATGGTCACTGTCGAGAAGACGACCGCGGTTGTGGAGGCCGTAAACCGCCTGGGCTAAGCTCGGGCTTCGTGCGTTAAGGCCGCGATGCCAGCGCCCATCCAGCCCGGCCTCTTCGAAGGGCCGCCGAGACTGACGCCCGGCGCGCCGGAGGGGTTTGTCTATCGGCCGGACTTCCTGTCGGCGGACGAGGAACAGGGTCTGACTGCCTGGCTCGCCAACCTGCCGTTCGCGGCTTTCCAATTCCGCGGCTACGAGGGCCGCCGGCGGGTGGTTTCGTTCGGCTGGCAGTACGACTTCAACCGCAGCCACCTGCTCAAGGCCGATGACATTCCAGCCGAGCTCCTGCCGGTCCGGGCCAGGGCCGCCGCCCTGTCAGGCCATGCGCCAGAAGAGCTGCAGCAGGTGCTGCTGAACGAGTACCAGCCGGGCGCACCGATCGGCTGGCACCGGGACCGGTCGATCTTCGCCGAGGTGGTGGGTATCAGCCTCAAAGCGGCCTGCAACTTCCGATTCCGGCGGCGAATCGACGGCGGCTTCGAGCGCGCATCCGTCATCCTGGAGCCGCGTTCGGCCTATCTGCTCAGCGGCCCGGCGCGCAGCGTCTGGGAGCATTCGATCCCGCCGGTCGAGCGGCATCGCTACTCGATCACCTTCCGCAACTTCAAAGCCTGACCGCACGGCTTGATTGCCGCGTGGGGAACGGGT
Organism: Caulobacterales bacterium; assembly: GCA_038203295.1. Taxonomy (GTDB): domain Bacteria; phylum Pseudomonadota; class Alphaproteobacteria; order Caulobacterales; family Caulobacteraceae; genus Phenylobacterium. The sequence continues at coordinate 12,969 of JBBREC010000038.1, forward strand.
CACAGTCCATCGAACGGCGCGCTCGACGCCGCAGGAGGCTTCCATGCGCAATCTGTTGATCGCCGCGAGCACGCTCGCCCTGATGGCCGGAACAGCGGAGGCGAAGACGCTGAGTGTCGCGCCCGGCGGCGACGTGCAGGAAAAGCTGCAGACCGCGCTGCTGGACGCGAAGGCGGGCGACACCGTGCAACTCGCCGCCGGCCGCTACGAGCTGACCGACGGCCTCTCCCTCGACGTTGACAGCGTGACGGTGAAGGGCGCCGGGCCTGACAAGACCATCCTGTCGTTCGGCGGCCAGAAGAGCGCCGGCGAGGGTTTGTTGATCACCTCCGACAAGGTCACCCTTCGAGATTTCGCCGTGGAGAATTCCAGGGGCGACGGGATCAAGTCCAAGGCCGCCGACCAGATCAGCTTCATCAACCTGCGCGTCGAATGGACCCGCGGGCCGAATGAAAAGAACGGCGCCTACGGCGTCTATCCGGTCTCCTCAACCAACGTCCTGATCGACAGGGTTGTGGTGAAAGGCGCGTCCGATGCCGGAATCTACGTGGGCCAGTCAAAGAACATCGTCCTCAAGAACAGCCGCGCCGAGTTCAATGTCGCCGGCATCGAGATCGAGAACTCGATGAACGCCGACGTCTTCGACAACGTCTCGACCCACAATGCCGGCGGCATCCTGGTGTTCGACCTGCCCGGCCTGCCGCAGATGGGCGGACATTCCACGCGCGTCTTCCGCAACAAGGTGGTCAACAACGACACGCCCAACTTCGCGCCCAAGGGCAATATCGTAGCCGGCGTGCCGACTGGCACCGGCGTGATGGTGATGGCCAACCGTGACGTCCACGTCTTCGAGAACGAGATCGACGGCAACCAGTCGAGCGCGGTCATGCTGGTCGCCTACCGCTTCAAGTTCACCGACAAGACCTACAATCCGCTGCCGCGTGACATCGTGGTCCGCAACAACCGCATCGGCCGCAACGGCTGGGACCCGCAGTTCGAGGGCGGCAAGGTGATGGCCCAGGCCATGGGCGGCGCGGTGCCTCCGATCCTCTGGGACGGCGTGACGACCTTCCCCGGCCTCAGCGACGTGGTGAAGGTGCGCCTGAGCGACGGCCCTGTCGGCAACCTGCGGCTCGCCACCCCCGGCGCCTTCGACCAGGCCAACCCACAGGTGACGTCCACCTACGGCGACGCCGTCATCGCCGAGCCGAAGCCCGTCGTCCTGCCGAAGGCCCAGGCCGCCCTGGCGCCATGAGGCGGGCGCTCGCCGCGCTGCTCGGCTGCCTGGCGTTCGGGGCCGCCCCGGCGCCGGAGCCGGTGGCGCTGACAGAACTTCTGGCCGACACGCCGGCGCCCAGCCTGGACGCCTATCGCCTGTTCACCGACGACGCCGGCCGTCATCCTAACGCCAGCCTCACGCCCTACGCCCTCAACACCCCGCTGTTCAGCGACTATGCCGAGAAGACCCGGTACCTCTACCTGCCGCCGGGGACGAAGGCGCGCTACCGGGCGACGGGCGTGCTGGACCTGCCGGTCGGCGCGGCCCTGGTGAAGACGTTCGCCTATCCCGCCGATTTCCGCCGGCCGGACGAGCGCGTGCGGTCCATCGAGACCCGCTTGCTGATCCATCGAAGGTCCGGCTGGACCGCGCTCACCTATGTCTGGAACGCGGACCAGTCCCGCGCGGTGCTGAAGCGCGCCGGCGCCCGCCTCGACGTCAGCTTCGTCGACGCCCGCGGCCAGACGCGCACCGTCGATTACGCGGTGCCCAACGCCAACCAGTGCAAGGAGTGTCATTCGCTCTCGAAAGCCATCTCGCCGATCGGCGTGAAGGCCCGCAACCTCAACGGCCCCTTCGCCTATCCGGCGGGACCCGAAAACCAGCTTGCCCACTGGACGCGGACGGGCCTGCTGGCGGGGGCGCCATCTCCGAACAAGGCGCCCCGCACCGCGGTCTGGGACGATCCCGCCGAGCCGCTTGAAGCGCGCGGCCGCGCCTATCTCGACGCCAACTGCGCCCACTGCCACAACGCACGCGGCATGGCGTCCAACTCCGGCCTGTTCCTCGATCTCGAGGAAACCCGCCCCTCGGCGATCGGCGTCGGCAAGCGGCCGGTGGCGGCTGGCCGTGGCTCCGGTGGGCTCGACTTCGCCATCGCGCCTGGCCATCCGGACGCCTCGATCATCGCGCTGCGCATGGCCTCCACCGAGCCAGGCGTGATGATGCCGGAACTCGGCCGCAGCCTGGTTCACGAAGAGGGCCTGGCGCTGGTCCGCGACTATATCGCAAGGATGCAGCGCCCCTAGGGGCTGCCCAGGCCACGGTCGGCCCTGCCGCCGAGCTTCACCTGTTCCGCAGGGCGGCTGTGATCCCCGGCTAGCCGTTATTGCGCGTGGGCGGTGGTGGGTTTCGCCTCAGAACTGGTCTTGGCCTGGGCCAGGAGGAAGGTCCGGAGGTCTTCGATGTCCGCGCGGGTCAGGAAGCGCTTGAAGGGCGCCATTCCGTGCTCCCTCAGCGCGCCGTTCCCCACGATGGCGAGGAAGCCGTCGGGGTCAAGGATCGCCGGTGAACGCGCCAGGTTCGGCAGGAACACGCCGCCGCCGTGGCAGGCCCCACAGAATTGCCGATAAGTCGCCTCGCCGCGATGGGCCTCGCCCTTGCCGGGCGTGGCGGCCGCAAGGTCCAGCGGGCCCGGCGTCGCGACCACCGGATAGGCCTTGGGGGTCACGCCGCCGCCCAGTTTGAAGACCAGCAGCCGGCCCTTCCGGCGGGGCTGGTCCCCGCCGATGCCGCCGGCGCCGCCATAGCCGACCATCAGGGCGACGTACTGCTGACCGTCGATCTCGTAACTGGCCGCGGGCGCGATGGGGTTGGCGCCTGTGTCGTAGCTCCAGAGTTGCTTTCCCGTGGCGGCGTCGAAAGCCTGGAACTCGTGGCCCGCGGCATGGAAGACTAGGCCGCCGCCAGTCGCCAGCACGCCACTGCGCCAGGGCTCGGTGAACGGGACGCGCCAGCGCACCTTGCCTACGGCCGGGTCCCAGGCGATCAACTCGCCCCGGGGCACAGCCGGCGGCGGCTGGTTCTGCGCTTGCGCCCTGGCCGTGCCGCGCCGCATGGCGGTGTTCCAGGCGCCCTCCACATATTTGAAACTCTCGGGGTCGGCGTAGGACCCGGACGCGATCTGGGCCGGGATGTAGACCAGGCCGGTCAGCGGGCTGAACGCCATAGGCTGCCAGTTGTGTCCGCCCAGCGGCCCGGGCGTCTGGTGGCTGGCGGCGCCGTTCTCGTAGCGCGCGAAGGCGGCCTCGACCGGCCGGCCGGTGGCGAGGTCGACCCGATCGGCCCAGTTGGCCGGAATGAACTTTTCGGCCGAGACGAGCCGCCCTGTTGCGGTGTCCAGCACGTAGAAGAAGCCGTTCTTGTTGGCCTGCATGGCGACCCGGCGCGGCTTGCCGGCGATGGTCAGGTCGGCGGTCATGACCTGCTGGACGGCGTCATAGTCCCAGGCGTCGCGGGGCGTGGTCTGGTAGTGCCAAACGTACTCTCCGGTCTCGGGACGCAGCGCGACGATCGATGTCGCGAACAGGTTGTCGCCCTTGCCGCCGGACCGGATCTTGTCGTTCCACGGTCCGGCGTTGCCGGTGCCGATCATGACCACGTCGGCCTTGACGTCATAGCTGATGGCGTCCCACGGCGTCGCGCCGCCACCGCCCAGCCGCCAGGCGCCCTCCGACCAAGTCGCATAGGCCTTGTCCTGCAGCACCTTATCCGAGGCTGCGCCGTCTGGGAGGTTCCTGGGATTGGGGGTCATATAGAACCGCCAGTCCAGGTCGCCGGTCTCGGCGTCATAGGCCGAGACGTAGCCGCGGACCGGATACTCCGCTCCGCCGTTGCCGATCAGGATCCGGCCCTTGATCGCCCGGGGCGCGCCGGTGATCGTGTAGGGGCGGGCGGGATTGGTGGTCTGGACGCTCCAGACCGGGGTTCCGGTCCTGCTGTCGAGCGCGATCAGCCGGCCGTCGATCGTGCCGACATAGACCTTGTCCTTCCACAGGGCGACGCCGCGGTTGACCACGTCGCAGCAGGCGTTGAACCCGGCCTCGCCGGGGACCTTGGGATCGAAGCTCCACAGCGGCTTGCCGGTCCTCGCGTTGAAGGCGAAGACCTTGGACCAGGCGGTGGTGGTGTAGAGCACCCCGTCGGCGACAAGCGGCGTGGCCTCCTGGCCGCGGTCGGTGTCGAACTCGGCCCACCAGGCGACGCCCAGCTTGCCGACGGTCTCCGGGCTGATCTGTTTCAGCGGGCTGAAGCGCTGCTCGTCATAGGTGCGGCCGTAGGACAGCCACTCGCCAGCCCTGGCTTGCTCGATCCGGTTTGCGTCGACGCCGCGCTGGCAGCCGGCCACGGCGAGCCCAAGCGCTATCAGCACGGCAAGGCGTGGAAATCCAGGCATTCAGCCTCCCCAGCGTTTTCTGCACTCTTTCAGAGGAATCGCGGCTTCGCGATAAATTCCATTCCGGAACAAGTCTGCGGCCGAGTGAGCCGATTATCTTTCCGACGGGAGGGCGTATCAGGGGAGGGCGCGGGGCGTGACCCCGCATCCCGTTCCTCGTTAGGAAAGCCCGCCGCCTTGCGCCAACATTTCAGATTCGCAGCTCTCGGGCTGGCCATCGTCCTCGCTGGCGTCGCGCCGGCCTCGGCCCAACTCACGACCTCGGCCGCCGCCGTTCAAGCCGGCAGCTACAGGCTTGATCCCGACCACAGCAAGATCACCTGGTCGATCACCCACTTCGGCTTTTCGACCTACATCGGCCAGTTCGCGACCGTGAACGCCACGATGAAGCTGGACCCGAAGAACCTCGGCGCCACGGTGCTGGACGCGACCATAGACACCAACTCGCTGGGCACCCTCAACGCCGCCCTCGACAAGCATCTGAAGTCGCCCGACTTCCTGGACACGGCGAAGTTCCCCACGGCGACCTTCCACGCCACCAAGGTCACCCAGACCGGCGACAAGACCGCCGACATCGCCGGTGACCTGACGCTCCACGGTGTCACCAAGCCCGTCGTCCTGCAGGCGGCCTTCAACCAGGCCGGCCCGAATGCGATGGTGAAGACCTACCAGCTTGGCTTCGCGGGCTCGGCCAGGATCAAGCGTTCGGAGTTCGGCATCACCTCCTACGTGCCCAATATCAGCGACGAGGTGACCCTCACCCTCTCCGCTGAATTCCGTCTGATTCCCGCGGTCTAGGTCCTCCCCCGGCGGCCCTTCTTATGTCTGTGGGTCTTCGCCGCGCTAGATCAGGTCCCCGCCCGCGGCCGCCGCTGTAGTGCCGTCCTTCGCGAACGCCTTGATGACGTTGCGGCCGACTGTCCAGCGGTGGACTTCGTCCGGCCCGTCGACCAGGCGCTGCGAGCGGATGTGGGTGTACCAGGCGGCCAGCGGAGTATCGCGGCTGTAGCCCAGCGCGCCGTGCAGCTGGATGGCGGTGTCGACCACGTGGTGGACCATGTGGGCGAGGTAGACCTTGGCGATGGAATTCTCCTGCCGCATGTCGAGACCCTTCTCGGCCTTGTAGGCGATGTGCAGCAGCATCAGGCGCGAGATGTAGAGCTGGGTCGCGCACTCGGCCATCATGAACTGGACCGCCTGCCGTTCGGCCAGCTTCTTGCCGAAGGTCTCGCGCTGGCTGATGTGGGCCGCCGCCATGTCGAGCGCCCTCTGGGCCATGGCGACGTTGTGCATGCCGTGGCGCAGGCGGCCGTAGGCCAGGCGATGCTGGCCCATGTCGAAGCCGCGGCCCTCGCCGCCGACCAGGTTCTCGGCCGGGATCACCAGGTCCTTGATCTCGATCTCGGAGTGGCCGCCGCCCATGATGTGCGAAAGCGGCCCCTCGGCGGCCATGGTCGCGATGTCCCGCTTGATCCGGTAGCCCGGGTTGGGCAGTTCGACGATGAAGGTCGAGAACTGCTGATGGCGCGGGGCGTCTGGGTCTGTGCGCGCCATGACCAGGGCCAGGTCCGCGGCGCTTGCGGCCGACGAGAACCACTTCTCGCCGTTCAGCACGTAGTTCTCGTTGCCGTCCTTCACCGCGGTCGTCCGCATGCCGGTGGCGTCGGCGCCGGAGGCCTTCTCGGTCATTGAGTAGCAGACGCGCTTCTCGCCGTTCAGCAGCGGCTTGAGGAACTTCTCCTTCTGGAATTCGGTCCCGTGCGCGATCAGGGTCAGAATCGTCGCGTCATCCGGCCCCTGGCTGTTCATGCTGAGCGCGCCAAGGTGGCTCATGCCCAGTTCCATCTGGACCAGCGCGTTGGCCAGCGGGCCAAGGCCCATCCCGCCATATTCCTTGGGCGCGAAGGGCAGCCACAGGCCCTGGGCGCGGGCCTTGGCGCGCAACTCGGCCAGGACGGTCTTGTAGCTTTCCTTGTCGACCAGGCGGGCTTCGGCGGGGATGCATTCGTCCTTCACCCACTGGCGCACGCGTTCGCGCACGGCCTTGGCTTCCGGCGGAATTTCAAAGTCGATCGACATGGCGGTTCCTCATTTCTTGTTGGGAACAGCCTGTGCGGCGCGCGCCCGCTGGGCAAGCGCCTTTCGTCGAAGATCGGGTTTGGCGGCTAAGCGCCCCGAGCGCCGGATTCCTTGCGGGCGCGTTCCAGCTCTTCGCCTTCCGGGCCGTCCAGCGCTTCTTCCGCCTCGATCGCCTTCTCTTCGACCGGGCCCGTCTTGGCGAACTCGGCCTCTTCCTTCTGGAAGCGGCGGCCGGCGTCGTAGTTGCCTTCGCCCTGGATGTCGTTCTTCTGGGTCATGCCGATGCTCCTTGGTGTCCCGTCAATGAACCCGGGGACCGGAGCGTGGTTCCAGATAGACGAAATCTATGCTGGCGATAAAAAGAACCAATTAGCTCTATTGTCTCAGACGTCCATAGTGGCTGGTCTGGGAAATCTCAGCCGATAAGGGAAACGACCATGAGCCTCGCCACCAGCAAGACCCTCGACAACCTCAAGGCCGCCTTCGCGGGCGAGAGCCAGGCCAACCGCCGCTACCTCTACTTCGCCCAGAAGGCCGACGTGGAAGGCTACAACGACGTCGCCGCGGTGTTTCGCTCGACGGCGGAAGGCGAGACCGGCCACGCCCACGGCCACCTGGAATTCATGGAAGCCGTCGGCGACCCCGCCACCGGCATGCCAATCGGCGGCACCTCCGACAACCTGAAGGCCTCGATCGCCGGCGAGACCCACGAATATACCGACATGTACCCGGGCATGGCGCGCACCGCCCGCGACGAAGGCTTCGACGAAATCGCCGACTGGTTCGAGACGCTCGCCAAGGCCGAGAAGTCCCACGCCGGCCGCTTCCAGCGCGCCCTCGAAGCCCTCGACTGATCCAACCCTGAGCCGGGCGGCGGATCGTCCGTCGTCCGCTTCCTTCGGCTGGTGAGGTTTCGGTGAGCGACAGTCCCAAAGAGCCGGGGCGCGAGGGCAGCCTCGACGCGCCCTTCCGCCATCCGATCGCCTGGCAGGATGAGGCCTACTATGACCTCGCCAAGGTCGAGGCGGAGATGGAGCGGCAGTTCGACGTCTGTCACACCTGCCGGCGCTGCTTCAACCTGTGCGACAGCTTCCCCAGGCTCTTCGATCTGATCGACGAGAGCCCGACCGGAGAACTCGATAGCGTTCCAAAGGCCGAGTACGCCAAGGTGGATGAGGCCTGTACGCTCTGCGACATGTGCTTCCTGACCAAGTGTCCCTATGTCCCGCCGCACGTCTTCGACATCGACATCCCGCATCTGATCCTGCGCTACCGCGCGGCGAAGCGGCGGGCCGGCGAGAAATCCTTCGTGCGCGAGCAGCTCGGCCAGACGGACCGCAACGGCAAGCTCGCCAAACCCGTGGCCCGTCTCGCCAACTGGGCGACCGCGCGCAAGAATACCCCCCTGCGCAAACTGCTGGAAGCCATCGCCCAGATTGACGCGGAGGTGGAGCTTCCGAAATATCATTCGAAGACCGCGACGGATCTCCTGAAGGCCCCCATCGCGCCGGATCCCGCGGGCCCTGCCTTTGGTCAGCGAAAGGTCGTGCTCTATGCGACCTGCTTCGTCGACTACAACCAGCCGGACACGGCGCTGGCCGCTGCCCGAGTGCTGGCGAAGCAGGGCGTCGAGGCGGTGCTGCTCTATCCCGAATGCTGCGGGATGCCACAGCTCGAGGCCGGCGACCTGAAGGACGTGGCCGGTCGCGCCCAGCGGACCGCCAAGGCCTTCGCGCCCTACATCGACCAGGGCTATGAGGTCGCCGCGCTCACCGCTTCCTGCGGCCTGATGATGAAGTTCGAGTGGCCGCTGCTGCTGCCCCAGGACCCTGCGGTCGGCCGCCTTGCTGCCGTAACGCGTGACATCAGCGAATATGTGGTGGGCCTGTCGAAGGCCTTCGGCCTCGCGCCGGGCCTGGCCCCGGTGGCCGGCGGCGTCACCCTGCACCACGCCTGCCATGCCCGGGCCCAGAACATGGGCGCCAAGTCCGCCGAGATGCTGCGGCTGATCCCCGACACGAAGGTCGAGCTGGTCGAGCGCTGCTCGGGCCACGGCGGCACCTTCGGGGTGATGACATCGACGGCCCCCCTTGCCCGCAAGGTCGGCCGCCCCGCGGCGAAACAGGTCGCCCAGAAGAACCAGGCCGAGCTCTGCTCCGACTGCCCGCTGGCCTGCAAGCACCTGGGCCAGATGCTTTCGGCCGAGACCGAGCCGGGGATCAACGCCCATCCGCGCCAGGGCCACCCGATCGAAGTCTTCGCCCGCGCCTACGGAGTTCTCTGACAATGCCCGCCGCCACCCGCCAGATCACCCCGGCCGACCTTGTTCCGGATGCGGACTACGCCAGGCAACGGCGCGACCGCCGCACGGCCCTGCTGCCGGTGAAGCAGCTGCGGCGCATCTCGCTCGGCCCCGTCTGCACCTTCTACTTCGAGAGCTACGAGACCATGCTCTTCCAGGTGCAGGAGATGCTGTTGACCGAGAAGGGCGGGGCCGAACAGATCCCGGACGAACTGGCCGCCTACAACCCGCTGATCCCCCAGGGCTCGGAACTGGTGGCGACGGTGATGTTCGAGATCGAGGATCCTGTCCGACGCGAGACGACCCTCGCCCGGCTAGGCGGCGTCGAGGACCTGTTCTTCGTGCAAGTGGGCGCCGACCGGGTCCTGGGCCTTCCCGAGGGTGATGTCGAGCGCACGCGGGAGGACGGCAAGACCTCCTCCGTCCACTTCCTGCGTTTCCCGCTGACGTCGGACCAGGTCGCCCGGTTCCGTGATCCGGGCACGGAGATCATGATCGGCTGCGCGCACGAGGCCTACAGCCACCTGGCCGGCCTGACGCCGGCGACCCGCGCGGAGCTCGCCCGCGATTTCAGCTAGGCCCGCAAGCTTGTAAGCGCCGCCGTATCGGGCTCATCTGCCGCCTGAGGACCCGACACAGATCGGGCCGCATCGGGAGATTCACGCTTGACCGTCACCGCCGCTGTCGCGCGCTCGAGCCCGCGCAAGGTCATCTTCGCCAGCGCGATCGGCACAGCGGTTGAGTGGTACGACTTCCTGCTCTACGGCACCGCCGCGGCGCTGGTGTTCAACAAGGTGTTCTTCCCGAACTCCGACCCCCTGACCGGGACGATGTTTGCCTTCTCCACCTATGCGGTGGGCTTCATGGCGCGGCCGATCGGCGGGATCATCTTCGGCCATTTCGGCGACCGCATCGGGCGCAAGAAACTTCTGACCTTCAGCCTCCTGCTCACGGGCTCGGCGACTTTCCTGATCGGCTGCCTGCCCACCTTCAACCAGGTGGGCGTGGCCGCGCCCGCCATGCTGGTGGCGCTCCGGCTCGTGCAGGGCTTCGGCCTTGGCGGCGAGTGGGGCGGGGCGATCCTGATGTCGGCGGAATATGGAACCGCCAGCCGCCGGGGGTTCTGGACCGGCCTGACCCAGGCCGGCGGCGGCTTCGGCAATTTCCTTGCGACCGGCGTGCTGGCGGTGCTGGCCGCGACATTAAGCCAGGACGACTTCCTGGCCTGGGGATGGCGGATACCGTTCCTGCTCTCGTTCATCCTGATCGGCATCGGCCTGTGGGTGCGGGTGTCGCTGGACGAGAGCCCGGTCTTCGAAGAGGCGCTGGCCAGGGCCGAAGGCCAGGCTCACCGCGCCCCGGTCCTGGAGACCTTGCGCACCCGGCCTGGCAAGGTGGTCCTCGGTGGGGCGCTGAAGATCGGCGAGAACATCTCGTTCTACTTGATGACCGCGTTCGCCATCACCTACGTCACAGAGATGCTGCACCTGTCGCGCAGCGTGGCGCTGAACGGGGTGCTTGCCGGCGCGGCGGTCGCCACCATCTCGATGCCGCTCTGGGCGCTCCTGTCCGACAAGATCGGGCGGCGGCCGGTCTACGCCTTCGGGGCCGCCGGCCTGATCGTCTGGGCCTTTGCCTTCTACCCGCTGCTCGACACCCGCTCGCCGGGGCTGATCATCGCGGCGGTGGTGGTGGGGCTGTTGGTGCACAGCGCAATGAACGGGCCGCAGGGGGCGGTCATCGCCGAGCTCTTCCCGACCCGGATCCGCTATTCCGGCGCCTCGCTCTGTTATCAGGTGACGTCGATCGTGGGCGGCTCGTGGGCGCCGATTGTCTCGCTGGCGCTCTATCGGCACTTCCATTCGACCCTACCGATCTCGATCTACCTGGCGTCGGCCTGCGCCATCAGCCTGATCGCCACCCTGCTGGCCCGCGAGACGAAGGGGCTGACCTTCGACGAGATCGACGCCGAGGCGGCCTGATCAAGCGCGAGGCGACTCGGTGGAGATGGGCCACAGCCGGAAGGTCAGGTAGGGCAGGAGCGTCAAAGCCAGGTTCAGCCCGAACCGCCCGGCGAAGCCGATCGTCTGGGCGGGCGTGCCGAAGCTGGGCGAGATGCTGATTTCGCCGTGCGTCGTGGCGGAGGGCAGGGTGGCGTCGAGCTGAACGGCGGCTCCAAGGACGGCCAGCAGCAAGATCCCGAGCACCGGCCAGCGCGACGGCGATCGCTGACGCACGGCCATGGCGGCGAGCGCCCAGCCCAGCAGGACAGGGAGCAACGCGTTGCTGAACACCACCACGCTCGCCGCCAGCCCGTGCATCCAGGTGGGCAGGTCAGCGTGCTGGCCGGTGGCCGCGTGGATCGAGTTGGC
>JBBREC010000039.1:0-24079 GCA_038203295.1 Caulobacterales bacterium
GACGCGATGGACGCGGCCCTGACCCACATCAAGGCCGCGCCGGAACTGCAGACCATCGGCCACACCGACCTGGCGATTGAGGCGGCCACCGAAAACGAAGAGACCAAGAAGGCGATCTTCAAGGCGTTGGGCCCCCACCTGCTGGACACCACCCTTCTGGCCTCCAACACCTCGTCGATCTCGATCACCCGGCTGGCCGCGGCCACCGACCGCCCGGACCGGTTCATCGGCCTGCACTTCATGAACCCCGCGCCGCTGATGAAGCTCGTGGAGATCATCCGCGGCATCGCCACCGGCCCCGAGACCTACGAGACCGCCGTCAACTTCGCCAAGTCGCTGGGCAAGACCACCGCGAACGCCGAGGACTTCCCGGCCTTCATCGTCAACCGCGTGCTGGTGCCGATGATCAACGAGGCGATCTACACGCTGTATGAAGGCGTCGGCACCGTCGAGGCCATCGACACCGCCCTGAAGCTGGGCGCCAACCATCCGATGGGGCCGCTTGAGCTGGGCGACTTCATCGGCCTCGACACCGTGCTGTCGATCATGAACGTGCTCTACGAGGGCCTGGCGGATTCCAAGTACCGCCCCTGTCCCCTGCTGACCAAGTACGTCGAGGCCGGCTGGCTGGGCCGAAAGACTGGCCGCGGCTTCTACGACTACCGCGGCGAAACCCCGATCCCGACGAGCTGACAAATCCCCGGCGCTCCTGCAAGGCCGGGGGCTTGGCGGTTTTGCGCGATGGAAGGGTCAGGCGGCCGCGAGCACGAGGTTGGCCCGGCGGCGGCGCAGCAGCGCGCCCACCCCTCCGAAGCCCATCAGCATCAGCGCCCATGCGCCCGGCTCGGGAACCCCTCCGGAGACGGAGTCGATCCTCACGCTCATTGACGCAGAGTGGCGTGAGGCGAGCGTGAATATGTCCTGCTCGTTCACGGTCAGATAGGCGTAGAGGTCAACCGGAGGATTGGTGAAATTCGGCGCCGTGTGGGCCAGCCCCGAGATCGTTCCGTCGGAGCTGAACCCGCCAAGGTTGATGTAGTTCAGGGTCGAAAGATTCCCCTGGGTATAGCGGTCTTCTGCGTGTTGCTGGAAGTCGGCGTCGGTGCAGCCGGACAGGCAGTTCGGCTGCAGGGTGCGGTCGACCCGGCTATCGTAGCCCTCCGTCAGGCCGAACGTGCGCGTCACACCATTGAACATGGTCGTCACCGAGAGGGGGTTGTTCACCCCCGAACCCCGGTAGTCATCGTAGTAGACGCCTCCAGTGTACGTCGCGCCGGGCTTGGCGTCGTCGTAGGTGACCAGCGCCGTGAACGCCGATCCGATGAGGGTTGCCCCCGGGCCGAACTCGTTGGTGATATCCAACGCGCTGGTGACGACACCGCTGTAGGTGAGATGGTGGACCGTCGCCGAAGCGTGCCCCGCCAGCGCCAGGCTCGCGGCGGCGACGCATGACGCCACGACCGAAAATCCTCTGATATTCATAAAACAACTCCACGCCTCGCTACGCCCGCGGACCCGTGGTCCGTGAGAGGCCGCGGAAAAGGCGCGGCGATCGCTGGGTAGGCGGTGCGGTGCGGTGCGGTGAGTGGCAGCGCGATGCATCTCAATGCGCCGGCGTGCACGGCCAGGCGCGATCTGGCCCGACCCGCGGCGTAGGCCGCACGGAGCGAGCCGCCGCCACCCTGCCCTCTCGCCTCGCGCTGCGGCACGGGGAAGAGGCGAGCAGCGAACTCGGTGAGGACCCCGGGTCCTCGCGCGCTGACGACGCGCGCCAGCGTGGGCGCCTGGGTCGAGTGGTGATCCCGGTAGCGGGCTAAATCCTCCGGCGCATTACCTGAGTGCGGCGGCGCCTCAACGCTGCGCCCGCAAGGCCAAAGCCGACCAGCAGCAGCGCCCAGCTCCCCGGTTCCGGGACGGACTGCGCCAGGAAATGTCCGCCGAATGACGGACCTCCGAGACGGATGTCGCCCCCCACGAAATCGAAAGCGTACGGCGCGGCGCCCGAAGAGAACACCGCCATGCCGGACGGGTTGATGGCCGCGAAGCCCATTCCAGAAAACCGGCCGTTGTCGAACAGGACATAGGGTCCGGAAACGCCCAGCGGGTCCGGCGTGGTGATCCAGTCCGGTCGCTCGAATCCGATGACGATCGGCGGTGGCGCGGTGAGGACAACAAAGTACAGCACGAAGTCGCCCAGCGGACCGACCGGCGCCGCTTCCAGGCGTGTGTAATGCGCGCCGAAGGCGGCGTTGGCCGCCGCGGTCACGTCGAACCTCAGCGCCGGATCGACGCGGGCATAGGCCTCGATGTAGGTCTGGCCGACGACGATGTCTCCAAGGCCGGCGGGATTGAGGACGGTGTCGACGGTGCCGAACAGCTGGTAGTCCGTCATCACCGCCGCGGCCGGCGTCGCGAAGACGAGAGCCAGCGTCGCGGCGGCGAGAATGGCGATCGGTTTCAACTCATCTCTCCTATGGCGAAGCGCGACGGGGCGATCAATTGCCGCTTCGCCGACTCTTGCCTAAGCTTGCCGGCGCGCGCGCTACCCGATTGGGTAGCGAGGGGGGATCACTGACCATGGTTGCCGCGCACGGGTCGGACAGCTTGGACAGCGCAGACTGGGCCCGGCTCGACGCCCTGATCGGTGACATCTATGAGTGCGCGCTGGACCCGGCGCTGTGGAACGACACGCTGGCGCGGATGACAGCGGCGCTCAGCCCGCTGGAGTGGGACGTCGCCTTCCTGATCTGGGAATCCAGCCAGCCGCCGACGGCGCGGTTCCTGGGCGCGACCGGGCTTGCCGCCGGAATCCCGGAAATCTATGCCGCGGTCTATGCCGCTGAAAACCCCTGGTCGCGCCGCATCGCGCCGCTGCGCCCTGGCGGCCTGATCGACACCGACGAACTGATCGACCGCGCGGATCTGCGCGCGAGTCCGCTCTATCGGGATTTCCTGGTGCGCTGGGGTCTCGATCGGGCCTTGGCGATCCTGCTTGACCGGCGCGGGCGCGAGCGCCTGGCGCTGGTGATGCCGGGCCCGGGAGACCGCGACATTGGCCTGCTGAAGCGGGGCCTGCGCGTGCTCGCCCCGCATATCCAGCGCGCGGTGCGCATCAGCCATCGGATCGCCGAGGCTGAACTGCGCGCAGGGGCGGCCGGGGCGGCCTCCGATCGCGCGGGCTCTGCGGTGCTGTGCCTTCGGCCCGATCTCTCCATCGTGACGGCCAATCGGCTGGCGGAGGCCTATGCCGCCTCGGGGGTCATTCTGATGACGGGCGGGCGTGTCGCCTTCCGCGACGCCGCGAGCCAGCGAAAACTCGCGAGCCTGGCCGCCAGCGCGCCCCCGGCGGGCGCGGCGTTCACCGTCCAGGACAGGGATGGCGCCGCCGTCGCCGCGGTCGCGGCCCGGGTGCCGACCCAGACGGCCCGGGTGCTCGGGGGCGAGGTCGAGGGGGTCGGCGTCATCCTGGCCATCGGCGGCGGCGCCGAGCCGCGCGGCCTCGAAATCGACCGCGTCGCCGCATGGTTCGGCCTCACGCCGGCCGAGGCCCGGCTCGCCACCGCGCTCGGCGGCGGCGCCCGCCTCGCCGATTACTGCGCGGCGCGCAGTGTCTCGATCAACGCCGGCCGCTATCTGCTGAAGGGCGTGTTCCGGAAGACCGAAGTGACCAGTCAGGCGCAGCTCGCGGCCCTGCTTGCGCGTCTGCCGGCGGTCTGACGCCCGGACCGCGCCACCCGGCCCCGCCCGGCCCGCTCGACCGACACGCCCGACCGACAGGCTCTTCAGCGCCTTGCGCCGGTTGATTAAGGGGACACTATACTTAATTAGCCACAGGCATTTGCGTCAGGCAACGCCGCAGATGAATTAAGTATAGTGTCCCTTAATCCCCTTAATCACCCCTTAATCACCAGTGCCTAAGCCGCCACCGTCTCCCGCGCCTTCGCGCCCACCGGCTTCGGATTGGAGAACTCCAGCACCCCGTCCTCGATCCTGGCGTAGCGCAGGTCCATCAGGTCGCGGGCGTAGTTCTGGTGCAGTTTCCAGGGCGCGCGTGAGCCCTGCTTGGGGAATTTCTCCATCGCCCGCTGGACGTAGCCGGACGAGAAGTCGAGCCAGGGCTCGTGGCCGATGGTGGGGTCGGTGTTGCGGGGCGTGACCTGACGGGTCCCTGTCTTGGTCATGTGGTTCAGGACCCGGCAGACATAGGCGCAGGTCAGGTCGCATTTCAGCGTCCAGGACGCATTGGTGTAGCCGAACGAAGAGGCGAGGTTCGGCACGCCGTCGTACATCATGCCCTTGTAGCCGAGCGTCTGGCTGGCATCGACGGCGCGGCCGTCAACGGTGAACTGCACGCCGTTCAGCACCTCCAGCCGAAGGCCGGTGGCCGAGACCACGATGTCGGCCGGCAGCTCCGCGCCGGATTTGAGCCGGATGCCGGTCTCGGTGAAGGTCTCGATGTGGTCGGTGACCACCTCGGCCTTGCCGGCCTTCAGCGCCTCGAACAGGTCCGAGTCCGGCACCAGGCACAGGCGCTGGTCCCAGGGGTTGTAGGTGGGCGTGAAGTGCTTGGCGACATCGTAGTCGGGACCGAGCTGCTGGCGGACCATGCCGATGATGTTGCGCTTCACCTGCTCGGGTTTGGTGCGGGCGATACGGTAGAACCACATGCCGAACAGTACATTGCGCCAGCGGATGATCGAATAGGCGAGCTTGGCCGGCAGCCACTTTCGCAGCTTGTTGGCCATGGCGTCTTCCGCAGGGCGGCTGACCACATAGGTCGGCGAGCGCTGCAGCATGGTGACGTGGCCGGCGGTCCCGGCCATGGCGGGCACCAGCGTCACCGCCGTGGCGCCGGAGCCGATCACCACGACGTTTTGCCCGGCGTAGTCGAGGTCTTCCGGCCACTTTTGGGGATGGACCAGCTTGCCCTTGAATTTGTCGAGGCCCGGGAAGTCGGGGGTGTAGCCGCCGTCGTAGGAATAGTAGCCGCCGCAAAGGAACAGGAAGTTGGCGGTGACCTGGACGGCTTTCCCGCCGCTGAGCGCCTCGACCGTCCAGCAGGCGGTCTCGCTGGACCAGGCCGCGGCCTTCACCTGGTGGCCGTAGCGGATGTGCTGGTCGATGCCATAGTCGCGGGCGGTGTCGCGCACATATTTCAGGATCGAGGGGCCGTCGGCGATGGCCTTGGCCTCGGTCCACGGCTTGAAGCTATAGCCGAGCGTGTACATGTCGCTATCCGAGCGGATGCCGGGATAGCGGAACAGGTCCCAGGTGCCACCGATCGCCTCGCGGCCTTCCAGGATCACATAGCTGCGGTCCGGCGACAGGGTCTGCAGGTGATAGCCCGCGCCGATCCCCGACAGGCCCGCGCCCACGATCAGCACGTCGAAATGTTCGCTCGCCATCGTCATCCCGCCCTGAACGCGCCCTGTGATCGGGCGTCGATAAGTTACCAGCGATAACTTGTCCGCGGGGGCCGCGCCAGCCTGCGACCGTTAATCGTTCGACTTGAACCGCCCAAGCGGCGGATACTGCTCGGTGATTCGGATGGCGGGGACCATGCGACGGCTGACGCTCGCGCTACTCTGCGCAACCTACCTTTGCCTCTCGTTGATCGTGGCGCTGACGCTATGGCGCAACGGCGGCGGCTGGGGCGCCGGCGTGGCCGCCCTGGTCGGCGGCCTCGGGCTCTGCTTTGCCTTTCATGGCCTGATCGAGCGCGCGCTAGAAACCGGCGCGATCAAGAGCGAGATCGCCGCAGTCCGCGAGGCCCATTCCATCCTCATCGACCAGGTCGAGAAACTCGACGCGCGCCTGGGCGAGGTCGCCGAGGCCGTCGCCGTCGACCAGCACCGCTCCGAAGAGCTGGTCGACGAGGTCCACATGCTGGAAGACCTGGTCCAACGCATGCAGCATCGCCTGGACGAGCATGGAACGGGGCCCGCGCCCTTCCCTTCACAGGCGCGCGGCGGCGGCGTCGATCTGCGTCAGTCGCCGGGCCTGCTGGAGACGGTACGCTCGGCGCTGACCGAAAACCGCGTCGACCTCTATCTGCAGCCGATCATGGGCCTGCCCCAGCGCCGCACCGTCTTCTACGAGAGCTTCTCCCGGCTGCGCGACGAGACCGGCCGGGTGATGATGCCGGCGGAGTATCTCACCGTCGCCGAGCCTGGCGGCCTGATCACCGCGATCGACAACCTGCTGCTCTTCCGCTGCGTTCAGATCGTGCGGCGGCTGGCCAAGCAGAGCCGCCGCATCGGCATCTTCTGCAACATCTCCATGGCCAGCCTCGCCGATGAGAGCTTCTTCCCGCAGTTCCTCGACCTCCTGACCGCAAACCGCGACCTGGCCGGCGCCCTGATCTTCGAGATCGGCCAGCAGGCCTTCGACGCCCGCGGCTCCATCGAGGCCCGCAACATGGGCAAGCTCGCCGATCTTGGGTTCCGCTTCAGCGTCGACAAGGTCACCGACCTCGACATCGACCTGCAGGACCTGTCCCGCTCGGACGTGAAATTCCTCAAGATCGGCGCCCAGCTGCTGATCGACGAACTGACCGATGTGAATGGCCGTCTGGTGCTGCGCGCCCAGCCCGATCTCGCCGCCGAGGACTTCACCGCGCTCACCCGGCGCTACGGCGTCGACGTCATTGTCGAGAAGGTCGAGAACGAGCGTCAGGTGGTCGACATCCTCGAGCTCAACGTCGGCTACGGCCAGGGCCATCTGTTCGGCGAGCCGCGCGCCATCAAGGACGCCGTCCTGGCCGAGACGGGCGCACCGCCGGCCGTCCTGCATCCCCAGGCGGCGCTGCGCGCGGCGTTCGGCTGACCCTGGACTACCGGGCGGGCAGGCTCTCGATATAGGCCACGAGATCGCGGACCTCTTCAGAGCTCAGGCTGATTGGCGGCATGGCGTAGTGGCCGACGCGGGTCAGTTCCGCCACCCGGTTGTCGAGCGGCGCGGTGTGGCGCATCTCCAGGCTCCCGAAGGCCGGCGCTTTGGCGCTGCGGCTCGTCCCGCCGGGCTCCACGGCATGGCAGGCCGCGCAGGCCCGCACCGCGACCGCGTGGCCCCGCGAGGCGGGCGTTGGCGGCGCGCGCCGCCCCAGACCCACCGCCGCGCAAGCGCCGAGCGCGACGGCCAGCCCGCAGGCAATCAGGGGACGAAGCATCGAATCCTCCAGCGGGAACGCTTTCCGTCCGACCACCATACACCGCCCCGCGCATTGACCGCTTGCGCCGCGCCCGCTACCGCCCGGCCCCATGACCGCGCCCCGCTTTCCCGCCTCGTTCGCCGAAATTGCCCCGGCCTATGACGTCCTGCTCTGCGACGTCTGGGGCGTTATCCACAACGGCCGCGAGCACTTCCCGGTCGCCTGCGCGGCCCTGACGAAATACCGCGCCGAAGTCGGGCCCGTGATCCTGATCTCCAACTCGCCCCGACCCCGCGAGCCGGTGATCGCCCAGCTCGACGGCCTTGGCGTGCCGCGCGACAGCTGGAGCGGGATCGTCACCTCCGGCGACGCCACCCGCGTCCTGCTGGCCGCCCGCGGGGCCGACACCGCCTGGAAAATCGGCGACGCCCGCGACGCCCCACTCTACGCCGGCCTCGACCTCGGCGACGCCGGCCCTGACGACGCTGACTTCATCTCCGTCACCGGTCCCTACGACGACGAGAACGACACCCCCGCCGACTACCGCGACCGCTTCCTGGCCTGCCTCGCGCGCGGGCTCGACATGATTTGCGCGAATCCGGACATCGTGGTCCAGCGCGGCGAGACGCTCATCTACTGCGGCGGCGCGCTGGCCCAGCTCTACGAGAGCCTTGGCGGCAAGGTGACCATGGCCGGCAAGCCCTATGCGGCGATCTACGAGATCTGCCTGAAGCTCGCCGCCGAGACGCTCGGCCGGCCGCTCGAACGGTCCCGGGTGCTCTGCATCGGCGACGGCCTGCCCACCGACGTCCGCGGCGCCAATGCGCGAAATCTCGACGTCCTGTTCATCGCCAGCGGCATCCACGGCGGCGAGACCATCGGCCCGGACGGCCTGGACGCCACAGCCGTCGCCGATCTGCTGCACCAGGACGGCCTGACCGCGACCTGGGCCATGGCCGACCTGGTCTGGTGACTCCTGCGTTTCATCGCTAAGTGAACTGACGAGATCAGGGGATGGGCTGTTGCACGGACTCTACTTCGACGAATTGAGCGTTGGCCAGAGCGCCGAGACCACCCGCGTGGTCGGGGCCGGCGACATCGAGGCCTTCGCCGAGGTTTCGGGCGACGTGAACCCGGTGCACCTCGATGAGGCCTATGCAAAGACCACCGCCTTCGGCGGCCGGATCGCCCACGGCATGCTGGCCGCGGCCTATATTTCGGCGGTGATCGGCAACAAGCTGCCGGGCCCAGGCGCGATCTATCTCTCGCAGACCATGCGTTTCCGACGGCCGGTGAAGATCGGCGACCCGGTGACCGCCATCGTCACCGTCAAGGCGCTGGACGAGGCCAAGGGCCACGCCACGCTGGAGACGGTCTGCCAGGTGAACGGCAAGACGGTCGTGGAGGGCGAGGCGCTGATCATGGTCCCGAAGCGCGGCGCATGAGGCGCCTTCGCGTCATCAGGGGCTGGAGGGACCTGCAGCGGGGTGACCGGGGCGCGTCGCTTGCCATGGGCAGCTTCGACGGCGTCCACCGCGGCCACCAGCGCGTGATCGCGCTCGCCGCCAAAGCCGCCGGCGTGACCGGCGCGCCGCTGGGCGTCATCACGTTCGACCCGCACCCTCGCGTCTACTTCCGCCCGGACGAGCCGGCCTTCCGGTTGATGAAGCCCGACCAGCAGGCGCGCGCCCTGGAGGCCATGGGCGTCGACATCCTCTACGTCCTGCCGCTCGACCCCGAGCTCGCCAACATGACCGACCGCGAGTTCGCGACCCGCGTGTTGCATGAGGGCTTCGGCGCCAGCCACGTCGCGGTGGGCTTCGACAACTCTTTCGGCAAGGACCGCACCGGCAGCCCGGAGGCCATGCGCGCCTATGGCCAGGAGCTGGGCTTCGGGGTTTCGGTGGCCGAGCCGGTGTCCGGCGCCGACGGCGACAAATACTCCTCGTCCGGCGTTCGTGACGCGTTGCGCGACGGTCGCCCGCAGGACGCCGCCGACATCCTGGGCCGCCCGTTCGCCATCGAGGGCGCGGTGCAGCGCGGCCGCCAGCTGGGCCGCAAGCTGGGCTTCCCCACCGCCAATGTCGCGCTCACCGACTATGTGACGCCACGCTTCGGGGTCTACGCCACCCGCACCCGCCTGCCGGACGGCCGCGAGATCCCGGGCGTGGCCAACATCGGTGTGAACCCCACCGTCGAGGGCGTCACTGCCGCCCTTCTGGAAGTCTGGCTGAACGATTTCGACGAGGACATCTACGACCAGGTCATCGAGACCGACCTGGTGGCCTTCCTGCGCCCGGAAGAGAAGTTCGAGAGCCTGGAGGTCATGACCGCCCAGGTGCTGCGCGACGCCCAGGCTGCACGCGACCTGCTGTCGCCAGATTTCGACTGAGCCAGCCCGCGCTTGGGTTCGCCGCCTACCTCTGTTAGAGCCACGCCGATGAATTCGGTTCGGAAAGCTTCGCGAATTATCCGCCCGGCGTGACCCGCCGGACGATGCCGTCTGCGCGCGCGCCGGGCCACCCCCGCACCGCAAAGCCCTCCGAGCAAAGCTGGAAAGTTCCATGGCCGACGACGCCGCAACTGCCTCGCGCGACTACCGCGAAACCGTCTTCCTTCCCGACACGCCATTCCCCATGCGCGCCGGCCTGCCACAGAAGGAGCCGCAGATCCTGGCCCGCTGGGCCGAGCTCGACCTCTACAACGCCATGCGCAAGGCGCGGCAGGACGCCGGCGCGCCGCTCTTCGTGCTGCACGACGGCCCGCCGTATGCCAACGGGGCGATCCACATTGGCCACGCGCTGCAGAAAACCCTGAAGGACTTCGTGGTCCGCTCGCGGTTCCTGCTGGGCTACGACGTTGACTATGTGCCGGGCTGGGACTGCCACGGCCTGCCGATCGAGTGGAAGATCGAGGAGGAACTTCGTGGCCAGGGCCGGCGCAAGGACGAGGTCTCCAAGGCCGAGTTCCGCGAGCGCTGCCGGGAATATGCCGAGAAGTGGATCGGCGTGCAGATGGCCGGCTTCAAGCGCCTGGGCGTCATCGGCGACTGGGAGCACCGCTACGCCACGATGGATTATTCCAGCGAGGCCGCGATCGTGGGCGAGTTCCACAAGTTCGTGGCCTCGGGCCAGCTCTACCGCGGCTCAAAGCCCGTCATGTGGAGCCCGGTCGAGCGCACGGCCCTGGCCGACGCCGAGGTCGAGTACCACGACCATGTCTCGCCAACGATCTGGGTGAAGTTCCCTGTGGTCGAGGGTTCCGACGCCACGAAGAACGCCAGCGTGGTCATCTGGACCACCACCCCCTGGACCATCCCGGCCAACCGCGCGGTCAGCTACAACGAGGCCATCGCCTATTCGGTCTATCAGGTCGAAGCGATGGAGACCGACCTCGCCTTCGAGCCCTGGGCGAAGCCGGGCGACCGGCTGATCGTGGCCGACAAGCTCGCCGCCGACGTCATGGCCGCCGCCAAGGTCGCCAAGTACCGCAAGGTCGAGGCCGTCGACTGCCAGGGCATGGTGCTGGCCCATCCGCTGCATGCGCTGGACGGACATTACGGCTTCCAGGTGCCGATGCTGGCCGGCGACCACGTCACCGACGATGCGGGCACGGGCTTTGTCCACACCGCCCCCGGCCATGGCGCCGACGACTATGTGGTGTGGATGGCGCATGGCCACCGCGAGATCCCCGAGACCGTCGACGCCGACGGCGCCTACTACGACCATGTGCCGCTGTTCGGCGGCCTGAAGGTGCTGGAGACCGAGGGCAAGAAGTCCGGCAAGTTCGGCCCCGCCAACAACGCCGTCATCGACAAGCTGATCGAAGCCGGTGGCCTTCTCGCCCGCGGACGGTTGGAGCATGCCTACCCGCACTCGTGGCGGTCCAAGGCGCCGGTCATCTTCCGCAATACCCCGCAGTGGTTCATCCGCATGGACGAGCCCATCGACACCCCGGCGAACGCGGGGCGCACCCTGCGCGAGACCGCCCTGGAGGCTATCGAGGCGACCACCTTCTATCCGGCGGGCGGCAAGAACCGCATCCGCTCGATGGTCGAAAGCCGGCCCGACTGGCTGATCAGCCGGCAAAGGGCGTGGGGCGCGCCGCTGGCCATGTTCGTGGACAAGGAAACGAACCAGCCGCTGCACGACCCCGAGGTCGACCGGCGGATCGTCGATGCCATCCACGCCGAGGGCGCAGACGCCTGGTTCAACCGGCCGGTTTCCGACTTCCTGGGGAACCACGATCCGGACCGCTACGAGAAGGTCGAAGACATCCTCGACGTGTGGTTCGACAGTGGCTCGACCCATGCCTTCACGCTGGAAAACCGCGCCAACACCCACTGGCCCGCCGACCTCTACCTTGAAGGCTCCGACCAGCATCGCGGCTGGTTCCAGTCTTCGCTGCTGGAAAGCTCCGGCACCCGCGGCCGCGCGCCCTATGACGCGATCCTCACCCACGGCTTCACCATGGACGAGGCCGGCGAGAAGATGTCGAAGTCCAAGGGCAACACCGTCGACCCTGAAGTCGTGATCCGCGAGAGTGGCGCCGAGATCATCCGGCTGTGGGCCGCGATGATCGACTATTCGGACGACAGCCGGATCGGCAAGACCGTGCTGCAGACCACCGCCGATGCCTATCGAAAGCTGCGCAACACGGTGCGCTACCTGCTGGGCGCGCTGGAGGGCTTTGAAGAGGCCGAGGCTGTCACGCTCGACCAGATGCCGCCGCTGGAACGCTTCATCCTGCACCGGCTGTGGGAGCTGGATCTGGAAGTCCGCGGCGCCTATCGCGGCTACCTGTTCCAGGACGTGATCCGGCCATTGACCGAGTTCTGCCAGGTCGAGCTCTCGGCGCTGTTCTTCGACATCAGCAAGGACGCGCTCTATTGCGACCAGCCCGACAGTCTGAGGCGCCGCGCCGCGCGCACGGTGATGTCGGCGGTGTTCGAGCGCCTGACCGCCTGGCTCTCGCCGCTGATGCCGTTCACCACCGAAGAGGCCTGGCTGACCCGCTATCCCGACGCGGCCTCCAACTGCCTGCGCGTGATCCCCGAGACGCCCGGCGCCTGGCGCAACGACGACGAGGCCGCCCGCTGGGCCAGGGTCCAGGCGGTCACATCGGTGGTCACCGGGGCGCTGGAAGTCGAGCGCCGCGAAAAGCGCCTCGGCGCCGCTCTGGAAGCCGCGCCGAAGGTGCATATCGCCGACCCGGCCCTCCTGGCCGCTTTCGATGGCCTCGACCCGGCCGAGGTGTTCCGCACCAGCCAGGCGACCCTTATCGACGGCGCGGGCCCGGCGGACGCCTTCCGCCTAGTGGAAACCCAGGGCGTGGCGGTAGAGCCGCTGCGGGCCGAGGGCCAGAAATGCGTCCGCTCGCGCCGCATCCTGCCGGAAGTGGGCTCTGACCCCCGCTACCCCGATCTGTCACGGCGCGACGCCGACGCCGTCGCCGCCTGGGACGCCGCGCACGGAAAGGTCAGCGCATGAAGAGCATGACCCGACTTGGCGGGATGGCGCTGATCCTGGCCATCGCCGTCATCGCCGCCGACCAGGCCTCGAAATACTGGATCCTCGGCGTCCTCAAGCTGCAGGAGGGCCAGTCCATCCTGCTGGCCGGGCCGCTGCGCCTGACCGGCGTCTGGAACCACGGAGTCAGCTTCGGCCTGCTGCGCGCCGACCATGACCTCGTGCGCTGGGGATTCGTGGCGTTCTCCTGCATCGTGGCCATCGTGCTGGCGAGTTGGGTGCGGACCTCCGAGCGGCCGCTGTTCGCCGCGGCCATGGGCCTGCTGATCGGCGGCGCCCTGGGCAACGCCATCGACCGCGTGCGCTTCGGCGCCGTCACCGACTTCATCGACATCAGCGCCCTGCACTTTCCCTGGGTGTTCAACCTGGCCGATGCGGCGATCAACATCGGCATCATCTGCCTCCTTCTCGACATGCTGTTGCAGGATCGTCAGGAGAAGGTCTCCCGAACCGCGGGGGATGCGGCCTAACGCGCCGTTGGCGCACCGCGCCGATTGCGCTATCCACTCACCGTTCTGGCCGGGGGCGGCCCTAGGAGCTTTTGTTTCATGAGCATCAACCGAGTGATCGTGGCCACGGCCCTGGTCGCGGCCGTCGGACTTACGGGCTGTGTGTCAACGCGCAAGGCGCTCGGCATGAGCAAGGTGACGCCCGACGAATTCCGCGTGGTGACCAAGGCCCCTTTGGTGGTGCCGCCCGACTACGCCCTGCGCCCACCCGCGCCCGGCAAGCCGCGCCCGCAGGAGCTGCAGCCGGAGAGCGCCGCGCGCAACGCGCTGCTGGGCCAGCGCGACGCCGAGGCCCGCACCGACGGCGAGAAACTGCTGGTCGCCAAGGCCGGCGCCGACAAGGCCGACCCGCTGATCCGCTACGTGGTCGACGACGAGTTCGGCGACGTGGCGCACAAGGAAAAGAGCTTCGCCGACAAGGTGATGTTCTGGCGCGCCGACAAGACGCCCAGCGCCGAAGCGCCCGCCGCGCTCGCCGACAATTCCGCGACGCCGATCGACGCGGCCGCCGAGGAAGAGCGCATCGCCAAGCTCACCGGCGGCAAGCCGGTCGTGATCCAGCGCGAACAGTCCCGCAAGATCAAGCTGCCAGGGCTTTAGGCCTCCGCCTCCCACTGGAAGACCGCATCGAGACCCACGCCGAATACATGGGCGATGCGGAAGGCCGCGTCGAGCGACGGCGAGTACTTGCCAGCCTCGATGGCGGCGATGGTCTGCCGCGTCATCCCGATCTTTTCAGCCAGTTCCGACTGGGTCATCTCGCCGTGCTCGAAGCGCAGGCGGCGGATCTGGTTGGCGATGGGCAGGCGCCTGGCGTCCACCTCAGGCCCCGCGCCGGAACATGACGATCTGCGCCACGGCCACGGTCAGCACGGCCAGCACCACATCGAGCAGGGCGAAGTTCATCATGTCGATGACGGTGTGCCCCAGGTGCCCGGGGATGAAGAGCGCCAGCACCAGCATCACCAGGACCGAATAGCCCAGGCTCTGTGAACGGAGCTGAATCAGCGTCTCCCGTTCGTCCCGCGGCGCGCGGCAGTCCTTGGGGGTGGTGACGGCCGCGACGACGGTGAGCACGGCCTGCAGCAGCACCAGCCCCACCACGCAGGCCAGCAGCAGATGCAGGGTGTCGAACCCGCGTGGGCTGACCAGCCCCGCGGCGATCGATCCGAAATAGATTCCGAAACAGACAAGCACCGTCACCAGGGTGATCCAGGCGGACTTCTCGCGGAATGACATGGTGCAGCCCTCGGTGGATCGGGACTCGACATGATGTCTAATATCTTTTACATCATGTAAGTCATTCTTGTCATTCGATATCAGCCTGGAAGGGCGGCCACAACCGCTCTTCTGGAGACGGGAAGGGCTTGCCGAAATGGAAAAGGAGCGCGCCTTGAGCCCGCAGAAGACATCCGCCCTCGCCCTCATGGTCGCTCTGGGCCTGGCCACCGCGGCCCTCGCCCATCCGCCGGCCGCCGCGCCGGCGACCAGCGCCACGGTCAACATGCAGGGCAATGACGCCAAGGTCTGGGCGGCCGATCCTCACATCCACGCCTTCTACGACACCACGGTCGCCGCCTTCGCCAAGGGCGCCGACAAGGTCGATTTCCCGGCCTACGAGCAGAAGTCCTTCGCCATCTTCCGCGACTTCGGCGCCTCGAAGGGCATGGCGCCGCAGGCCATGCAGGACCATCTCAAGCTGATCCCGCATCAGGTTCTGGGCATCGTGAAAGAGGATCCCAAGGTCCTCGACAGCTATGACAACTTCATCCTGGCCGTCATGGGGCCGGACTAGAGCGCAATTCGCTCCGATTGAATCGGAGCGGCGCCCTAGATCTCTGCCTTGTCGCGCTTTCTGACGCCGAACCGGCGGCCAATTCGGCGGAAAGCGCTCTGGGCGCCTATTCGTCCTCGCCGGGCGTGGTCACCTTGAAGCCCTCGGCGCGCAACCGGTCGAGCACGCCGCCCTGGCTGAGCAGGGGTCTGAGCGGCACCACCGCGATGGCGTGGCCCGGCGTCTTCAGCGCTCTTTCGATGGCCGCCACCAGGTCGGTCTTGGTCTTCGTGTCGAAGGTCTGGGCCCCGGGGACGAGCGCGATGCAGCGCTCGTAGGTCCGCTCGTTGCCCAGCGCGCCGCGCACGTCGCCGTCCGCCCAGGCCCGGGTCGCGGCCAGCGTCACGCCGGGGCCGGCCTCGACCTGCTGCAGCACCTCGTCGAAACAGCCGCCGCCCGCCGCTGGCGACGTCCGCAGGACCGCCCCCATCAGCGGCCCGATGTCGTAGTTCTTCTGCACCACCGGCACGTGCGCCAGCTGCGCCAGATACTTGATCAGCTTGGTGGGGTCGGAATTGGTGAGGCTGGTCTTCTCCCGGTAATCGGTGGCCAGAATCAGGCCGGCGGCCAGCGGGTTCTTGGTGGCGTAGTGTTTCGCCGGCTGGCCCAGCTTTTCGCGGGCGGCGACGAAACGGACGCGGGTCGCCGGATCCAGCGTCTCCTCGAACGCCCGGCCGGAGCGCAGGCGCATGTAGTTAAACGCCGCGCCGACCATGCCGGCCACGCGTACCTCGAGG
This sequence comes from Caulobacterales bacterium, assembly GCA_038203295.1. Taxonomy (GTDB): domain Bacteria; phylum Pseudomonadota; class Alphaproteobacteria; order Caulobacterales; family Caulobacteraceae; genus Phenylobacterium. The sequence continues at coordinate 15,759 of JBBREC010000039.1, forward strand.
TTCTGGTAGGGCACGATCACCACGCTGGCGCCTCTCAGCCGCCGCTCGAAGACGCTGCGGTCCCAGGCCATGCGCTTGGGCGCGATCGAGGGCGAGCCCAGCACATAGACGGTGGTGTCGCCGTCCGAGACCGTCCACCACGCCGGCCCCCGCAGCCGGGCGGTCACCACCAGTTCCTCGACCAGCACGCCATCGGGATCGGCGCCCGGCTGGCCCGGGTTCAGCAGAACCTGCGCATGGGCGGGCGCGGCCAGCATCAGGGCCAGCGCCAGTCCACCGAGACGATTTCGCACGCTCATCCGCCGCCGCTCCGGAATCGTCCTATATTGGGGAACCGTCGAAAGCCTCGCCATGCCGATCCGTCGCCTGCCGCCTGAAACCGTCAACCGCATCGCCGCCGGCGAGGTGGTGGAACGGCCTGCGAGCGCGGTCAAGGAACTGGTGGAAAACGCGCTGGACGCCGGCGCCCTGCGCGTCGAGGTGCAGGCCGACGGCGGCGGCCTGACCCGCATCCTGGTGGCAGACGATGGCCAGGGCCTTGCCGCCGACGAACTGCCGCTGGCTGTCGAGCGCCACGCCACCTCCAAGCTCTCGCCTGACGACGCCGGCGACTACGACCTCCTGCACATCTCCACCCTTGGCTTCCGCGGCGAGGCCCTGCCCTCCATCGGCTCGGTGGCGCGGCTTTCGATCACCAGCCGGGCGAAAGGCCAGTCCGACGCCAACGCCATCCTCGTCGAAGGCGGCGCCGTGGGCGCCGTCGCGCCAGCCCGCTTCCCGGGGCCGCACGGCGCGCGCGTCGAGACCCGCGACCTCTTCTACGCAACGCCCGCCCGCCTGAAGTTCATGAAATCCGAGCGCGCCGAAGCCATGGCCATCGCCGAGGAGTTGAAGCGGCAGGCCATGGCGCATGAGGCGACGGCGTTTTCGCTGGATCTCGACGGCCGCCGGACACTTCGCCTGCCCGCAGAGACCGCCGGGCCGGACGGACGCCTCGCGCGGCTCTCGGCGATCATGGGCCGCGAGTTCTCCGACAATGCGCTGGCGCTGGACCACGAGCGCGAGGGCGTGCGCCTCTCGGGGTTCGCGGGCCTGCCGACCTACAACCGCGGCAACGCCGCCCACCAGTACCTGTTCGTCAACGGCCGCCCGGTGCGCGACCGGCTGCTGCAGGGCGCGCTACGCGCCGCCTACGCCGATTTCCTGGCCCGCGACCGCCATCCGCTGGCCGCCCTCTATGTCGAGGTCGACACCGCCTACGTCGACGTCAACGTCCATCCGGCGAAGGCCGAGGTTCGGTTCCGCGACCCGGGCCTCGTGCGCGGCCTGATCATCGGCGGCCTGCGCCATGCGTTGGCCGCCGCCGGCCACCGCGCCTCCACAACCGTCTCCGCCGCAGCCCTCGGCGGCTTCCGGCCCGGCTATCAGCCGTCGCCGTCCGCTGCCGGCTACTCCGCCTGGCGCCAGGGCGGTTGGCAGCCGCAAGGGCCGACAGGGGGGGTGATGGCGGCGGCCATCCAGTCGATCCCCGGCCTCACCGAGGTTTCCGCGCGCGCCGAGCCGGACTGGCAGCCAGACGTCGCCGAGCCGGGCGCGGCCGCAGCGTTCGATCCCGTCGACTATCCGCTGGGGGCCGCCCGCGCCCAGGTCCACGAGACCTACATCGTCGCCCAGACCCGCGACGGCGTGGTGATCGTCGACCAGCACGCCGCCCACGAGCGGCTCGTCTATGAGCGCATGAAGGGCGAGATGACCCAGGAGGGCGGCGTCACCCGTCAGGCCCTGCTGCTGCCCGAGGTCGTCGAGCTCGATCCCGCCGAGGCCGACCGCGTAGTCGCCAGGGCGGGCGAACTTGCGGCGCTCGGACTGATGCTCGAGCCCTTCGGCCCCGGCGCGGTGCTGGTGCGCGAAACTCCGGCCCTGCTGGGCGAGACCGATGTGCAAGGCCTCGTCCGTGACATCGCCGACGACCTGGCCGAGAACGGCCAGGCCCTGGCGCTGAAGGAACGTCTGGAAGACGTCTGCTCAACCATGGCCTGCCACGGCTCGGTGCGCGCCGGCCGCCGGCTCTCCGCGCCCGAGATGAATGCCCTGCTGCGCCAGATGGAGGCCACGCCCCATTCTGGACAGTGCAACCACGGCCGCCCGACCTACGTCGAACTCAAACTTGCGGACATCGAGCGGCTGTTCGGACGACGCTAGGCCGCGCGGCTCTCCGCACCTGCATCGACCGGAGTCTGCAGCACCGCGCTCATGGCTTCCAGCAGGCGTTCCGGCTTCACCGGCTTCTCGACCACGCCGTTCATGCCGCAGAGGCGGTAGTAGGCGGCGTCGGTGGGGTCGGCGTTGGCGGTGACAGCCAGGATCGGCACCTGCGACCCGACGGTGCGCCCGGATCGGATCCGCCGGGTGGCTTCAACGCCATCCATGCCGGGCATCTTGACGTCCATCAGCACCAGGCCGAAGCGGCCGCTGCTCGCGGCGTCGACCGCCGCGGCGCCGTCCTCGACGGCCTCGCTCGTGCAACCGAACATCTCGCAAAGTGTCTGGGCGACCAGGCGGTTCGTGGCGTTGTCGTCCACGACAAGCACATGCAGCGCTCCGCCGGCGGCGTCCACCGGACAGGACGCGGGCGTGGCGGCCTGCGGTTCGGGCAGGCGATAGAGCGGGATATCGAAGACGAAGAGCGCGCCGCCGCCGGGGTTGGCGTGGGCGGTGATGGCGCCGTCCATGCGCTCAACGATCTGACGACAGACAGCCAGGCCGAGCCCAGCGCCGCCGAGGCGCACGCCATCCTCGGTCTGCTGGAAGGGCGTGAAGATCGACTGAAGGCGATCTTCTGGTACGCCGGTTCCGGTGTCGGCGACCTCGCCGTGCAGACGAACCACCCGTCCATCCTCCTGGGCGCTGAGGCGAACCTCGACGCCACCGGCGGCCGTGAATTTCATCGCGTTGCTGATCAGGTTGTTGATTACCTGCTGGACCCGAACCTGGTCGGCCAGCACCCACAGATCGGGCGGGCCGTCGTAGCTGGCGTTCAGGGTGACGCCCTTGAGCTCGGCCTGCGCCGCCCAAAGTCCAAGCACTTCCTTGACGATCGAGGGGGCGAAGACCGGTTCCTCGTTCAGTCCGAGCTCCGCCGCCTCGGCGCGCGACAGGTCCAGGGCGTCGTTCAGCAGGCGAAGCAGCACGCCGCCCGAGTGGAGAATGGTGTCCACCAGCGGCCCGAGGTCCTCCTGCCTGCACTTGCGCTTGATGATCTCCGCCACCGCCAACACGCCGTTGAGCGGCGTGCGGATCTCGTGGCTCATCACCGCGAGGAACCGGCCCTTGGCGGCCAGCGCGTCCTGCGCATCCTGGGCGAGCCCGCGCATGTCCTGGGCGTAGGTGGCCGTGGCGTTGGCCGTGGCCTGCAGGAGCGAAAGGGCCGTACCCACGCCCGCATACCGGCCGCCGCACGTGACGATGAACCCCTGCAGGAGTTCGGACGGGCGCTCCTCAAGGACGCGGCCGCAGAATTCCGCGACGGTCATAGCCCCGTCGGCGATGAGCGGATCGGTCTTCATCCAATGCGAAATCGGGCGATGCGACCACAGCGCATAGCCGTACTGCGCCGCCATGCGGACGAGGAAGGCGTTGCGTTCCACCAGCGCCACCGGCCGGCATTCCTCGTCCACGACCGCAATTGCGAGCAGGTCGGGATCATCCTCGAACCGCCGGTAGATTTCGGTCCCCGTTGTCGCCGGGGTGGCCGGAGCGGAAAAGGGCGCGATATCCAGAAGCAGCGTCATCGGGGTCTCCGAGTGAACCGGTCGGACCTTTGCGGAGGAGCCCCCTAACGACCGGTTAGGCGCAACGGCCCAGGTGATGAAGCTTTTGCGAAGTCTCTGTTACGTGGTTAACCGCCGGGCTCCATGAACCTCAGGAAGCAGACCCGGGCCGCACCGTAGTCGCGCTGGTCCAGCGGCTCGAATCCCTCCACGGTGAAGGCTGGCTCCCCGACCCCGCGCTCGTAGACCACGGTCGCGCCCGGCGCCAGCCAGCCACCCGAGGCGAGCCTGGCTAGGGCGATTTCGCCCAAACCCTTGGCGTAAGGCGGATCAAGGAAGGCCAGCTCGAACGGCGGGCCGTCGCCGCCGGGCCTCTGGCCAAGGTCAGTCGCGTCGCGCCGGTGGACCCGCGTGCGACCGAAAAGGCCGAGCGCATCGACATTGTCGCGGATGGCGCCGCGCGCGGCCTCGTCCGTCTCGATGAAGAGCGCGAAGGCCGCGCCCCGCGACAGAGCCTCGAACCCCAAAGCGCCGGAGCCGGCAAACAGATCCACGATCCGCCGGTCGCGTATGCCCTGCGACCAGGGGGCATGCTCCAGGATGTTGAAGATCGACTCCCGCGCCCGGTCCGACGTCGGCCGGGTCGCCTGCCCCTGCGGCGTGACCAAGGTCTTGCCCCGAAACTCTCCCGACACGATCCGCAACGTCCGCGCGCTCCAACCAACGCGCTTGTCCCGCGCGACCTTCCGATCCAGGCTTTCGCCATAACAATCAAGGGAGGGCTGAGTCATGGGTCTGGTGAGCATCGAGCGTCACGGCGGCGCGGCGGTGGTGACCTACGCCAACCCGCCGCTCGGGACCATGACCGCCGCCGGCGCGCAGGAAATGCTGGACAAGGTGCGCCCCCTCGCCGGGGACCCTGCCGTCCGCTCGATCATAATAACCGGCGGCCTGCCGGGAATCTTCATCCGCCACTACGACGTCGGCGAGTTGTCGATGGCCAGCGACGCCACGGAGGCCGCGCCGCCGCCCCCGACATCCTCCGGAGACGGAAGGCCCAAGAGCGGCTTCCTGGCGCTGGTCGACCTGCTGGCCGAGGCGCCGAAGCCGGTGGTGGCCGCGATCAACGGGCTCTGCATGGGTGGCGGCTTCGAACTCAGTCTGGCCTGCGACATCCGTATTGCCAGCCCCACCGAGGTCACCATAGGCCTGCCGGAGACCCGCATCGGCATCTTCCCGGGCGGCGGGGGCACGCAGCGCCTGCCGCGCGTGGTCGGCGAGGCCAAGGCGCTGGAGATCATCCTGCGCGGCCTGACCTTCGACGCCGATGAGGCGCTGAGGATCGGGGCGGTGCATGAGATCGCCGCCGACCCCCTGGCGCGGGCTCTGGAGATGGCGGCGGAATGGGATACGCGCAGCGCAGATGGGATCGCGTTCGCCAAGCGGCTTACCCGCGCGGCTTTGGACCGCCCGATCGACGCGGGCCTGGCGGACGAGCGGCGCTCGTTCGCGGCGGTGATGCGGACGGCGTCGGCCCGCGAGGGCCTGCGGCTGGCCCGGCCGCCCGCTTCGATCCAGGACCTTTAGCGCCGCTGCCGCCCGGCTTGGGCGTGATGACGGCCTTCTTCTTCGGCTTGGCCCAGCCCGCCTTGTATTCCTTCTTCACCGGCGCTTCGCCGGGCGTGGCCTTCACGAGGCGGCGGCCATGCTTGTCGAAGCGCGTCTTGGCTTGTGGCCGCTCGCCGCCCAGACCGATCTCGACAGCGCCGCGGCGCGGACCGGCAGCCACGGTGGCGGGCTTCTTCCAGAGCGTTCGGTCGCCGGTGGGGAGGTTGGCGGGCGCAATGTGGTCGGCGAGTTGCTCGCGGATCACGCGTGGCCCCACCTCCTCGATCTCACCCGGCATCAGGGTGGCCAGCGCGAACGGGCCGTAGGCGAGGCGAATCAGCCGGTTCACCTTCAGACCCAGGGCCTCCAGCACGCGGCGGACCTCGCGGTTCTTGCCCTCGGCCAGCACGACGGTGATCCAGAGGTTGGCCCCTTGCGGACCCTCCTTGGCCTTGTCCAGGTTGGCCTCGATGGCGCCGTAACTGACGCCTTCGACGGTGATGCCGTTCTTCAGGGTGTCCAGCTTCTCCTGGGTCACCCGGCCCCGCGCCCGGGCGCGGTAGCGGCGCACGATGCCAGTCTGCGGCAGCTCCAGCGCGCGCGCCAGGCCGCCATCGTTGGTCAGCAGCAGCAGGCCTTCGGAATTGATGTCCAGCCGGCCGACCGAGATCAGGCGCGGAAGGCCCGGCGGCAGGTTCTCGAACACTGTCGGGCGCCCCTGCGGATCGCTGTGCGAGGTCACCAGGTCGAGAGGCTTGTGATAGCGAAAGAGCCGCGCCGGCTCGGCCTCGTTCACGACCTTGCCGTCGACGGTCAGAATATCGCCGGCTTCGACCTTCACCGCCGGCGTCGTCAGGACCTGGCCATTCAGCGCCACGCGCCCGGCCTCGATCAGGCGCTCGACCTCGCGGCGCGAGGCGACGCCAGCGCGGGCCAGCGCCTTGGCGACCCGGTCGCCGCCGGTGTCCGCGGCGGCGGTTTCGCCCTTGCTGTGCGGCGTGCGGGCTTGACCGGGCGGACGGGCGCGGGCTCGTTGGGGATCGTGGACCATGACCAAGTCACCATGCGCATCGCGCTCCAAGCCGCGCAAGCCGCCGCCGAGCGCGGCGAGACGCCCGTGGGCGCCGTGGTGGTCGATCCGGCGTCAGGCGAGGTGATCGCAGTCGGGGCCAACAATCCCATCGCCAGCCATGACCCTACGGCCCACGCGGAGATCGTGGCGATCCGCGCGGCGGCCGCACGACTCGGCAACTACCGGCTGACCGGCCTTACCCTCGTCGTGACGCTTGAGCCCTGCGCCATGTGCGCCGCCGCCATCAGCCACGCCCGCATCGGCCGCCTGGTGTTCGGCGCCGAGGACCCCAAAGGCGGCGCGGTGGTCAACGGTCCCCGCTTCTTCGAGCAGCCCACCTGCCACTCCCGACCGCTGGTCGCATCGGGGGTACTGGCCGAGGAAAGTTCCGCCATGCTGAAGGCCTTCTTCAAGGCGAGGCGAGGACAGGGGTCGCTGAAATGATCCTGGAACTATTGGCGGTGGCGGCCGTCGCGCCCGATGTCCAGAAGCTGGACTGGCTGGCCGGAACCTGGGTGCAACAGAAACCGGGCGCCGTCGTGCGCGAGATGTGGCTGCCGCCGCTGGACGGCGCCATGGCCGGCGTCACCCAGACCACGCGGTCGGGCAAGCCCGCGATCATCGAATTCGCCAGGATCACCGTCGAGCCGGAGGGCGTGACCTACACTGCGTTTGTCGGCCGCCAGCCGCCCACGCCCTTCGTCCTCTTGCCCGGCAAGCCTGGCGAGGCGGTGTTCGAGAATAAGGCTCACGACTTCCCCCAGCGCGTCTTCTACCGCCGCTGCGGCGCCGACCTCTGCGCCGGGATCGAGGGTGTCAGGAACGGCAACCCCGTCCGAGAAGAATGGCGCTACCGCCACGCCAGGCCCTGACGAGGGCTTGCCATCCGCCCCGCCCCGGTCGGAAGATGCTCGGATAAATTAGAACATTAGGGAGATCGGTCATGGGATTGCTGGACGGCAAGGTCGCCATCATCACGGGCGCGGGCAATGGGCTGGGCGAAGCCTACGCAAAACTGTTCGCCGCCGAGGGCGCCTCGGTGGTGGTCAACGACCTGGGCGGGCCGCGCGACGGCGCCGGGGACGGCTCGATTTCAGCCGCGCAGACGGTCGTGGACGCCATTGTGGCGGCGGGTGGCAAGGCGGTCGCCAACGGCGACGACGTCTCCACAGTCCAGGGCGGCGAGAACATCCTGAAGACCGCGCTGGACAATTTCGGCGCCGCCAACATCCTGGTCTGCAACGCCGGGATCCTGCGCGACAAGACCTTCGCCAACACCAGCGAGGAAGACTGGGACAAGGTCATAAAGGTGCACCTCAAGGGCACCTACTGCTGCGCCCTGCCGGTCTGGAAATGGATGAAGGACAACGGCGGCGGCTCGATGGTGCTGACCTCGTCCACCTCCGGCCTCTACGGCAATTTCGGCCAGACCAACTATGGAGCCGCGAAGGCCGGCATCTACGGAATGGTCCGGGTGATGTCGATCGAGGGGCGCAAGTACAACATCCGGGTCATGGGCCTCGCCCCCGGCGCCTTCACCCGCATGACGTCCGATCTGCCGGGCCGCCTGGGCAAGGAGCCCGATCCGATGAGCCTTCCGGACAACATCGCGCCGGGCGTGCTCTTCATGGTCTCGGACCTGGCCGCCGAGCATTCGGGCAAGATCCTCGGTGTCTCCAGCCGCGGCGTGCGCGAGATCAAGATGCTGCAGACCGGCGGGTTCAATCCTGCAAAGCCCTATACGGCCCAGGACGTCGCCAAGCACGCCGCAGAGGTGTTCTTCCCGAACGCCGAAGAGCGCACGGCCCAGACGGCCTAGCCGGGAAAAGGTGCAGGCCATGGCCGACGGCTCGGTTCAAGGGACGACGCTC
>JBBREC010000040.1:0-24053 GCA_038203295.1 Caulobacterales bacterium
CTGAACCCCCTCACCGACCGGCCAGACAGCTACGAGATGCTGGCGGCCACCATGGACAACGCGGCCCGCCTGCAGGCCGCCGGGGTCACCGTCGCCATCGAGGCGGACGGCGGCGCGCACCGCGCGCGGGAAACCCGCTACAACGCCGGCAACGCGGTGGCGCACGGCATGCCCTACGCCGCGGCCCTGGCGGCGGTGACCATCAACCCGGCGAAAATCTTCGGCATCGGCGACCGCACCGGCAGCCTTGAGCCCGGCAAGGACGCCGACGTCGTCGTCTGGACCGGCGACCCCTTCGAGCCGCTTAGCCAGGCCACGGCGGTCTTCATCCACGGCCAGCAACAGCCGATGACCTCCCGCCAGATCGAGCTACGCGACCGCTACCGGGACCTTGGCCGGGACCTGCCCCCGGCCTACACGCACTAGAGCCCGGACCGGAACGCAGAAAGGGCGGCGGATCACTCCGCCGCCCCTTCCTTGTTGACCGGAGTGGCCGTGACCTAGAACTCGGCGGTCACGCCCACGAACATGTAGCGACCCAGGGCGTCGTAGACCTGAGGGAAGGTGTTGCCCGAGCAGACCACGCCGGGGCAGTTGCTCCCGCCGACCAGCGGCGGATCCCGGTCGAGCACGTTGTTGATGCCGGCGCGCATGCTGTAGCCGTCCTTGATCTTCCAGCTCGCGAGCACGTCGAAGAAGTCCTGCGACTTGATGCGAGCGTCCGTCGCCGGTTGCGCCCCGGCGTTGTGTAGAACCGGATCATCGGAGGTGGTGTCCAGGTCCACCTTCGAGAAGTGCCGCCACTGAGCCGATAGGCCGAGGCTGCCAAACCAGCCATACTGGAACGGCGTGTTCCATGTCAGGCGGGCCTTGGAACGCCACTTCGGGTTGGGAACCGCCGAGCCCGGCCGGCCCGCGCACTGTGCTCCATAGAGGCCCGCGCAGTTGACGAAGGGGTCGCCCTTAAGGACCGCGCTCGCCAACTTGTCGAGGTAGGTGCCGACGAAGCTGGCCGAGATGCTGCCCATTTCCGGCAAACCAAAGGTATCCAGTCCCGTCCGGTAGCTGGCGTTGACATCGAAACCTGAGGTCTTCAGCGACCCGGTATTCTGGGTCAGGTTGACCGTATGGCCTGTGGGACCCGACGCGTTCAGGAACAGGGACCGTGTGGTCGTATCGCGCACGATCAGGCCGCAATAGGAGTTGTCGTTCAGACGGTAGCATTTGTTGAGTATTACATCGGCCCCGATGCCGCCGATGTAGCCGTCCACCTTGATATTGAAGTAGTCGACGGAGATGTTTGCGCCCGGCAGGAAACTCGGCGTGACGACCGCGCCGACCGAGAAGGTGTCGGACGATTCCGGCTTCAGGTTCGGGTTGCCGCCGACAAGGCCATAGTACTGGTTGGCCGGATTCTTCTCGATCGAGAGCACCTGCGCCGTCGTATAGCCGTGGACGGCCGCGCATCGCGCCACAAGCGGATCGCTGGCGGTCAGGCCGGCGCATGGGTCGGTGTTGCCGTTCAGCGCGTGGACCTGCGGACCGAACAGCTCCACAAGGTTCGGCGCCCGCACGGCGCGCTGGAAGCTCCCGCGGAAGCGGACATCGCTGGTGGGCGCCCAGTCGCCGGCCAGCTTGTAGGTGTTGGTGTTCACGCCATACGAATAGTCCGAATATCGGTAGCCCAGCTCGACTTGCAACGACTTGATGAACGGCTGATCAGCCGCAATCGGTACGCGGGTTTCACCATAGAGTTCGTACACGTCGAAGCTGGCGCCGATCGGGGTCGAAGCGACGCCTCCGCCCACCAGGGCGCCCGGCGTGGACGAGACGAAGTCGCCGCCGAAGTCGACGTGCTCGCGTCGGTATTCTGCGCCGAAGGCCACACCGACGCCGTCGTTGGCCCAGGGTGATTTGATGCCGTAAGGTGTAAGGTCGCCGCCCACCGACATGTTGACGACCCGCTCGGCGGTGTTGCCGAAGGTCGAAGCCGGCACCTGCAGGTAGTTCAGGGCCGCCTGGGTGACCTGGCCTTCCTGGAAGATGTTGTAGGGCACGCAGGCGGCGTCGACGACCGTCACGGCGTTGACGCCGCAGACGATCTGACCGGCCGCGTTGCGCCGAGCGGTCAGGGCGTTGTCGACCCGCGACTTGAGGAAGAAAGCCGTGTTGGTCGCGCTGAACTGGGTCGCACTGTAGGCCATGTAGCTGTCGTAGTTCCAGTTCTCGCCAAGCTGGCCCTTCAGGCCGATCACATAGCGGTAGGACGAATGCCGGTAGTCCGACTGGCGGCCGCCGCCTTCGACATTTCGCCTGGCGACCGTACCGGTGAAGTTGTTGGTGGCCGACCCGGGCGTCGCCGGGCAGAGCTGGGTCTGCTGGGCGGCGGTCAGGAAGGCGTTGTCGCAGTTGATCGAGAAGGTGCCGGCGAAGATGCCGCCAGGCGCGATCTGGGCGACAGAGCGGTCGTCCATGAACATGATCTGGGTGTAGGCCTCGGCCCAGTCGGCGATCTTGTAGTGACCGAAGGCGCCCAGCCGGTAACGCTCGTCGGGTCGCAGGTAGTAGTTGGAGGGGCCGAAGTTGAAGACGTCGGTGGCGGCGTTGCGCGCTCGGAAAGTGTTGCCCTGGACGGTGAAGCCGCCGACGCGGGCAGGGTTCGAAGTGCCCGAACCGCCGCAGGACGCGGCGGTCAGGAAATCGGCGCCTGAGTTGAGCGTACAGGTCGAGTAGTCGCGGTTGCCCTGCAGGATCGGGTTGTTCTGGATGTAGCTCGCGTAGGCGGTGATGTTGCCTTGGCCGTCGGCGCTGTTGACGCCCATCGTCAGGGTGATCTCCGAGCCTTCACCGTCGCGAACGTCCTTCTTAGGGAGGGCGAACTGCGGGGCGTTGGCGCCGGCGAGAGCCGCCTTGGCCCTGACGGCCTGCTGCACATCGCTGTCGTTTCCGTGCTGATAGATGGAGTACTGCGCGTCGACGCGCACGCCCTCGTAGTTCTGGTTCATGATGAAGTTGACAACACCGGCCACGGCATCGGCGCCGTAGACCGCCGAGGCGCCCCCGGACAGCACGTCCACCCGCTCGACCAGCGAGGCGGGTATGAAGTTCAGGTCGGCAACGGGGCTTCCGGTCGCGGTCGGATTGCCGGCGCCCATCCGTCGGCCGTCAATCAGGACCAGGGTCCTCGAGGCGCCAAGGCCCCGGAGGTCTACCGTCGCCGTGCCGTTGGCGCCGTTCGAAATGCTCGATCCCTGGGCGGCGAAGGCCTGCGGCAGGGAATTGATGATGTCTTCGACCCGGGTGATGCCCTGGGCCTTGATGTCGGCGGCGCCGATGGCGATGACCGGGCTGACGCTGGTCAGGTTCGGCGTCGGGATCCGGGTGCCGGTGACGACAATCTCGGAAACTTCACCGCCAGCCGCGGCTGCCGCCGCGGAGGCCTGGGTTGCGCCGAGCCCGAGGGCCGCGCCACAGATCATCGAGGAGGCCAGCAGGCGCCCCCGCGTCGAATTGATGTTCAAGTTCGTCATCCTCCTGTGGTCCGCACCGCCGGACGGGCGTCGCGGATCCATGCCCCTGGTGTCGGGTGGAGGGAGGCGCAGCCACGCCAGGGTCCCCACCGCTGGCGCTGATACCTAGCGACGAGGCTGAGGAGGAATTAGTGAAATACCTTCATTGAATACATGAATTCGGCCAGCGCATCGGCCTTCCAGCTTCTCTCAAACGAGTCGCTAGGATTTCGAATTTTTCATTAACCTGTTGTTTTTAAGCGTTTATATAAGCCACCGGTCGTCGGCAGTGAGATTGCGAAGGGCCCGCTTCGGAGTGAGGCCCAGAAATCGAAAGTCCTCATATTTCAAATATTGGCGGATTTGTGTGATGATTTTGCAACATTGCTACGGCTCATGAAATTCATTAGTCAATATTCGCAATTCAATAGTTAATATTGACTGTATCGCTTTACTGACAGCACCCGAACGGAACAGCACGAGCTGACCTGGCTAAGTGGTCCAGCGGCGGCCTTGCCGCATCTCGGCCAGCCGCGGCGGCGCGGAGCGCAGTGTGACGGTCATGCCAAAATCCTCGACGGCGGCGTCCAGCAGGAAGCCGACGCCCTGCAGGGTGCGCACCAGGCGCCCGGCGCCGTCACAGCTGTCGAGGGACCGCCTCAGCCGGCTGACCCGCACGTCGATGGCCCGCGCCGCGCCGGTCGCGTTCGGTCCCAACAGGATCCTGGCCAGGTGCGGGCGATGAAGCACCGCGCCCGGATTCGCGATCAGCAGGCTCAGCAACTCCCGCGAGCCGCCGGTCAGCCGGACGGCGCGCCCGCTTGGCCCGGTCACGATGCCGCTCGCGCCGTCAAAACGCCAGCAGGCGGCCGGAGCGATGGGATCGCGAGCTGGCGCCGGTGGCTCCCGAACGCCGCGGCGCAGCACCGCGCGGACGCGCGCCACCAGTTCGAGTGGATGCGCGCTCTTGGCCACATAGTCGTCCGCTCCGGCTTCCAGGGCGGAGACCTGAAGCAGCGCATCGGCCTTGGCGCTGAAGATGATCACCCGCCGCCCGGCTCTGGAGAACCGCAGGCAGGCGGCGAGCCCTTCTGGACCCAGGTCCATGATGAGCAGGTCACGCTCCCGGTGCGCGAACGCAGCCTCGGCGGCGTCCAGCGTCAGGACATGCTCCAGCTCGAAGCCCTGGTTGCACAACATCTGGATCGCGGGATCCGTCAGGCTGCGCGGATCGGCGTCGCAGACGATGATGGAAGCCGTGCCGGACTGAACGCCAACGACCGTCGGCAGGCCTGCCGCGGGTCTGCGGCGCCGGGTCGGGTCGGGAACCAGTCCGGACAGGCCTTGCGGAGACAGCTTGCAGTCCGTCATCGAAGATCTTCGCCATGGACCATCCGGCGCGGCGGCGGCATCTAGATCGTCGCCGCGAGGCGCCAGCCGGGCGTGTCGGCAACGCCGGCGTTTGGCGCCTTCATGACGCCGGGAATCTGCGGGCTCCAACCGGCGTGACGTGGCTGGCTGAGGTCCATGATCCTGGCGACATAGCGGCGCGACACGGCAATTTCAGCGCCGCTGGCCAACTCGACAATGACCCGCTGTTTCGCGTCGCGCCGCACCCGCTTCAGGCCTTCCACCGCCACGGCGGCCGACCGATGGGTGCGAACGAACCGGTCCGGGTCGAGGCGCGACAGGAACGCCGTCAGGCTCTGGCGCAGCAGATAGGTCCGGGCCCCGCAATGAAGCCGGACATAGTCGCCGTCGGCCTGGACCCATTCGATGCCGGCCACCGGCGCCGCTACGCGCAGTCCCGGCGCACCCACCCAGATCACCCGCTCACGCGTCTCGCCCGCCTGCGCGACCGCACTCGCGCGCAGGGCGGCGATCACCTGTCGCATCTCCTCGATCCGGGCCAGGGCGTCGCGCGCCTCGATGTGTTCCCGCACACGCTCCAGCGCGATGCCGAGCCGCTCGGACTCGATGGGCTTCAGCAGGTAATCCGCGGCCGCCAGGTCGAAGGCGGCGGCGGCGTGCTGCGCGAGCGCGCTGACGACAATGGTCGAGAAAGACCTTGGCGCCGGAAGGGTCGCGAGCACGTTCGGACCGCTCAGGCCCGGTTGGCCGACATCCAGGAACACCAGGTCCGGGCGCTCGCGTTCGATAAGGGCCAGGCCCTCTACCCCGTCCCCGGCCAGACCAACCACCTCGATGCCGGGCATCCGCCGCAGAAGGTTGTGCAGGCGCTGCCGCGCCAGTTCTTCGTCATCGATGACGATGGCCCGGATGATCACGGACGAACGCCTTGAGGAGGCGTCGGCGCTTTCGCATCGCAGGCCGCGGGCCCGCGCTGCCGGGAGGCGCTCGTACGAGACTTCAGATGTGGTCCGCCCACGCCGGGCCTTTCAGTTCCGCGCTCCCTTCGGGAAGCGCCCAGAGTTCTGAGACCCGGGCTTCGAATATCCGCCATGCGCCGGCGTGGCGGCGTGATGAAAATGCGCGTGGCCAGCCAGTGCGGCGCCTGCCATGGGCCTTTCGCCGGGCCCGTACGCGTGGCTCAGCCGGCGGATGCGGCGGCCAGGAGCATCTCGGAAACCAGCGATGATGACAGGCCCGCGTCCCGAAGCAGCGGCGCCGGGGCTAGCGCCCCTGCGGCGGTGAGGTCTTCCGACAGCCATGACATGAACGTCTCCGCCAGCACGCCTTTGGCGGATCTGACGCTCCAGACAAGATGCAGGGCGCCCACAGGCGTTTCCGCCGACCCCACGCGGACCAACGACCCCGCGCGTAGGTCGTCCTGCACCAGCGCGCTGCGCGCCAGGCAAACCCCGACGCCGGCCCTCGCCATCTCGATGGCCGCGCCTTCATCGTCGACCGTGATGGCGGGCGAGCCGGCGGGGCCGCGCCGACCCAGGCGCCCAAACCAGAGCGACCAGGGCCATTCCGGCGATTCGATCAGGGTCCCGGTCGGCAGGGCGTGGGCCTCCGCTGCGCCACGAAACGCCGGCCCGGCGACCGCGAACAACTGCTGCTGGACGAGCGGGCGGCTGGCGAACCCCGGCGAAGCGCCGGGCTCGCCCTGGATCATGACGTCCACCTCGCACGGCGAAAAGGCCGAGGCGTCGCAGCGCAGTTCGATCTGGACGGACGGATGCAAGGTCCTGAAGCGACCGAGCCGATGGCTGAGCACACGCTGCGCGACCTGAGGCGAAGCGCCGACCACCAGGCGCGCCGGCTGGGGATCCGTCGGCTGCTCCAGCGCGTCGGACAACAGCGAGAGCGCGACACGCACCCGATTGGCCAGGCGAGCGCCGTGGACGGTCAGCACGACCGCGCGGCCGGGACGGTCGAATAGAGCGTGGCCCACACGCGCCTCCAGGCCGCGCACGGCGTGGCTGACGGCGCTCTGGGTGAGGTTGAGCTCTTCGGCGGCCTTTACGAAACTCTCGTGGCGCGCCGCAGCTTCGAACGCGACGACGGAGCGCAGCGACGGCGGCCTAGCGGCCATGCCTCGCCCTCCTGGACGCCCGAACGGGTGTGAATTCTGCGGTCGCCATGGTTGCCTCCCGGGCAAGCATTGGCGTCGCAACTCTGAAGTCACCCGCCGCGCGACAAGCGTGCATTCCAACGCGGCAGAGACCGACGCTCCGTGGTCAATCGACACATTCTCGCTGTGGTCGGCATGATCGGCCGGTGGCCGCCGCCTGGTAGGGGCCCCGGGACTCGAACCCGGATGGATTGCTCCGAGCGATTTTAAGTCGCTTGCGTCTACCGGTTCCGCCAGGCCCCCGCTGAGGCGAAGGCTTATCTTCAATGGCTAGTGCGGTCGAGAGCGGCCGGGTGGGTCAGGTCCCGAGATAGCCCATGCTGGCCCGGCCGGCCGGACGGCGAAGGTCGTCGTTGGCCGTGCGCAGAGGCCGGCGCAGCTCGCCGCCCAGGCGGCGCCAGACTTCCTTGAACAGTTCGGCGACCTCGGCGGCGGCGGCGCCCCCGCTGTCCATCTCCAGGACCGAGCGGGCCTGGGCGAAGGCGGTCTGGTAGATCATCCGCGAGCGCAGAACGATCGGGGTGACCGGCAAGCCGGCGAAGCGCAGCGCCTCGAAGGCCTTAACCACCGCCGGTGGCTCGACGCCGTTGCGATGCGGGGCACACTGGTTCAACACGATCATCCCGTCGCGGCCGAGGCGCTGAATGATCGCCACCGAGCGTACGGCGGCGGCCAGGTCGAGGTAGGTCGGGCGTGACACCGCGAGGCAGAGGTCGGCGACCTTCACCGCTTCGGCGACGTCGGCTTCCGGTGCGGCCGGGGTGTCGATGACCAGCAGGTCCGCCCCGGCGCGTCGGGAGGCTTCCGTAAGCGCGAAGAGCTTCGAGGCGCTGGTCTCGAAGATTAGGCCGGGGGCTTCCTTGCGGTCGCGCAGAGCCTCGCTGGCCGATCGCAGGGGATCAGCGTCGGCCAATACGGCCTTCACCCCCATCGCGCGCGCCGCCAGGGTCAGGTTGACCGCGACCGTGGTCTTGCCGGCCCCGCCTTTGCGGGACATCACTACCAGTGTCTTCACCGTGGCCCCCCATCGGTCACACACCGCCGCGAGGCGGCGTTGTCCACCGATAGTGCACAGACTTGTCCACAGCTGTGAAGAGACCCCTTACGCGGGGCCGGCAGGGGTCAGTGGCCGGTCAGGTCGGTGGCTGCATCTTGTCCAGGTTCGCCTGGTCTTCCTGGCGCTGCTGGGCCATCTGTTCGACCGTTCGGCACTTCTTGGTCGACAGGCTGGTGCCGAGAACCGGCTCCATCTTGCAGACCAAGGCGTTGCTCGCGGGCGTCTTCGGCTTGGCGGTGTCGGGCGCGGTCACGGCGGCTTGAGGCGCAGGGCCGGCGGTCTGCAGGGCGGAGGTGGAGTCGGCCATCAGGATCGTGGCCGCGAAGAGCGCGATCAGCATCGTGTAGAAAAATTCCGGGTAGGCATGTTGCTGGACGACATACCCGAAAACCTCAAAATCCTGAAGCCGCCGCAGCTACGGCACGGTTACCATTGCATGCAGCCGGTCCCTAAACGCCGGGCGACCCTCGACGCCGGGACCGCGTCGAAGCTGTAAACCGCGTCAGAAGGCTACGCTTCAGTGGATCGTTTCAGGCGTGATCTGCTGGAGCTTTTCCAGGGTTTCGCGGACATCGCGCTTCTGGTCGGCCATCTGGGCAGGGGTCCGGCGCCTCTTGGTCGGAAGGCGAAGCAGCGGCCGATACACCGATGAACCGTCGGGCCTGGAGCGGGAGCCGCGCCCTGGCTCGGGCGCTACTTGTGGCCGGACTGCTCGCGATCCAGATTGGCGCGGTCGTCCTGCGTCCGCGCGGCGAGATCGGCGGGCGTGAAACAGATCTTCTTGGGAAACCGCGAGCCCAGCACCGCCTCGTTGCGGCAGATGAGACCAAGCTTGTTGACCCTGCCGTCCACCTTGGCGGCCGGCGGCGTAGCGGCGGCCGGAGACGCCGTTGTCGGCGTCGCAGCCGGCGTGACCTCGGCCAGCATGGCGGCGACCGCGAAAACAATCATCATCATGGAAATCTGAACTCCGCTGCGCTGCTCGGGGGGAGTACTTAAAGCAACGCTTGATCGAAGCAACACCGACTGGATCGCCCGGTTCAGACCGCCTCGATCTCGCGAACATTTTCAATGCCCGCGTCCTTCAGCGCCGCGATCAGCTCGTCGACCGTGCCGGCCAGTTCCGCCGGGTCGCGGCCGCGCAGCACCAGGTTCGAGCCATAGCCCTCGGCCCCGAAGAACGGATAGCTCCCCAGCGACATGGCCGGATGGGCCTTGGCCACGGCTTCCAACGGCGCGGCGATCAGCCCCTCCCCCGAGCCTTCGACCCGCACTGTGCGCGACACCGTCACCACGCCGCCGCGCAGCCGGTGGCCGACATCCTCCAGCATGCCGCGCATGATCGAGGGCACGCCGGCCAGCACGAACACATTGCCGATGGTGAAGCCCGGCGGTCCCTGCACCGGATTGCGCACCAGCCCGCCGCCCTGCGGCACCCGCGCCATGCGCCGCCGCGCCGCGTTCAGCTCCATGCCCGGCCGCGCCGCCAGCAGCGCGATGATCTCGGGGTGTTCGTAGAGCTCGACCCCGAACGCCGCGGCCACAGCGTCGGCGGTGATGTCGTCGTGCGGCGGCCCGATCCCGCCAGTGGTGATCACGTAATCGTAGCGGGCGCGGAGCGCATTCAGCGCCGCGATGATCTCCTCCATCACGTCCGGCACGGTGCGCGCCTCGGCCAGGTCCACCCCGTGGACGCCCAGATACCTGGCGATATCCCGCAGGTTCGTGTCCTGCGTCCGCCCGGAAAGGATCTCGTCTCCGATGATCAGGACGGCGGCGGTGACTGATTGATTCTGCTCACTCGCCATCATCCACGCCCTCGCCTACATCCGGGTTCTTCCCGCCCCCGTGGACTACCGCCCCCAATGGACTTTCCGCAACCGCTGAAGCGCGGAACCCTCGTCTCCCGCTACAAGCGCTTCTTCGCCGATGTGGTGCTGGACGATGGCCAAGAGATCACCGCCCACTGCCCGAACCCGGGCGCCATGTTGGGGCTGAATACACCCGGGCTACCGGCGTGGGTCTCCCGCTCCGACGATCCGAAGCGCAAGCTGGCTCACACGCTGGAGCTGGTCGAGGCCGATGGTGGGCTGGTGGGGATCAACACCATGCATCCCAACCGCCTGACCGCCGAGGCGCTGGCGGCTGATGCCCTGCCCGAACTCACCGGCTACACCAGCCACCGGCGTGAGGTGAAATACGGCAGCAACTCGCGCGTGGATTTTCTGCTGGAGGCGCAGGATCGCGCGCCCTGCTGGCTGGAGGTCAAGAACTGCCACCTGCGCCGGACCGGCGCGCTGGCTGAGTTCCCCGACTGTGTCGCCGCCCGCTCGCTGAAGCACCTGAAGGAACTGACCGCGATGGTCGAGGCGGGCGAGCGCGCGGTCATGCTGTTCGTGATTCAGCGGATGGACTGCGACGCTTTTTCGGCTTGCGCCGAACTGGACCCGGCCTACGCCAGCGGCCTGACCAAGGCCGCCGCCAACGGCGTCGAGGTGCTGGCCTATGCCTGCGAGATCAGCCCGCAGGCGGTGCGGATCACCACGCCGGTGCCGTGGCTTGTCTGACACGACCAGCCCGGCCTTAGACCGCGGTTGAACTTTCGTGCTATCGTAGCGACTTAAGGCGCACCCCCCAACGCAAGCGCGGCCCCGCCGCGGGATAGTTCACATGTCCACCGACATTCTCGACGGCGAATATCGCACCGGCCAGATCAAGGTCCACACCGCCGCCGACTTCGACGGCATGCGCGCCGCCGGCCTGCTGGCCGCCGAGTGCCTAGACATGCTGACGCCGCACGTCGTCCCGGGCGTGATGACCGACCGGCTGGATACGCTGGCCCGCGAGTTCATCCTCGACCGCGGCGCCATCCCGGCCTGCCTGGGCTATCGCGGCTACACCAAGACCACCTGCATTTCGCCTAACCACATCGTCTGCCACGGCATTCCCGGCGAGCGCACCCTGCGCGAGGGCGACATTGTCAACATCGACGTCACCGTCATCGTCGACGGCTGGCACGGCGACACCAGCCGCATGTACGGCGTCGGCCCCGTGGCCCCGCGCGCCAAGCGGCTGATCGACGTGACCTACGAGGGCCTCGAGCGCGGCCTGGCCGCGGTCAAGCCCGGCGCCCGCACCGGCGACATCGGCCACGCGATCCAGTCCTACGTCGAAAGCATGCGCTGTTCGGTGGTCCGCGACTTCTGCGGCCACGGCCTGGGCAAGGTGTTCCACGACGCGCCCAACATCCTGCACTTCGGCCAGCCGGGCACGGGCGAACTGCTGCGGCCGGGGATGTTCTTCACCATCGAGCCGATGGTGAACCTGGGCAAGCACCAGGTGAAGCTGCTGTCCGACGGCTGGACGGCCGTGACCCGCGACAAGTCTCTGTCGGCCCAGTGCGAGCACTCAATTGGCGTCACGGAGACCGGCTATGAGGTCTTCACCCTGTCGCCCACCGGCCAGTACAAGCCTCCCGTACTCAGCGCCTGACTATGCCTTCAGGTGATAGGTGAGCGCCAGCGTCAGGCAGTGCCTTAGGGCCGTGGCGTCGACCCGCTCGCCCACCCGGAACAGGATCGCCCGCGCGCCTTCGTAGACGAACGCCTCCGGGTAGAGATGCCGGAAACTCTCCAGCAGCGTCGTCTTGCAGTTGACGTAGATCGCATAGCGGTCGGCCGAGCCCTTCACCGCATTGATCCGGACCGTCGTACCCACGCGAGCCCGGGCCGGCAGATAGGCCGGCTCGCCCCATTTCAGCGTCTCTGTGAGAACGCCGACCCGTTCGGCCTGCGCCGCCGCGCCAAGGATGTGGCCGCGCAACTCCAGCAGGGCGTCGCGCAGCGCCGGCGGCTGGGCGTCGAAGACGGCGCGGACGGCGGGATCAGCAGGCAGGGCGTGCGGCATGGCTGACATTTAGGGCTGAGGCCTGGGCTTGCCAAACAGGAACGCATGGGGAACATTGCGTCTCCATGGACCGTGCCCTCGCCGTTCAGGACGCCGCAGCCCAGCCCGATCTCTGGCTGGCGGCCAAGCGCGCGCCCAAGCCGAAGCCCCACTATGCCGGCCATCGCGACCGCCTGCGGGAGCGCGCGCTGGCCGGCGGCCTCGCCGCCCTGCCCGACTACGAGGTGCTGGAGCTGCACCTCTTCCGTTCGATCCCCCGGGGCGACGTCAAACCGCTGGCCAAGCAGCTGCTGGGCCGTTTCGGCTCGCTGGCCGGCGTGCTGGGCGCGACGCCGGAGGAATTGAAGACGATCAAGGGCGTCGGCGACGCGCTCGCGCTGGACCTCAAGCTGCTGCACGAGGCCGGCCTGCGCGTGGCCCGCGACGCTGTCGGCAAGCGACCGGTGATCTCGTCCTGGTCGGCGCTGCTGGCCTATGTGAAGACCGCCCTGGCGCACGAGGCCCGCGAGCAGTTCCGCGTACTCTTCCTCGACAAGAAGAACCGGCTCGTCGCCGACGAGGTGATGAACCGCGGCACCGTCGATCACGCGCCGGTCTATCCGCGCGAAGTGATGCGCCGGGCGCTCGAGCTGTCGTCCAGTGCGATTATCCTGGTGCACAACCACCCGTCCGGCGACCCCACGCCCTCCTCCGCCGACGTGGACATGACCCGCCAGATCGTCGACGCCGGCCGCTCCCTGCGCATCGCCGTCCACGACCACCTCGTGGTCGGCCGCGACGGCGTGGCGAGCTTGAAGGCGCTGGGACTGTTCTGAGTCTGGATTGGCATGGCCCCGGCTGGGCGGCGCACCATCGAGCCTGATTTGCGGTGCAGCCGTTCTTCGCGGGCGCTAGGCTTGCGGATGACTTCGGAGCCAGCACCCCAGACCTTCACGTTCGTCTTCGGCAAGACCGGTGGACGCCAGACAACAGCGATCCAATTTCCGGACGACGAGGCGGCCTTGAGATTCGCGCGAGAAAAGCTCGCCGAACTCTACCGGGACGGCGGCTGGACCTATGTCGGCATCAGTCGAGGCGATCGGCTGTTCGTCGAAAAGCTCGGCGCCTTGTCGTGCGATGACGGGACGTTCACTTGGGTTGCCGGCGCCTAGTCTCGGCGCCGCGCTCACCCCAGGCGGCAAGCGATCACAGAACGCATCCGGCGAGCCCTTCGCGCGCCTTGCCCATCGGTCCCGCCGCGCCCTAGGGTCCGGCCTCGTTTCCAGCCTAGGACACTCCCCATGAGTCTCGACCGCCGACAGCTGCTTTTCTCCGCCGCCGCCGGCGTGGCGGGGGCCCTCCCCGGCCAAACGATGGCTGCGCCGGCCGCCGGCGACGCCGCGCTTGACAGGTACTTCGACGGCCTCTCCCAGCAGATCCTCGACGACAGCCCGGAGCAGGCCACCTATCTCGGCCTCGATACCGGCGCCCACGCAGCCCGCAAGTCGCGGCTCTCGGACGCCTCCTGGGCCCACGTCGAACACGACCGGGTCTGGTGCCGCGAGCAGCTGGCGAAGCTCGCGAGGTTCCCCGACGCGGCCCTGTCGCCGCGCGCACGTCTGAACAAGGCTGTCGTGGTCTACGCGATGGC
This sequence comes from Caulobacterales bacterium, assembly GCA_038203295.1. Lineage (GTDB taxonomy): Bacteria > Pseudomonadota > Alphaproteobacteria > Caulobacterales > Caulobacteraceae > Phenylobacterium. The sequence continues at coordinate 13,644 of JBBREC010000040.1, forward strand.
GCTCGGCCGCGACGCCGCGCCATTCAACTATGGCGACAACACGCTCAGCTCCGCCATGAGCGAGGCCGCGTCACCCTATGTGGTCAGCCAGCAGTCGGGCGTCTACTCGGCCGGCCCCGAATTCCTGGACAGCGCCCATCAGGTGGAGACCAAGGCCGACGCCGAGGCCTATCTGGCCCGGGTCCAGGTGATCGCGCGCACCATGGGCCAGGAGAGCGACCGCATCCGCCGCGACGCGGGTCTGGGGGTCATCGCGCCCGACTTCATCCTGGCCAACACTATCGGCCAGCAGGAGGGGATCCTGGCGGTTCCCGCCGCCCAGGCGCGGCTGGTCTCAACCCTGGTCCGCAAGACCCGGGAGGCCGGGCTCGACGGCGACTGGGGCGCCCGCTGCCGGGCCCTGGTCGAAAAGGAGGTCTATCCGGCGCTGGGCGCCCAGCTTTCGATGCTTAAGGGCCTCCAGCCGAAATCCACCCACGACGCCGGCGTCTGGCGGCTGCCGGACGGCGAGGCCTACTACCGCTGGCTGCTGCGCGAGGGCACCTCGACCTCGCTGACGCCGGACGAGGTCCACGCGATGGGCCTGGAGCAGAACAAGGCGATCGAGGCTCGCATGGACGGCCTGCTTAGGGCCCAGGGTCTGACTCAGGGATCGGTCGGAGACCGGATGACCGCGCTTGGCAAGGATCCCCGATATCTGTTCCCCGACAGCGACGCCGGCCGCGAGCAGCTGCTGACCTATCTCAACGGCCTGATCTCGGGCGTGCGGCCTCAGCTTTCGAAGGCGTTCAACCTGAAGCTCAAGGCCCCGGTCATCGCCAAGCGGGTGCCGATCGACATCCAGGACGGCGCCGGCCAGGGCTATATGAACACCGGCTCGCTCGACGGCTCGCGGCCCTCGACCTACTACATCAACCTGAAATCGACCTCGAACTGGCCGAAGTTCAGCCTGCCGAGTCTGACCTATCACGAGACCGTCCCGGGCCACGCCTGGCAGGGCGCCTACCTCACCGAGACCGGCAAGCTGCCGCTTATCCGCATCCTGCTCTCGGGCTTCAACGCTTATGTTGAAGGCTACGCCCTCTACGCCGAACAACTCGCCGACGAGATCGGCATGTATGATTCCGACTGGGCCGGCCGCCTTGGCTATCTGCAGGGTCAGAAGTTCCGGGCCGTGCGCCTGGTAGTCGACACCGGCCTGCACGCCAAACGCTGGAGCCGCGAACAGGCCGTCCAGTGGGCCATGGACAACTCCGGGCGCACCCGCCAGTCGATGGAAAGCGAGATCGACCGCTATTGCGGCACCCCGGGCCAAGCCTGCGGCTACAAGGTCGGTCACACCGAGATCAACCGGTTGCGCGACCGCGCCAGGCGCGCGCTCGGCGCGAAGTACGACCTGCGCAGCTTCGACGACCTGCTGGTCAAGACCGGGTCGGTGCCGCTCACCGTGCTGGGCGGCGAGGTCGACCGCTTCATCAGGGCCGGCGGCGTGGTGAAACTCTAGTGGCCGGCCCCCTTGTCCGCCCGATCGCTCAAGCCGACTACGACGCCTGGCGTCCTCTGTGGGACGGCTACAACGCCTTCTATGGCCGCCACGGCGCGACCGCCCTGCCCGAGGAGATCACCCGCACCACCTGGGCGCGTTTCTTCGAGGACGCCGAGCCGGTGCATGCGATCGTGGCCGAGCGAGAGGGCCGGATCGTCGGCATCGTCCACTACCTGTTCCACCGCTCGACGACGCTGATTGGCCTGAACTGCTACCTGCAGGACCTGTTCACCGACGCCGAGGCGCGCGGCGGCGGCATCGGCCGCGAGCTGATCGAGGCGGTCTATGCGGCGGCCCGTGCTGCCGGCGCTGAGCGGGTCCACTGGCACACGCACGAGATGAACACGACGGCGCGCCGGCTCTACGATCAGGTCGCCGCGAACGGTGGCTTCATCGTCTACGGCAAGACCGTCTGAAGCCGGTGCAGAAACGCGTTTTCCCGACCCCGCTGGGCGATATCTGGCTCTGGGGCAAGCCGGAGGCGTTTGACGGCGACCACCCGGTGCTCCTGTGCCTGCTGGGGTTCGCCGCGCCACCGCAGCGCTTTTTCCCGGTGCAGAATTTTCTACCGGATGCCGCCGTGTTGATCGGCCACCTGCCCGGCAACCATTGTCCGGCTCTGGAGACCTGTTCGCTCGGCGCCTTTGCCCATGCCTACACCTACGTCGTCAGGACGGCGCTGGCCGGACGTCCGCTGGTGGTGATGGGCGAATCGCTCGGCGGGCTGATCGCTCTGGCCATGGAGGTTCCGGGCATGCGCCGCCTGGCGCTGGATCCGCCCTTCCGCGCGCCTGACGATCCGCTTTTCGTCGATCAGTGCCGCGGCCTGATTCGCCAACAGCCCCACCAGGCGGACCTGGCGTGGGCGCTGCTTGGCGTCGCGACCGACAGGCTGGAACCCCGCGACTTCACCCACCTGATCGGGCGCCCGGCCCGGGTTCTGGTCGGCTCCCACAATGCCCCACTCAAGCCCGGGGAGGCGCAGAGCGTGGTGAGCGACGAGGAACGGACTCGTCTTCTCCGGTCACCAGCGGTGTGGCTGACGGTCGTCGAGGAAGCCGGCCACGTCGTGGCGGCGCGCGCCAGCAACATGATCGTCGGCATCCTGCAGGAGATGCTGACCGACGTTGCTCGCCCCAAGACCACAACCTAGGGCATCGCCTCGCGCGGAATGATCGCGCCCATGTGGCCCACAACGACCCTGGCGAGCGCGCGTGCGGCCGCCACGGCCTCGGCGACCGGACGCCCGGCCAGCCGGGCCGCCAGATAGGCCGCGTTGAAGCTGTCGCCAGCGCCGGTGGTGTCAAGGGCCTCCACAGCCGGTTCCGGCGGGAAGGTTGTGACCAGGCCACCAGCGAAGACCCGGATCGTTCGGTCGTCGTCACGCAGCACGACCTCGCAGCCGTCCTCCGCGGCGATCTCCGCCATGGCGTGGGCCGAGCCCCCGTGGAACGCCTCGACATCGGCGGCGCCGAGCGACAGGTAGCGGCTGAGCGGCAGAATCGCCTCGACCGCCGCGCGCCCGACGGCGGCGCTGGGCCACAGGCCCGGACGGTAGTTGGTGTCGAAGGCGACCGGCGCGCCGACCTCGGCCAAGGTTCGCAACAGGACCTCGCGTCCGGCGTCGCCGATCACCGCCAGACTGATCGCGGAGAGATAGACCAGATCGGCCCCGCGCATCGCGGTCTCCAGCGCCGCCAGATCCACAAGCCTGAGGTAGTCCCGCGCGGGCGACTCGCCGCGCCAGTAGAAGAAGCGGCGCTCCCCCGCCGCGTCACGCTGGATGGCGTAGAGCCCCGGAACACGCCCTGGCGCTTGCACCACCAGATCCCGTGAGAGTCCTTCAGCGGACATCAGCCCAAGCATGCCGGCGCTGAACGGATCGCCCTGCCCCACCGCCGTACCGTAGGCGACGTCGAGGCCCAGGCGGCCAAGGTAGACGGCGGTGTTGAACGTGTCGCCGGCATAGCCGACGGCCGCGCTTGCCGGGCCCGTCAGGCTCAGCTCCACCATGCATTCGCCGAGCGCGATCACCCTTGTCATGCGGCGAGCTTTGCCAAGGCAGGAGCCGCCTTGCAATGGACTCGCAGACCCGGGTCGGCGCCGGCGGATCCAGGGGCCCGCCAAATGACGTTACAATCCTCCGGTGACGGACCATTCTGGAGTTCCCTCGGGATCCGGCGCGAGTCAATTCACACTTGATCGAACGGGCCTCATATCCCGACCTCGCCGCGATGCGCACTTGAGTAAGATATCCCGATGCCGAACCGAGCCCGGGCGCAGCCGCCCAAGGAGGAAAACGTCGCCAACCCCGCCAACGCCTGCATCCCGACGCCATGGGCCGACGCTCGTGCGCCCCGTCCGACGCGGCACGACGGCAAGCCGGCTGACCTGATGTTCGACTGATGGCCAAGACTTCACAGACCAAGGCCGGGCAATCCAGGAAGTCTCTATCCGGGAAGGCGGCCTCCAAGACGCCGACACCCAAGCCCTCCAACCGCGAGCCGGACCGCGAGCCGCGTACGCAATTCGCCGCCCTGCCCTGGCGCCGCACGGACGACGGCCAGATCGAGGTGCTGCTGATCACCTCGCGGGAGACGCAGCGCTGGGTGATTCCCAAGGGCTGGCCGATCAAGGGCAGGACCTCGGCCAAGTCCGCCGCCCAGGAGGCCTTCGAGGAGGCGGGCGTGCGTGGCAAGATCGGTAAGGGCCCGGTTGGCGGCTACGCCTATGACAAGCGCCTGAAGAGCGGCCGCCTGCAGCACGTCCGCGTCGCAATCTTCGCCCTGCTGGTCGACACCGAGGCCGAGGTCTACCCCGAGCTCGGCCAGCGCGAGAAGCGCTGGCTGCCGTTGGCGGCGGCCGCAGCCCTCGTCGACGAGCCGGAGCTTATGGTCGTGCTGGCCACCTTCAAGCCGTAGGGGGCGAACCATGACCGGGCTTGGGACTATCGAGGGCTTCTTTGGCCGCCCGTATAGCTGGACGGAGCGCGCGGACCTGATGCGGTTCCTTGCGCCGCATGGCTACGGCTTCTACCTCTACGCGCCCAAGGCCGACGCCTACCTTCGCCGCCGCTGGCGCGAACCCTATCCGGCCCCGGCGCTGGGCGCGCTCGCCGCCTTCGCCGCCGAGTGCCGCGCCGCCGGCGTGCGATTTGGCGTGGGCCTCAGCCCCTTCGAGTTGCACTTCGACTTCAACGAGGAGGCCAGGGCCGCGCTCACCGACAAACTGGCGGCCCTCGACGGCGCCGGGTGCGAATGGCTGACGATCTGCTTTGACGACATGAAGGGCGACCTCCCCGACCTCGCCCGCCGCCAAGCCGAGATCGTCGACTTCGCGGCCGCGCGGACCCGGGCCGCCCGTCTGATCGTCTGTCCGAGCTACTATTCCGACGACCCGGTCCTCGACCTGGTGTTCGGCCAGCGGCCGGCGAACTACCTGCGCGACCTGGGCGCCGCGCTCGACCCGGCCGTCGACATCATGTGGACCGGCGAGGAGGTCTGTTCGCGGGAGTATTCGACCGGCCACCTGACCCGTGTCGAAGGCGAACTCGGCCGCAAGCCGTTCCTTTGGGACAACTATCCGGTCAACGATGGACCCCGGATGGGCCCACACCTGCACCTGCGCGCCTTCACCGGCCGGCCGGCCGCCATCGGCGAGCATCTCGCGGCGCACGCGGTCAACCCGGCCTCGCAGGCAGTGCTGAGCCGTATCCCGATGCTGACCCTCGCCGCCAGCTACGCCCGCGGCGCGGACTATGCCTATGGCGCAGCGTTTCGAGAGGCCGCGCTGGAGGTTTGCGGCCCCGAGCTGGCAAATGCGCTCGGCGAAAACATTCTGGCCCTGCAGGACGGCGGTCTCAAGGAATTCTCGGACGCGCGCCATGCGAAGCTACGCGCCCGCTACGCCGCCTTTGACCATCCCGCCGCCCGGGAGGTCGTGGCCTGGCTCGACGGGGCCTACGGAATCACCGGCGAAGAACTCCAGACCCAGTAGCGTGTCCGCGAATTTCAGCCTTGTCCGGGGCCTCGGTTGTGAGTATAGTTTTAATGAAACTCGTAAGAATTGTATCTCCCAAGTTCTCGCCACCCGGGCGGGTCGCCAACCTCCGGACGCTCAAAGCCCCCCGTCCCGGCGGCCTCGCATCCCTCCCCCGGGAAGCTCGGGTGGCGAGTTCCGGACAGGTTACGCGCTCTAGCCTGACGCATGCGGAACAGGACGACTCTCCAGCTTTATCAAGCCAGTTCCCTGAAACACCTGATGTTAGGCGAGCGCCTCAGCCAGCCGCCCCAGCCCGCCGTTAAGCGACCTTAACCACACCTGTAAGCCTTACCTTAGCGTTCTGCCGCCACCCTGCTCCTGATCGCCGGGCCCGGTTCTCGCCTTGAGAACGCGCCCGGCTGCTGGAGTCGCCCGGTGTCGCAGTCCATCCCTTCCGCTGGCCGCACGCTCAACGTGCTACACGCCGACGACGACCCGATGAACCTGCGTGTGGTCGAGGAAATCCTGTCGGCGTTTGGCCACAACGCAGTGAAAGCCGCCTCCGGCTCCGAGGCGCTTGCGCATCTCGGCCAGCAGGCCTTCGACGTCGTGCTGATGGATATCCACATGCCCGGCATGAGCGGCGTCGAAGTCGTCGAGCGACTGCGCGCCTCTAAGGGACCCGAGCGCGACACGCCGGTCATCGCGCTGACCGCCGACGTCGTGACCCGCCGACCGGAAGAGTACCTCGCGCTCGGCTTCAACGACTTCGTGGCCAAGCCGATCCTGGTCTCCGGCCTGATCGCGGCCATCGTCCGAGCCGCCACCGCGCCGGCCACGCCCGCCAGCATCAGGATCAGCCGCACCGGCTGACTGCGCCCAACATAAGTTACAGCGCCCAGGGCAATGGGCGTATGAGGCATGTGAAAATCAGATTGGCGGGACACCCGACGCCGATCCGGCCAGTCGCGAGTCTCCGTCGTTCCGGACATCGACATGGCCCAAGTCCTCTCGTCGGAACATGCCCGTCTCATCCGCAAGCTTGAGACCATCGCCGTACTCTCCGACAAGGAGAAGGCCGCCCTGGCCGAACTGCCGTTGCGCCTCAAGTCGTTCCTCGAAAACACCGACCTCACGCAGGAGGGCGACACGCCAACGGAATGCTGCCTGATCATCGATGGCCTGGTTTGCCGATACAAGGTGCTGGGCGCCGGCCAGCGGCAGATCATGTCGCTGCACCTTCCTGGCGACATCCCTGACCTGCAGAGCCTGCACCTGGGCGTCATGGATCACTGCCTTGGGTCGCTGACCGCAGGACGCGCCGCCTATCTGCCCCACGCCGCGGTGCGTGATCTTACCGACCGCTTCCCCAACATCACCGTGGCCTTCTGGCGCGACAGCCTGATCGACGCCGCCGTTGCCCGCGAATGGCTCTGCGGGGTCGGGCGACGCACCGCCCATCAGCGTTTGGCCCACCTGATCTGCGAAGTGTACGTCCGCTCGCGCGCGCTGCACCTGATCGAGGAACGGACCTTCGAACTGTCCATGACCCAGGCCGAGCTCGGCGACGCGCTCGGCCTGTCCACGGTGCACGTGAACCGGGTGCTCCAGGACCTGCGCCGGGATAAACTCGTCACCTGGCGCGGCAGGTCGATCCTGGTCCTGGATTGGGAGCGCCTGCAGGTGTTGGGGGACTTCGATCCTGGATACCTGCACCTTTTGGATGGTGCGGTATCTTAGGGCGGCTTGCGACCTCTTTCGGATCAAGCCGCGCGGGATTAACCCAGTTAATTCGAGGTCCTGCGCAGACGTGTTCTGCCATGTCGGATGGTCAGCCGACTCACCAGAAATCTGCAGCATTACGGCGCGCTGTCCGCTGAGGAGCAGCACGCCGTCGAAAGTCTCGTCGCCTCGACCCGCATGGCCGTTGTCGGCGAGGACCTTGGCGTCGAGGGTGACGCGCCCACCCATTGCCGCGTCCTGCTCGACGGCCAGGCCTTCCGCCACCGCACCCTGGCCGACGGCCGGCGCCAGATCATGTCCTTCCACATCCCAGGCGACCTCTGCGACCTACAGGGGTTGTTCCTGGCCATGGATCACAGCATCACCGCCCTGACTCATTGCGAAGTCGGCCTGATCTCCCACGCCCGGCTCAGCGACGTCATGGAGGCCTTCCCGCGCATCGCGCGGGGCATCTGGCGAACCAGCCTCGTCGAAGCCGCCATCGTGCGCGCGTGGATGATGGGCATGGGACGGCGCACCGCCTATGCGCGCGTCGCACACCTGTTCTGCGAGATGATCGAGCGGATGCGCGCGGCGGGCATGGTGCATCAGAACCGCTGCCATTTCCCGATCACCCAGCAGCATCTGTCTGATTCGCTCGGCTTGTCGGCCGTGCATACCAACCGCACCCTCCAGGCTCTGCGTGGCGAGGGCCTGCTGTCGTTCCAGGGCGGCGAACTCGCGATTCTCGACTGGCCGGGGCTCAAGACTGCCGGCGAATTCGACGACGGCTACCTGCATCTGACCGAAAACAGGGTCCTCAATCTGGCGGGCGGCTGACGCCGGCGACGGGCGTGCTATCAATTCCCGGTCGGCCGCCAAGAGCCGGGTCCGCAGGAGTCCGCCATGCCGATGCTCAACCGTAACGGGGTCAGGATCCACTACGAGATCAGCGGCGACGGTCCGGCGCTGCTGCTAACCCATGGCTACTCCGCCACCAGCGAGATGTGGGCGGGCCAGATCGCGGCGCTCGCGCCGCACTTCAAGGTCATCACCTGGGACATGCGCGGCCACGGCGCCAGCGACTATCCGGAGGACCAGACGCAGTATTCCGAGGAGGCCACCGTCGCAGACATGGCCGCCCTGCTGGACGCTGTCGGCGCCGAGGCCGCAGTGATCGGCGGCCTGTCCCTTGGAGGCTATATGAGCCTGGCCTTCCATCGCGCGCATCCGGAGCGGACGCGCGCGCTGCTGATCATCGACACCGGCCCTGGCTACCGGAACGATCAGGCGCGCGAGGGCTGGAACGCCACCGCCATCCGCCGCGCCGAGCGGCTTGAGACCCAAGGCCTCGGAGACATCTCCGCCGCCAGCGCCGAAGTCCGCCAGGCCCGCCATCGCGACGCAACCGGCCTCGCCCGCGCCGCACGAGGCATGCTCACCCAGCGCGACGCCCGGGTGCTCGAGAGCCTGCCCGGCATTGCCGTGCCCGCGGTGGTGATCGTGGGCGCTGACGATGCGCCGTTCCTGGCCGCCTCGGACTATATGGCGGCCAAGATTCCCGGCGCCAGGAAGATCGTCATCGAAAACGCCGGCCACAGCGCCAACATCGACCAGCCCGCCGCCTTCAACGCCGCCCTCCTGGGCTTCCTGAAGGACGCCGGGCTGGCGGCGGCCTGATCCGCGGCGTCGCGACCCTTGGCGCCCGCCCCCGATATGCGGCACACACAAGCTGGACCATTCGGGACCCGCGATGACGGCCGCCTGCCCACTTCACAGCCTGTCAGCCCCCACGTGGTGGAGGCGATGAGCCTGCCCGCACACGACGACGTCGATCCCCTGCTGGCGGAATACCTCCAGCGGCGCCGCAATATCGTGCGTTTCCTCGCCGCCAGGGCGGGCTCCGTGGCGGCGGCCGAGGACCTGGCCCAGGAGCTCTACCTCAAGCTCGCCGCCCGCGACCGCAGCGCCGAGGTGGGCAATCCCGTGGGCCTGCTCTACCGCATGGCCATCAACCTGTTGCTCGACCGGGCGCGCGGTGAGAGCCGCACCGCGGCCCGAGACGGCGCCTGGCGCCAGGTCTCCGGCAGCGAGATCGGCGGGATCGAGATCGCCAACGAGCCGCCGGCCGATGAGGCCGCGGCTTCCGCGCAGCGCCTGCGCCAGCTGGTGGCGGCGGTGGGCCAACTGGCGCCGCAGATGGGCCGTGCCTTCCGACTGCACAAGCTGGAAGGCCTGAGCCACGCCGAGACCGCGCGCGCCATGGGCCTTTCGATCAAGGCCGTGGAGAAGCATGTGAGCGCCGCACTGAAAGCGCTTACGGCGAAGCTTTCGTCATGAACAACCGGAAATTGTATTCGACGACCGGGGGGCGGGACGGTTCGGTGACGTCTTTATCTTCAACAGGCGTCCACACCCGGACGTATCGGATGGGCCGATGATCCAGGTATGGCGGAACGACGAGGACGGCCGGCGCGCGCAAGCGGCCGACTGGGTCGTGCGCCTGCAGGCCCCCGATCTCAACGAGGACCAGGGCCTGGCGTTCGACGCCTGGTTGTTGGCTTCGGACGCCAACGGCCGGGCCTACGACGCCGCGCTGGGCGTGATGCAGGACGTCGAGGCCTCGGCCCCGCGCATCGCCTACGATCTGCGGCGCCTGCCGGTGGCGCGGCCGCATTTCGCAAATCGGGGCGACAGCCGCCGGGGCTGGATCGTCGCCGGCAGCCTGGCCGCGGCGGCTACCATCGCTGTCGCCGTCATGCCCCTCAGCCTGATCGGCCCGCCGCCGCAGACCTTCACCACCGCCAAGGGCGAACAGCGCACCGTGACGCTGGCCGACGGCACCGTGGTCAATCTCAACGCCGGCACCCGGATGACCGTCACACTCGCGCGCCACGAACGCCGAGTGTCGATGCCCGAGGGTGAGGCCGTATTCGACGTCGCGACCGACCATTCGCGACCATTCCTGATCGCCGCCGGGGACCGCACAGTGCGCGTCGTCGGCACTCGTTTCGACGTGCGCCGCCGTGGCGATCAGCTCTCTGTCACCGTCGATCGCGGCGTGGTCGAGGTCCGGCCCAGCGCGAACGCCGCGGGCCGGGCCTACCGACTGCATCCGGGCCAGAAGCTCGAGCACGTCCAGGGCGAGGCCGCGGCTGTCG
>JBBREC010000041.1:0-23873 GCA_038203295.1 Caulobacterales bacterium
AGCTTGAAGAGCTGATCGTCACCGCTCAGAAGCGAGAGGAGAACGTCCAGACGGCTCCGCTCTCCATCTCGGCCGTGTCGGGCATCAGCCTGGCGAAAGATCGGGTGCTGACCCTGGAGGACCTCGGTCACAACATGACCGGCATCTCCTTCACCGCCAACTCACCCCAGGCCAACGAGATCAACATCCGTGGCGTGGTGAACACCCGCCTGACGTCGCCCACCGCCGACCAGTCCGTGTCGACGTTCGTCGATGACGTCTATGTCAGCCGCTCGGGCAACCTGAATTCCGCGTTCTACGACGTCGCGCGGATCGAGGTCGTGCGCGGCCCGCAAGGGGTTCTGCTCGGCAAGAACGTGGCCGGCGGCGCGGTGAACATCATCAGCAATGCGCCCAGCTTCGAACAGTCCGGCCGGGTGACCCTGGCGGCGGGAAACTATGACCTGCGCCAGACCTTCGGGTTCCTGACCGGGGCGCTGACGGACACTGTCGCCGGGCGCTTCTCGTTCCAGACGATCAATCACTCGGGCTACGCCAGGGACCTGCTGCACAACAAGGACCTGGAGAACCTGAATTCGGTACAGGGCCGCGTACAACTCGCCTACCAGCCTAAGGACTCCGACCTTCGCGCCGTCCTCAGCGTCGACTACGCCAAGGACAGCAACGATGGCGTCAACCGGGTCGGTCTCAAGAGCCCGACCCTGCCGGCGGGGCCGAACATCTGGTCTGGAACCCGGAGACTGATCGCCGCCCAGCGCGGCGGCCTGAACATCCGCCAGAGCTTCCCGGTCTGGCCACAGTTCCGGGGCGACATCGCGCCGACGCCGCAGCGCGCCGAGCACAAAACCTATGACATCATCGCCAAGATCGAGAAGGACGTCGCGCCCAATATCCGGTTCACCAGCATTACCGGTTATCGCAACAACCAAGCCTTCACGCTGTACGATCAGACGGGACTCGGCCCGACGAACGGCTTCAACCTGACGCCGGCCCAGCTGGCTTCGGTGGGCTCCTCCTTCCTGTTCGCCGAACCGGTGAACTTCATCGAAGGAGTTCACCAGATCTCGGAAGAAGTCCGCCTGACGTCGACGAACCCGGACAGCCGCCTCGACTGGATCGTGGGCGCCTATTACCTCCACAGCAGCGTTCACCAGTACAACCGCTTCTGGGGTGAATCGATGGTGCTGCCGACGCTCTCGGGTGAAAGCCACTGGGACGACCACGGCAAGAACCGGGACGAGGCGGTGTTCGCCCAGATCGGCTACAAATTCACCGACACCCTCAAGCTGGAGGTCGGCGCCCGCTACACCAAGGACCACAAGAGCGGCCTCCAGGAGGGCTTTATCGTCGCCCGCGGCGACCGCCTGAACCCCAACGACACGGCGCCCCTGACGCCGCTGGCCGTCAACTTCAATGCGCTGACGCCGGTGAACACGGCGGTGCCGACCAGCGACCCCCGCTACAACGAGGGGCCCGCCCCCTACGGCGCCAGCTGGTCCGAAGTGACACCTCAGGCCACCCTGCGCTGGACGCCGACTGACACCATGATGGCCTACGGCACCATCTCGCGCGGCTTCAAGGGCGGCGGCTTCCAGAACGACGCCTCCAAGAAATTCGCCGCGCAGACACCCTACAATCCCGAAACGGTCACCAACTACGAGGCGGGCTACAAGACCGAATTGCTGGATCACAAAGTCCGCTGGAACTCGGCCGTCTACTACATGAAGTACAAGGACCTGCAGGTTCAGCAGACCCTGGCGTCGTGCCTCTGCAACGTGATCAGCAACGCCCCCGGCGCCACGATCAAGGGATTCGAGACCGACCTGCAGGTCGTGCCGACGAGCTGGTTCCGCGCCTGGGCCAGCGGCAGCTACACGCACGGCACCTACGACACGTTCATATTCGCCGGCGTCAACAACTCGGGTCACCTTCTTCAGCGGACTCCGAAGTGGCAGGGTGCGATCGGCGCCGAAGCCACCACCAGCGTCGGCTCCTGGGAGGACGCCCTTGTGGGCCGCCTGAGCTACCGCTGGCAGGGCAAGATGCCCTGGGCCCCCGAGAACACGTCCTGGGAAAAATCGTACGGCACCCTGGACGGTCGCCTGACCCTGACCGCACCAGGCAAGGGCTGGAGTGTTTCGGTGTTCGGCAAAAACCTCACCGACAAGGTCTACCGGACCAACATCATCGTCTTCTTCAATGACGAGATGTCGTCCTTTGGCGCTCCGCGGACCTTCGGCATGGAAGTCTCTGCGCCGTTCTGATCCCCTGCGGGCCGGGCGCGTTCAACGCCCGGCCCCTTCTTCTATTTAGCGAGGGCCCATGGGACGCTGTTACGGCATCCTTCTCAAGGTCATTGAAGCCTGGCAGGCCAAGGACATCGAAGGCGTCCTGTCCCACATGGACGACGATATCGTCTGGCACTACGCCGCCGCCGCCATGCCTCCGGTCCGAGGCAAGGCGTCCGCCCGCAAGCTATTGAACCGCTTTCATGGCGACATGCACGCCATCCAGTGGCGGATCTTCGCGCACGCCGAGTCCGGCAACCGCCTGTTCCTCGAAGGCGTCGACGATTACACCACCGCCGACGGCAAGCGGGTGGCTACGCCCTATGCGGGGGTCCTGGATTTCCGGGGCGACCTGATTGTTGGCTGGCGCGACTATGTCGACCTTGGCGTCGCAGCCGAGCAGAAATCCGGCACGCCGCTCACGCCGCAGGTCGAGATGCTGCTCGACCGCCCCGTCGCCCCATGAAGGCTCTCCCCATGTCCCTCGACCGTCGCACCCTGATAACTGCCGCCGCCGCGGCCGGCGCGCTGTCCGCCGCCCCCGCTCTTGCCAAGGAGACCCCCATGTCGCGCCTTTTTCCCGTGCTCGAAGCGATCATCGCCGCCTGGAAGAAGCAGGACGTCGAGGGCGTTCTGGCCCAGGTCACTGACGATATCATCTGGCGCAACTCGTCGGGTTATGCCCCGGCGATCAGGGGCAAGGACGCCATGCGCTCTGCGCTGACCAACATGAAGGCGATCATCGCGCCAGGCAGCAACAAATGGCGGATCTTCGACTATGCCGAGTCCGCCGATCGCCTGTTTATGGAGGGGGTCGATGAGTTCGACCTCACGACCGGCCAGCACGTCGCCATTCCCTATGCCGGCAGCCTGCAGTTCCGTGGGGGCCTCGTCAGCGAATGGCGGGAGTATTTCGACGGCCGCATCAGCGCCAACATGAAGGCCGGCCAGCCCATGACCGATGAGGTCAAGGCCATGATCTCCAGGCCTGTCGCGCGCTGAGCTAGCCGACCGGCGACACGGTTGTGATGTCGGCCGACCCGCCACACTGGTCGCAGGTGATTGTAGGCTTGAGGATGTGGCCGCAGGGACGGTGATAGGTGATCAGCGGCGGCCCCTTGCCGCCGTCCAGCCAGCGGTCGCCCCAGCGGTTCAGTTCGACGATCAGGGGATAGAGATCCCGGCCGGTGTCCGTCAGCCGGTACTCCCAGCGATCGGGCCGCTGCTGGTAGAGTTCGCGGCGCAGCACGCCGAGGTCCACCAGCCGCGAGAGGCGATCCGACAGAATGTTCGGGGCGACGCCCAGCGCGCCCTGAATGTCGTTGAAGCGTCGCCGCCCCATGAACGCGGCGGCGATCACGTGCGAAGTCCAACGGTCGCCTAGCACCTGGAAGGCGCGGTCCAGCATGGGGTCGCCCTTGTTCAAGGTCCCGGCCGCAACGATCGAGCGCCGCTGGGCTCGCGGCGGCGACGAAGGCTCGAGCCCGGCGCCGGGACCGTCCTCCACATAGACGTCGCGCGGGCTCACCAGGTCTCTGCAATGGCCGCACCGCAGTTCCGGCGTAAAGTCAGCGCCGCAGCTGTGTTTCAGCCGGTGCGCCGGGTTGGCGGGATCAAAGAACCACCGCTTCTCCCAGCGGATGATCATCAGGGCCAGGCTGTAGAGGTCGCGGCCCATGTCGGAGAGGTGATATTCCTCTCGGGCTGGCCGTTGCTGATAGCGGACCTTTGTGAGAATCCCGGCGGCCTGCAGGCGGCGGAGCCGATCGATCAGCAGGCTGCGCGCCAAGCCGATCTGGCTCTGGAATTCGTCGAACCGTCGGACCCTCTGGAACGCCAGATAGAGGATCATCAGCGTCCACCGATCACCCAGAAGATTGAGCGCCCGGGTCGCCGAGTTGGCCTGGATCAGCTGGGCTGGCGGCGGCGTTTCCGGAGCGGGTTTGCGGCTGGTAACGGCCATGTCGCCTCTGGTTTCGGGAGCGCGAACCTTCTGTTCGTCGGCGGCCATGTCAATGGCGGACGCGCCCGCGCCTCATCCCGCTCCCGCCGCGGCCGCGTAGTCGCGCACGAGATCGTCGACGATGGAGCTCAGCGGCTCGATGGCGCGCACTTCGCCCACCCCGTGGCCGGCGGCCCAGACATCGCGCCATCGCTTGGCGCTGTCTTCGGGCCGTCCGAGATTGATCTCCACCTTGGCTTTCAGGCCCTCGGGGTCATGACCCGCGGCGATCAAGCTGCCGCGCAGCCAGTTTGCGGGGATGCCCGTCAGGGCCGACGAGGTGACGATGTCGTCAGCCTGCGCCTCGATCAGCATCTGCTTGTAGCCGGCGACCGCGAGGCTCTCCTCGCAGGCGATCATCCGGGTGCCGAGATAGGCGAGGTCAGCGCCCAGCATCCGGGCGGCGCGCACGGCCCGGCCCGAACCGATTCCGCCGCCCAGGACGATGGTCCCCTCGAAGAACTCCCGCACCGCCGGCGCGAACGCGAAGCCCGAGATCGGGCCGGTGTGTCCGCCCGCGCCCGAGGCCACCAGGATCAGGCCGTCCACGCCGGTCGCCGCGGCCTTGTGGGCGAAGGTGAGCGAGTTCACGTCCGCATAGACCAAGCCGCCGTAGCCGTGGATCGCTTCCACAACGGCGGCCGGGCTGCCCAGGGCCGTGATGACGATCGGCGGCCGATGCTTTAGGACCAGTTCAAGCTCTTCTTCCCATCGGGAATAGGAACGGTGGACCATGATGTTGACCGCCCAGGGCGGCGCGTCGGCGGGCAGGGTCTCGGCGATCTGGCCCATCCAGGCGTCGAGGTCGTCGAGCGTCCGGGCGTTGTTGGCGGGGAAGGAGCCGATAATCCCTGCCGTGCAGGCGGCCAGCACCATGTCGACGCCGGAGACCAGGAACATGGGCGCGGCGATGGCCGGGAGCCGCAGCCGCTCCGCGATGTGGGCGGGCAAGGACATTGTCAGTCCGCGCTCGGGGCCTTGGGCGGCCAGGGAAAGAAGCCGGAGGTGCGGCGCGCATAGTCCTCATAGTCGGGCTTTCGGCGTCGCAGGCGGCCCTCGACGGTCGGAATGCCGCTCCAGCGGGTCAATGTGAAGACCAGGTAGGCGGGGCCGACCACGGCGAACAGGCCAGGCTTTGTCTCCGCGGCGACCAACCACAGGCCCCACCAGACACATGCGTCCCCGAAGTAGTTGGGGTGGCGGGTGTAGCGCCACAGCCCCCTGGACATGACCTGCCCGGCGTTCGCCGGGTTCTTCTTGAACCCCACCAGCTGGGCGTCGGCCACGGTCTCGAAGATCAGGCCGAGGACAGCGAGCGCCGCGCCCACAAGGCCAACGACGCCGAGCTCCGCTGGCTGGCGCGCGATCTGGCCAAGCTGGACCGGAAGGCTGACCACCCAGAGCAGCGGCATCTGCAGCAGGAACACCAGGCGGAAAGCGGCGTAGCCGTAGTTCCAGCCCCGCTCCGCCTTGGCCTTGTCCAGCATCCGCACATAGCGACCATCCGGTCCGTGATCGCGCCAGCGCCACAACATGTAGCCGCCCAGGCGCAAGGCCCAGGCCACGCAGATCGCCGTCAGGACGACCCTTCGCTGCGTCCCACCGCCGGTCTGGATGAAGGTCGCCACAGCGACGAAGCCCATGCCCAGTCCCCAGAGACTGTCGACCGGCGTGCAGTCGCGCATGGTGACGCAGATGGCCCAGGCCACGGCGAACAGCGCCAGTATGACGCCCGCATTGACCGCCAGAACCACGACGAAGTCCGGCATCGATTCCCATCCCTGTTTCAGGCCCTCGCGACGGGGCGATTTGACAGTCTCTCTATGAAAGTGAGACTAGCGGGGCAAGGCGGGGCGCACAAGCAACCTGGGAGCGGACGGACCATGGGTGACTTGACGGGCAGGACGGCGCTGGTCACCGGCGCGGCCGGAGACATCGGCGCGGCCGCCGCGGCGGCCTTTGCGGACGCCGGGGCCAACGTGGTGATCACCGACCGGCGAGCCGATGCTTTGGCTGAGGTCGCGGCCAACCTACGGGCCACCGGCGCGAAGGTTCTGGACCATGCCTGCGACCAGACCGACCCGGAGGCGGTGGCCGCCTTGTTCGATGCCGTGCGAAGCCATTTCAGCCGCCTGGACACGGCCTTCGTCAACGCCGGCTACGGCCGCTACGGCGCCTTGATCGATTTGCCCTTCGACCAGTGGCGCAAGCACGTGGAGGTCAATCTGAACGGCGGCTTCCTGATGGCCCAAGGCGCCGCGCGGCTGATGCGTGACGGCGGGCGCGGAGGGGCCATCGTGATGAACGCGTCCACCGCCGCTACTCACGTCTGCGACATGCTGGGCGCCTATGCGGCCTCGAAATCCGGCGTCCGGATGCTGGCCAAGTCGCTGGCCTCCGAGCTTGGTGTTCATCGCATCCGGGTCAATCTGATCCTTCCGGGGGTGATCGAGACCGCCATGACGAAGTCGCTGATCGACGATGCGGCGGTGCGCGCCGACGCGCTCAGCAACACGCCCGTCGGCCGACTTGGGAAGCCGGAGGACATCGCGCGGATGGCCGTCTTCCTGTGCGGAGACGACGCTGGCTACGTCACCGGCGCCGAGATCCTGGTGGACGGCGGCCAGACGCTGCACGGCTATCCCCGCTGGTTCAGCGCCGACTATGCCGAAGTGGACGCCGGCTGGACGCCGCACACCCAGCGCTGAGCCGCTAGTCCAGTGCAATCACGCCCGCATCGGGCGCGTCGGAGAACAGCCGGTCAACCTCGGTCGTGCGCCGGTCGATCACGGCGCGGCGATTGATGGTGCCCTTGTCGGAGATCTCATGGGCATTGGCGCTGGCCGGTTCGGCCAGCAGCAGCGCCCGGCGGATCCGCGCCGCGGCGCCGTGGTGGGTGGTGTTGAAAACGCTCAGGCGGCGGGCGACTTCCGCGGGATCGACGCCCGCCGTAGGCCACAGCATCACCCCCAGATAGGGTCGCCCGTCGTCGCAGAGCACCAGGTCGAGCACCAGCGGCGACAGGGCCTTCAAAAGATCGTCGCGAAGACCGCCGCCATAGACCCAGGTCCCGCTGGAAAGCTTGAACTCCTCGGCGGCCCGGCCCGAGAAGGCCAGCCCCTTGGTCGGGTCCTCGGGATCGTGGAACACGGCCAGGTCGCCGGTGCGGTAAAAGCCTTCCTCGTCGAACGCGAGCGCGGTCTTCTCCGGCTCGTCCAGATAGCCCGCCGTGACGTTGGGTCCTCGCGCGCGGACCTCGTAGCGCCCGCCGACCGGCGACAGCTTCAGCGTCGTACCGGGCGCCGGCAGCCCGATGCCGACCTTGTCCGTCTCGAAGTGGATGACCATGAAGGCCGAGACCGTCTCGGTCATGCCATAGCCGCTGGTCATCATGATGCGGCAGCCGGTCTCGGCGACGGCGGCGGCCTGCAGGCGGTCGTGCACGGCCTGCGAGAGGCCGGCGCCGCCGTAGAGCATAAGGCGCATTTTTCTGAAGAAGGTCGCCCGCAGCACCGCGTCCTTCTCCAGCGCGTCCACCAGCATGGTGTAGCCCAGCGGCACATTGTTGAAATAGCTGACCGAGATTTCACGCAGGTTCCGGATCGAGGTCTCGAACAGGCCGGGCGCAGGCTTGCCGTCATCGATGTAGAGCGTGCCGCCTTCCAGCAGCGTGGTCCTGAGTACGAAGGCGCCGGCGGCGTGATGCCACGGCAGCCAGTCGAGCATGACCTCGTGCCAACCCGCCGCCTCGCCGATGGTCTGCTGACACTGGGCGGCGTTGGCGGCAAGGTTGTCGAAGGTGATCGGAACCACCTTGGGCAGACCGGTCGAGCCCGAGGTCAGCATCAGAGCGGCGCGGTCGTCGGGCTTCAGCCCCGCGATGGATCTTGCGACGACCGGAGTCGGGGTCGTGGCCAGAAGGTCCGCATAGGGCGTGGCCGCCTTGAGCAGCTTCGAAGGGTCGGTCGTGACGATCCTGGCTCCGCCGAGGTCGAGGGCGTTCAGGGCGCCGGCGGCCATGGCGCTGTCCTCGGCGAAGACCACGGAGGGCTTCACCTTGGCGATCACATGGGCCAGGCGGCCATAGTCGCCGCCCAGCGCCGCATAGGTGGTGCTCACGGGACAGGCGGCATGGCCCGCCGCCTGGGCGGCGAAGCTCATCACCGCGAACGCCGGGGTGTTGCCTGCGAGGATCATCACCGGGCCGGTCGGCGCATGGTCGAGCAGCCACTGGGTGGCCGCATCCATGTCGTGCTTGAGCTGGGCGAACGATGTGAACGCCCATTCCCCATCGGCGCCGCGCCGGGCGAGGGCAGGCTTCTCGCCCGATTCCGCCGCACGCCGCGCGAAGGCCGCCGGTATGTTGGCGTCATACGACCTCAGCGGAACCCTCGAGGTGATCAGGACCGTACCGTCCGCGCGCCGCTCGATGTCCAGATCCACGGGCATCAGGTGGGCTTCGCGGAACGGCGCGGGCGCCGCCGCGGCCACCGCGGCGTCGGTCATGCTCACACGCCCACGACCAGGCTGACGGTGGTTGTCGTCGAGCCGCCGATGTTCAGGGTCTGGACGGTCTTCGCGCCTTCGACCTGATAGTCGCCGGCCCGTCCGGTCACCTGCTTGAAGGCGTCGAGCGTCATGCGGACGCCGGTGGCCCCCACCGGGTGCCCACCGCCGATCAGCCCGCCGGAGGGGTTGATGGGCAGGCGGCCGCCGATCTCGATGGAGCCGTCTTCGATCGCCTTCCAGGCCTCGCCGGGCGCGGTCAGACCCAGGTGCTCGATGGCCATGTATTCCGTGGTCGTGAAGCAGTCGTGGGTCTCGACCGCATCAAGCTCGGCGACGTCGGCGATCCCTGCCCGGGCGCGCGCATCGTCGATGGCGCGTTTCACCTGCGGGAAGACATATGGACCGCCCTCGCTGGCCCTCACCTTCCGTTCGTAGCTGATCGGCGCGGAACGATGGCCCCAGCCCTTGATCTGGGGAAGGCTTTCCAGGGGAATCCCGCGCTTGGCGGCGTAGTCGGCCGCCGCCTTCGCCGAGGCCAGGAAGACGACGGCCGAGCCGTCCGTCACCTGGCCGCAGTCGTTCTTGCGGATCATGCCCTCGACAACGGGGTTGGCGTCGTCGTCGTCGGTGAAGCTCTTGTCGTTAAACGCCCACTGGCGAGTCTGGGCGTTCGGATTCTTGCGGCCGTTGGCGAAATTGATTTCCGCGATCCGCATCAGGTGCTCGTACTTGAGGCCATAACGGCGGTCATATTCCTCGCCCAGGTCGGAGAAGGCCCGAGGCCAGAGGAACGCCGCATCCTGGAACTCGTGCCCGGCCCAGGCAGCCGCCCCCAGGTTCTGCGCCGCCTGCTGGCCCGAAACGTTGCGCATCATCTCGAGGCCGACCACGCAGGCGGTGTCATAGCGTCCGGCCTCGATCTCCGCCGTCGCGGCCAGGATCGCAACGCTGCCCGAGGCGCAGGCCGCTTCGTGACGGGAGGTCGGCATGCCGTCGAAGTCGGGATGCACCAAGCCGAAGAACCCGCCAAGAAGGCCCTGGCCTGCAAACAGATCGCCGACGAAGTTGCCCACGTGGCCGGTGTCGATGTCCTTGGGCTCAAGATCGACCGCGGCCAGCCCCTCGCCCACCACTTCGGCGAAGGCGTCCGCGAAGTCCATCTGCTGACGCGCCCAGTTACGGGAGAAGTCGCTTTGCCAGCCGCCCAGTACGTAAACCATCATGTCCTCGCCTGGCCGGTTAGGCCCTGAATTTGTGAGTCCGATTATACAAGCGAATGGTCCGGAGCCAAGGCCGGCCGGCCGTCCATGAAGGCCGCGAAAGCCTGGTGAGCGTCGTCATAGGTTTCGCGCGGGCCGGCCCGCAGCGCGACATGGACCGCAGCACCGATCTGGCCGGCGTCCAGGCTCACCGGCGGCCCCTCCACGGCGAAGGCCGCCCGCAATCGCCCGCCGCCCGCCACCAGTGTTTGCCCGGTGACATCGCAGGCTGCGCTGACCAGCCAGGAGACGACCGGCGCCACCGTCGCCGGCGCCATGCGCGCCGCCAGTTCGGGCGCGAGATGCTGCTCGGTCATGGCCGTCGCCGCGTAGGGCGCGATGGCGTTGACCATCAGGTTGCGCGCACGCCCCTCGACCGCCAGGCCACGGACCAGTCCGATAAGCGCTGCCTTTGACGAGGCGTAGGCCGCCATGCCGTCGCCGCCATGCAGTCCGGCGGACGAGGCGCTCACAACGATGCGCCCGGCCTTCGCCTCCGAAAGCACAGGCCAGGCAGCCTGGACAAGATGGAAAGCCCCGAAGAAGTTGATGTCGAAGATATTCCGGAAACCCTCGCGGGTCTGCCGGTGCAGCCGCAGCGTCTCCGGCGTCCCGGCGTTGGAAACCACCGCGTCCAGCCGCCCGAACTCTGCGAGGGCCAGGGCGACCAGCGCTTCACCGGTTTCTGCAGCCTCGGCGGGATCGACGCTGGCTACCGCCCTGCCGCCATGGGCGCGGATTTCAGCGACCACCGCCTCGGCGCTGGCCCGTTGGCTACGGTCGACCCAGCGGTTGTTGACCACCACGCAGGCGCCTCTCGCGGCCAGATCCAGCGCATAGGCGCGGCCAAGGCCCTTGCCAGCCCCGGTCACGATCACCGCCCGGTCGCGCATGTCCTGCGCGGCGGCGGCGCTTTCCTCGCTTGTCTCAGCCATGTGGCCGCCCCTCTGTTGCAGCCGATCATCCACACTTCGTATCGTTATGCAAGTGACGCTCGGAACGGGGTCGCGATCGGCCGGGTCATCGCGCCGGGCGCCGCGGCGCAGACCACGGGTATGGCGTTGATCACGCTGCCAGCCACGCCCAGTTGTTCCGCCGAGGTCGCCGTCGCGTCGCCCGCGCGCTTCTCGAGCTCGACGGACAGACGGACGCCGGGCTGTCCCTTGATGTGGATGCGCCATAGCGGCGGATCCGGCGAGTCCAGGTGCGCGACCTCCATGTACCAGTGGATCGACATGGTGAGCCGCGGCGCGCCCGCGACGATCCCATGCCACCGCCAGTTCACATGACTGATCCCGCCGCGGGCGATCGCGCCCGCGGCGACGCTCAGGTCCTCGGTGGCCGCGAAGATCCTGTGGTCGGTGTCGACACGGTCCAGCACAAGGCCCAGGCGCCCGGCCATGGCCGAAAGCACCTCGGCGTACATTCCGTTAAGTGACGAGGCGGGCCCCCAGTTCGGATCGTTGGCGTCCACCGCCGCGGGATCCTCCCCGAATCCCAGAATCCGGAACACATAGTCAGGATTGCGCACCGGGCGGCAGTCGACGCTTTCCACCACCTCGATGTAATCAAGCTGGGAGCAGACGCCAGTGGCAACCACTGCAAGCTGTTCGGCGGCGAAGCCCGGGTTGAGCCCGGCGGCCATCAACGTCGACCGGCCGGCGGCGCAGGCGGCCTCCAGCGCCGCTACGCGCGCGCCGCCCCAGTGCCGGGGATCGCTGTAACCGTTGATGCTGATCACGTTCTTGCCCGACGCGAGAAGCCTCAGGATCTCCGCGTCATGCGAGCCGTAGGGTGGCGCGAGCCGCGCGCAATGGATCACCACGTCGGCCTCCAGGGCCAGAATCTCGTCGACGTCGCGGGTGGCGATCACCCCCGTGGGCGGCCGGCGCGCGATATCGCCGGCATCCCGCCCGGCCTTGTCCTGGCCATAGACAAACAGACCGACGAGTTCCATCGCAGGGTGATCGATCACCGCCCGCAGACAGGTCTTGCCCATGGCCCCCGTGGCCCACTGGATGACGCGGTGCTTCATGGCCCCTCCTCGAACTGGGGACCGTTCTAGCCGATTAAGTCTTGTTATGAAAGTGATCGGCCTGACCGGTCGTCGGTCAGCTCACCGGCTCCGGCGCGACAGCCTCGATCACCTCGAACGTCACGTCATGCGCCTCGACTGGCTGGCTGCAGCACGAGCAGGTGACAGCGGGCTCGAGGTCATGACCATCCGCCTTGTGCCGCAACAGCAGCGGCGGCCCCTCGGGCGAGACGTAGTACTTGTCCCCCCACTGCAGCAGCATCAGCAGGATCGGATAGTAGTCGATCCCCTTCTCGGTCAGCCGGTATTCCGACCGCCGGCCTCCAAGGTCGTGGGCGCGGATCACCCCCTGCGCGGTGAGCCAGGACAGACGCTCCGACAGGATGTTGGTCGCCATGGCCGTATCGCGGTGGATCTCGTCGAACCGGCGAAGTCCGGTGAAGATCGAGCGCAGGACCAGGCTCGCCCAGCGGTCGCCAGTGATCTGGGCGACGTCGACCATTAGGCTCGACGCGCCCTCAGCGGCGTGGCGCTGCTGGCGCCTGCGACTGTAGCGGGCGACCATCCAGCCGACCCCCGGCCCCTCGGTCCAGTCCACCTCGCGGGCGCTGATTTCATCGCCGCATTTCAGACAGGTCGGCACCGGCTCGAACACATGGCCGCAGGTCCGGTGCCTAAGCTGCAGTCGAAGCCTGCCCGCCTTCGCGGCCCAGCGCCGTTCCCAGCGGAGCATCATCAGCGCGGGCCAGTAGAGGTCGAGACCCTTGCGTGTCATCCGGTACTCGAAGCGCGGCGGCGCCTCGCTGTAGAGCACCTTCTCCAGAACGTCCGCCGCCACCAGCCGCTTCAGCCGGTCGCTGAGCAAGGTCTGCAGAAGCCCGGTGCGGGTGCGGAAATCGTCAAATCGGCGCGCTCCGATCCAGGAGGCCTCCAGGATCAGCAAGACAGACGCGTCCCCCACGACCTCCAGCGCCCGCCAGATCGAGCAGGTGCGAATGAATTTCGGCGAGATCATGGATCAGGTTTGCTCTTCGAAGTCCGGAAATTTGGAATTTCGGAACGTCGCGGAACGGGTGCGCCTATGCAAGTCGCATTCAACGCGACGCC
Organism: Caulobacterales bacterium; assembly: GCA_038203295.1. Taxonomy (GTDB): domain Bacteria; phylum Pseudomonadota; class Alphaproteobacteria; order Caulobacterales; family Caulobacteraceae; genus Phenylobacterium. The sequence goes on from JBBREC010000041.1 coordinate 13,201, forward strand.
GGAGTCCTGAGCGCCGGCGCCTCATCAGGGTCAACTTGCGGCGACGCCTGCAAGATCACGTCGCAAGACCTTGCCAAGCGGATTCCGCGGCAGTGCGTCCACGATCCGGAGTTTTTCCGGCAGCTTGAACGTCGCAAGGTCCTGCGCCTTGAGGTGAGCATTCAGCTCGTCCAGCGTCAGGGTCTCGCCCGGCCGCAGCGCCACGACCGCGCAGACTCGCTCGCCCAGCCGTTCGTCCGGATACGCCACGCAGCCGGCTTCACGGACGCTCGGGTGGCTTTCAATCAGGCTGTCCAGTTCCGCGGGTGAGATGTTCAGTCCGCCACGGATGATGATCTCCTTACGACGGCCGACGAAGCGATAGAACCGGCCGCCGCCCTCGGGCGTAATCTCAAAGAGGTCGCCTGTGCGGAAGAACCCCGCCTCGTCGAAGGCCTCTCGGGTCAGGTCTGGCGCCTTCCAGTAGCCGTCGAAGGTCATGGCCCCGTCGATTCGCAGTTCACCTTCGCGTCCGGGGCCGAAGATTTCCTCACCGCTGTCGGGATCCACCAGGCGGGTGCGGATTTTCGCCGGGAACGAAGCCGGCCAGTCCAGGCCCTCGGCGCCGAACCGCGGAAAGAACCTCGCCCGCTGTTCCGCATCGGGAATGGCCTCGCCGGTGGAGAACAGCGACGCGCCCTCGTTGGAGCCGAACACATTCATCACCGTCACGCCGTGGCGATCCTGCCAGCCCTTGACCATCCAGGGCGCCAGCGGGGCGGAGCCCGATCCCAGGCAGCGCAGGGCTGAAAGGTCCGTGGCCGAGAGCAGGTCCTCGTTCTGCAGCAGCATGTTCAGCATCGCCGGCGGCGCCACCGTGTAGGCGATGGCCTCGTCCTGCATCTGGGACAGAAAGATCGGCAGGTCGAACGGGTGATGCTGAATCAGCCTTCCCTGGCAGACCAGCCACGGCATCACCATTCCTCCGATGGCCGCGATGTTGATCAGAGGAAAGGGGTTGAGAATGGCGTCGCCGGGCCCAAGTCCAGCGGCCTCGACCAGCGCCTCGCCGTTGACGACCCAGTGGTCGTGGTGCCGCGGCACCCCCTTTGGCGCCGCTTCGGTGCCCGAGGTCCAGCAGACGGTCAGGGCTTCCGCAGCGTCGAGGTCGGGGGGCGTCGGATAGGGCGTCGCTGGCGCCGCGGCCATGAGCGGGTCAAGGGCCTCGACGCAGACAAGCGCCACAGCGCCCAGGCTCACCACCGATGCATCGGTCACGCCCTCCGCCTTCAGCGCGACCAGCATGGCGGCGTGGTCGCACCCGTGGAAGTCGCCCACCGTCAGACAGAGCTTCGGCTCCACCATCGGGAGGATCTGGCGCAGTTCGTGGCCGCGGTAAGCCATGGCGATCGGGCTGAGGATCGCGCCCATCCGCGCACAGGCCAGGAAGGCCAGGACACCCTCGACCAGGTTCGGAAGCTGGGTCGCCACCACATCGCCGCGGCCCACGCCCAGGCCGGCGAACGCCCACGCCATGGCGTCAACCCGCGCATCGACCTCGGCGAAGGTCAGCCTCTGTGGTGCGGTTCCCACCAGCGCCGGGCGATTGGGCGCATCGGCCAGCGCCACCTCTCCACCGCGGGCCGCCACCGCCTTTCGAAACAGCGCGTCGACGGTCTCGCCTCGCCACCATCCCAGGCTGCGATAGGCCGCGACGCGTTCCGGGGGGCTGGGGCGCAAGATCGTCTCCTGAGCGACGCAAGGGTTCAGCGGCGGCTCGTCCCGCGCGGACCGAAGCGCTCGCATAGTCAGTATCGTATCGCAAGTTACCTTTCGTCTCTTGGGCGGGCGCGGAACGCGCAGCGCAGCGTCAGCATCGTGAGGAAGCGCAGGAACAGGGTGCGCCCAAGGCCCCGAACCTCACCCCGCCTCCAGTGTGAGCGCGACAGGGCCCGGGCGCGGTCGCCGAAGATCGAGAACCGGGCCCAGCAATCTGGATGGGCGTAGGCGTCCTCCTGGGTGATGAAGCTTCGTGGGGCGTCGGCCCAGGGCCTCGCCCCGGGTCGCAGCGTTTGAGGTGGACACCGCCGACATCACAATTTCCGTCTCCGCGGAAGTCACCTGCCAGTTCCACACGAGCAGGTTGCAGGCGCCGGAATGGGCGAAGGCCGATGGCAGGCCGCCCAGCCGCGGCCGCCCTCCAGGCCTGCCGTCACCGCGCCCGAGGGGGGGCGAGATGCCCCGGCTGAGGTGTGACGTCCTCAGGCCGGGGCGGTAGGTCTCGTGCCAGCGACTGGAGAGCCGACGCGTGTTGATGTCCAGGCGCCAAGCGCCTTGCGCGGCCTGGGCCGGCCGCGGTCAACAGCTAGAGCTTAGCATTCTTGCGATTTCACGACAAATGGCGCGGCGCCGCTCCGGACATGCGGAGAGACGCGGCCCTGACAACTCTCCTCGTCAGGGCCGCGCTTAACCAAACATAGCGCCCCGATTGGGCTCGGAAAGAACGCTACGTTTAACTGGCTGCGCCGGGTCAACGGCGCGGTATTTCCGACCTTGCGCATCTTCAGGAAGCCGAAGGTCGCGGGAAAGACGGCGCGGCGCAGCGTCATCCCTAGGTCGCCCCGAAAAAATTATAGTCCGGCGGAAAGGGTCACTCCGACAGTGATCGGGCGCTGGGGCGTGATCTGGCGGATCTGGGTGGGATTGAACGGATTTCCGAAGGCGAAGGTGTCACTGTAGGCGTCGAGCGCATTGAGCACATAGACCTGCAGGCCCAGGTTCCTGCGGCTGAGTTCGGCGGAAAGCTTGGTGCGGGTGTAGCCGCCCATCTCCGGCAGGGTCGCATCGAAGGTGACCCTCGACCGGCCAACATAGGTCGCCTGCCCGATGAGCCGCAGCGTCCAGTCGGCGAAAAACTCGCGCTCATAGCCCAACGCGGCGCCTGCCGAGATCGTCGGCGCGCCGGGCAGTCCGTCCGCCAGGCGCGAGGTGAGCTCCTGGTTGGGGTGGAACGTGTGGGTGTGTGACAACCGGCCATTAAACTGAGCCGAAAGGCCGTTGTCAGCGCGGTAGGCGAGCTCGGCCTCCAGGCCAAGGATGTTGGCGTCGCCCGCGTTGGTCGTATAGGGAATGCCGGACGGTCGGAACTGGTCGGTCTGGATGTTCCGCCACCTGTCGTAGAAGACTGCGGAATTCAGCGACAGGCGCTTGTCCATCGCCTCCAGCTTCAGGCCCGCCTCGTAGTTGCGAAGGCGATCAGGCGCGAAGGTCTGACGGGAGATCTGCAGGGGCTGGGCGCCGCCGGAGTTCACGCCCCCCGCCCGATAGCCCTCGGAGATCACCGCATAAACGAGATCACCGGACGCGAACTCGCGCTGCAAAGAGATCTTCGGCGAGAAGCCGGTGAAATTGCCGCCGCGGTCGATGCTCCGCGGCGCGAAGCGTTCGGAGACCACTTCCGAGCGGGTGTGAGTGTGGATGTTGAAGACCCGACCGCCGAGCGCCAGGGTCCAGCTGGGCGCGAAATCGTAGGACACTTCGCCGTACGCGGCGAGCTCGCGGATCTGGTCGCTGCGGTCGTCGCCATAGACCTTCACGTTGGGCGCGCGCGGGACCTGGGCCAGGAACTCGGTTGGAGAATGCACCGAGGTGTCGGACCCGTAGACCCCGGCCAGCCACTCGAAGCGGCCGGCCCCCCGCGAGGTCAAGTAGACGTCCTGCACCAGCATCTTGGTGCGGCTTCGCTCTGAATAGGCCGATGTCTTGGCGAACGACGTGTAGTTCTGCTGGGTCGCCGTGGCGTCGTAGAGGCTCCCGTAGGCGTGCTGCACGAAGCCTGTCGACGAGGTGATCTCGCCCCAGCCCCAGGACCGCTTGATCGTCGCGCTGGCGAGTCCGATGTCGTTGACGTGCGGCTCGGGTATCCGGACGTCGCGCTGCAGCCGCAGGCCGGGCGTGGTGTAGTGGGTGTCGTCCGAGCGTAGATGTTGGCCGGCGAGCGTGAGATTCACCGTCCATGCGTCGTTCGGCTGGTACAGAACGATCAGCCGGGCGCCGCGGCGCTCAGTCCGGTCGACATTACTGCGCTGCTGGCTGATGTCGTCGAGATAGCCGCCCTGAATCTCTTCGTAGGCCGAGAGCCGCAAGCCGACCACGCCACGCCACGCCGGATAGTTGACGTGGCCTTCGACCGAGCCGCTCGGAGCCCCGCCCCTGGTGAGAGCGCCCGACCCGCGAAGCTCGGCCGAGACCTGCTGCAGATCCGGTTTACGCGAGACGATCCGATAGACGCCGCTGAGCGATCCGGCGCCATAGAGCGCGCCCTGCGGCCCGCGCGCGACCTCCACCCGCTCGGTATCGACCAGGCGAAGATCGGGATCGGGCGCGTTGTAGTTGACCGGGATATCGTCGAGGTAGGTGGCGACCATCGAGCGCGCCCGGCCGGTGTAGGCGCCGTCCGACAACCCGCGCAGCAGCAGCTTGTTTCGGCCCGGACCGAGGTTGGTGGCCAGCACGCCGGCCAGCTGGCCCGCCGCCTCGCCGGCGTCCGTCGCGCCTGTTGCCTCGATCTGGCCGCGCGGGATCGCGGTCACGGCGACCGCAAGCTGGTGTGGATTTCTGATTCGCTTGGTGGCGGTGACCAGCAGCTCCGACAGGGTCACCGACGGCGGTGGCCTCGCCGGTTCAGCCTGAACCAGCCTGGTGACCTCGACAGCGCCTGGCGCGACGATCCTGGCGGCGCAGGGCGCTCCGGCCAGCAGCTGGCCAAGCGCTTGCTCCAGCGTCAGAACCGCCGTGAGGCTGGACCGCGATACGCCCGCACAGGCGCCGGCGCCGATCAGGGTAACGTTGGCCTGCTGGGCGATGTCCAGCAGCGCCTCGGAATAGGGCTTTGGCTCGATGTGGAACTGGATGCGCGCCGACGCCGCCTCGGCGGGATCGCCAACGCCAAACGCCACCGCGGCGCACGCAATCGTGGCCGCAAATTCCCGACGCGTGACGATTTCAGTTCCGCCCTAAAGTTCGACCTTACTTCCGAAGAAGCAGCAGCCCCCGCGCCGAGGGTACCGATCTTATGGGCAGCATCAAGCTCAGACGCGCGATGACCGACTGCGGGTCGTCCAGGACGACCACCCCGGTGATCGGCGTGCGGCCGAGTTCGGCGTCACCGATCTCGATCTGCTCAACGAACTGACGGTTGAGGTCGTCCACAACGTCGGAGAGTGGCTGGTCGCGATAGACCAGGCGGCCGGCCCGCCAGCTGAAGGTTTCCTGCGGATCGACGGCCTTCAGTTGCGCGGCGCCGGTCCGGTCGATCTCGAGGCGCTGGCCGGGCGTCAGCAGGAAGGCCCGGCCCGAGGGCGCGGCGGCGATGGGCCGCACCTGCACCTTGCCCCGGGCGACCGTGACGGTCAGTTCGCCTTGGCGATTGCGGACGTCGAACTGGGTCCCGACCACGCGAACGACGCGGTTGGAAGCCTCGACGGTGAACGGACGGCGCTCATCGTGCGCCACGTCGAAAATCGCCTCGCCCTCGCCCAGGACGACCCGCCGCCCGGACCGCGCGAAGCTCACCTTGAGGCTGGTCTCGGCGTTGAGGTCGACGACGGAGCCGTCGGCCAAGGTGATTCGCTGCCTCTGCCCCTTGCCGGTGGCGTAGGTCTGGACCGTGGACTGGGCGATAACCGCGGGCATGATGGCGACCGCAAGGCCTGCAGCCACGGCGAAGCCTCCGGCCCCCATCATCCATCGGCGGGTCAGCGCGGCCCTGGGGGCCGGGCGGCGCGACTGCGTCGCCAACTCGGCCAGGATATCGTCGGCGCCCAATTCGAATGCCTGCCAGACGTCGAGCGCGTGACGGTAGGCGGCCCTGTTGGCGGCCGACGCGGCCAGCCAGGCCTCGAAGCCCAAGCCGTCGTCCTCGGTGACGCCGTCGCGCTGCAGACGCGCAAGCCAGGCGGCGGCTTCCGCCGTCGCGTCGTCCTCCCGCGTCGCCATGCTGGTCATCGGCCCACCTGCCTGATCGGCGCCCCAAGGCGCTGAACAGCCAAATGACGTCGCCGGAGCGGTCCGACCCTAGGTCGGGCGCAAATTTCCCAACCGCTCATGACCGCAGCCGCTGTGTCAGGTTGCGGATGGCGGCCTGGATGTGCTGCTCGATCATCTTCACCGAGACGCCCATGGCCTGGGCGGTCTGGGCCTGGCTGAGCCCTTCCAGTTTGTGCAGACGGAACGCCCGGCCCATCTGCGGCGGCAGGGCGGCCACCGCGTCGGCCAGCTGGCGCACGCGCTCCTTGCCGATCACCACCTCGTCGGCTGCGGGCTCGTCGACGACATCCTCGCCGCCAACCGCCGTGCGGCTGTCCAGCCGCCACTGGGCGCTGCGGCGCGACGACCGCTGCGCGCTGCGAACGTGGTCGACCATCAGATTCGCAGCCATGCGGTAGAGCAGCGCCACCGGCGCCCTGACTTCCGTCCCGGGCTCAAGCGAAGAAATCCTCAGGTAGAGGTCCTGGACAAGATCCTCGGCGGTGGCCATCGAGCGGGTCCGCGCCGCCAGGAACAGCAGCAGGTTCTCACGCTTCTCCAGGAAAGCGCTGACCAGCGCACCGTCTCCTGCTCGCCCCTCTGACCCTCCAGACGACGCCAAGCCATCCCCCTAGATCGCGCCTTTGCACGCGTGGTTCCTGTCCTGCGGCATGGCTGACGATTGAAAGTTAGACAAGCGCCCTGATCGCAGCGGGCGCCGTTGGGCCGGGAACCTGGGAGGAGGACGGGGCTGCATCTGGGCAGGCGTCCGATCGCGGCGTAGGCTGGTCTGGGACTTGTGGGGGGCGATCATGAGGCAGCACGAGGCAGAGCCGGCGCCGGGGCGAGTATGAACGCGCTTTCGCCGGCCGCCCAGGTAGGCGAGGCCCCGGCCACGCCTGCGGGCGACTCCGGTCGCGCGCTCTTCTGGCGGCTGATCATTATCTACCACCTTGCCTCGTTTGTGGCCGTGGCAGTGACCCTGCTGCTCGGCCTGCTGGGGATCGAGTTCACCGGCCGCCAGTGGCTGACCTTCTGGATGGGCGTCCCGTTCGGCGTCGCCTTCTATACCTCGCTCGACGTCATCGTGATCCGTCGCCACCTGAAGCCGCTGGCGCCGGTGATGACCGCGCTCGATCGCGGTGAGCGGCCGGACGACGCAGCGCTGGGCGCGGCGCTGGTGCGGGCGCTCAACCTGCCGCAGTTCTCCGCGATGCGGGTGATGGTGCTGCACGGGCCGGGGGCGACCATCGCGCTCTGCTCTGTGATTTTCATCAGCAACGCGCTGTTCGGCGCCGGGATCGCGACCTGGCAACTCGCGGCGCTGGCGGCGACGATCTTCTTCTTCGCCACCCCCGCCCACGCGATCTTCGAGTTCTTCGCGGTAAGCCGGACCGTGGAGCCGGTCGTCAAGCGGTTGTCGCGCGCGCTGGACGGCCCGACGCCGGCGGCCCAGCAGGCGCGGCTGATCTCGGTGCCGCTCAGCAACAAGCTGCTGTTCCTGGCGATCTTCGTTTGCGCGCTGCCGCTGATCTTCTCGGCGGTGTCGTTCATGTTCAAGTTCGACCGGCTGATCACCCGGCATGGCTACGACATCCCGCGCGGGGACGTGCTGACGCTCTACATCTGGGCGGGCGGCGTGGTGGCGGTCTGCATCCTTGGGGCAGTCTCCATGGCCGTGCTCACCTCGCGCGAGGTGTCGCAATCCGCTGCCCGGGTCATCGCGGCGATGCGCCAGGTGGAAAGCGGCCATCTCGACGACGCCGAGCTCGATGTGCTGAGCACCGACGAATACGCCGACATCAACCGCGGCTTCGGACTTATGCTGGATTCACTGCGCCAGGAGCAGGAGATCCTGGAGGTTACCCAGGACCTGGCCGGCGAGCTGCTCCTGGAAGTGCTTATCGCCCGGATCATGACGGCGATGACGCATCTTCTGGGCGCCGAACGGGCCTCGCTGTTTGTCTATGACGACAAGACCGACGAACTTTTCAGCCTCTACGCGGACGGCATGGAGACGCGCCAGATCCGCGTGCCGACCAACCTCGGCATTGCGGGCGCGGTGTTCACCTCCGGCCGGACGGAAAACATCACCGAGCCCTATGCGGATGCGCGCTTCAACAGCGAGGTGGACCGGCGCACCGGCTTCACCACGGACAGCATCCTCTGCGTGCCGATCACCAACAAGTCGGGCGCGCGGATCGGCGTGGCCCAGGCGCTGAACAAGAAGGGCGGCGTCTTCACCGCCAGGGACGAGGCGCGGATGAAGGCCTTCGCCGCCCAGGTGGCCGTCAGCCTGGAGAACGCCAAGCTGTTCGACGACGTGCTCAGCATGAAGAACTACAACGAGAGCATTCTGAAGAGCACTTCGAACGGCATCGTCACGCTGGACGCCGAGGGCCGGGTCGTCACCGCAAACGCCGCCGCGCAGGTGCTGTTGGGGCTTTCGCGCGAGATGCTTATCGATCGCAGTGCGCGCGAACTCTTCAACGGCGCCAACGGCTGGATCGCCGACAGCCTCGACAAGACCCAGGCGACCGGAGAGACCGGCCTCGCGGTCGGCGCCGAGCTGGCGCGCAGCGACGGCGGTGCGGCCTCCGTGAACCTCACCACCATGCCCCTGATCGACGCCACCGAAGCGAGGATCGGCTCAATGATGGTGCTGGAGGACATCACCGAGGAGAAGCGGGTCCGCGCCACCATGAGCCGTTACATGTCCAAGGAGGTGGCCGACCAGTTGCTCTCCGCGGGTGAACTGGAGCTGGGCGGCAAGGAGCAGAAGGTCACGGTGATGTTCTCCGACGTGCGGAGCTTCACCTCGATCGCCGAGGCCCTTGGGCCGCGCGAGACCGTGTCGCTGCTGAACGAGTATTTCACCGAGATGGTCGACGTGATCTTCCAGCACGGCGGTATCCTCGACAAATATATCGGCGACGGGATCATGGCGCTGTTCGGCGCGCCCCTGGTCGGTCCCAACGACGCAGACAACGCGCTCTCCGCCGCGGACGGCATGATGGCGCGCCTGGCCGAGCTGAACCTGCGCCGACTGGCTGCGGGCCACGTGGCGCTCGACATCGGCATCGGCTTCTCCACCGGCCCGACCGTCATCGGCAATATCGGCTCGGTGCGGCGACTGGACTACACGGTCATCGGTGACACCGTGAACCTGGCGTCACGGCTGGAGGGCGCCACCAAACAGTATGCCGCGAAAATCCTGCTGTCAGAGATGACCGTGCGGGAGCTGCGGCGCCCGGCGACCCTTCGCGAACTCGACCTGATCCGGGTCAAGGGCAAGGACCGTCCTGTGGCTGTCTATGAATCGCTGGGCTACCGCGCGCAGGAGCCCGGGTTGGCGGTGCTCCTTGAGATGCATGCCGTTGGCCTGCGCGCATACCGCGCCCGCGATTGGAAGACGGCCGGCGCGGCGTTCGACGCGGCCCTGGACCTCTACCCCGACGACGGCCCGACCAAGGTCTACCGGCAGCGCTGCGAACGGCTTGGCAAGACGCCGCCGGCCGCCGACTGGGACGGCGTCTGGAACCTTACCGAGAAATAGCAACGCCCCGCCGCGCGCGTTTTCTGTCTTGCATGACGGCGCTGGAAGGGTCCCAATCTTGGCAAAGACGGTGCTAAGCGCCGCGACATAGCCGGATTTCATCGGCGCAGCGTTCGGGAGACAGGTCATGGCGGAAGGTTCAGTCGACATCAGGGCCGAGGCGCGGGCGGATGTCTACGCCGCCCCCCTCGCCAGCCTGGACCCGGCCCAGCCGGAGCTGTTCGCCGAGGATTCCATGTGGCCGGTTTTCGAGCGCCTGAGGGCCGAGGACCCGGTCCACTTCACCGATTCGGCGCTCTACGGCCCCTACTGGTCGATCACCAAGTGGAACGACATCATGGCCGTGGACACCAATCACGAGGTGTTCTCATCGGCTGACGGCATCGTGCTGCCCAGCCTGGAACAGCAGGCGGAGTCCGAGAAACGCCCCACCCGACCGAGTTTCATCAGCATGGATCCGCCGCGCCACGACGTACAGCGCAAGACCGTGAGCCCCGCGGTCGCACCGTCGAACCTGCAGGTCATGGGCCCCCTCATCCGCGAGCGTGCCGGCAAGATTCTTGACGCCCTGCCGATCGGCGAAGAGTTCGACTGGGTCGACAAGGTCTCCAAGGAACTGACGGGCATGACGCTGGCGACGCTCTTCGGCATGCCGCAGGAAGACCGACGCCGGCTGATCTACTGGTCCGACGTGGTCACCGCCGCCCCCGGCCAGGGTCTCGTCGACACCATCGAGCAGAAGATGGAGATCTTCGTCGAGTATCACGCCTACTTCACCGAGCTTTGGAACCAGCGGGTCAACGCCGACCCGACCGGCGACCTGATTTCCATGCTGGCCCATGGCGAAGCCACCCGGAACATGGAGCCGCGCGAATTCTTCGGGAACGTCGTGTTGCTGACTGTCGGGGGTAACGACACCACCCGCAACACCATCTCCGGCTCGATCCTGGCGCTGAACCAGAACCCGGATCAGTACGCCAAGCTGCGCGCCAATCCGGACCTGATCCCCTCGATGGTCTCCGAGACCATCCGCTGGCAGACCCCGCTGGCCCACATGCGCCGCCGCTGCCTCGAGGACTTCGAGTTCCAGGGCAAGACCATCCGCAAGGGC
>JBBREC010000042.1:0-23618 GCA_038203295.1 Caulobacterales bacterium
CCGTAGAAGGCCGAGGCGTACTTGGCCGCGTAGGACATGATCATCACGTCCTCAAGGCCCTCGGCCTCGAGCGCGGTGCGCAGGGCGCCGCAGCGGCCGTCCATCATGTCCGACGGCGCGAGGATGTCGCAGCCGGCCCTGGCCTGCATCAGCCCCTGGGCGACCAGCCGTTCGATGGTGGCGTCGTTGAGGATCCGGTTGCCCTCGATCAGCCCGTCATGGCCGTGGTCGGTGAAGGGGTCGAGCGCCACGTCGCACATGATCCCGACTTCCGGCGCGGCGTCCTTCATGGCCTTCACGGCGCTGGCGATCAGGCCGTTCTCGTCGTGAGCATGGGACCCGCTTGCATCCTTCTTGGCCCCGTCGATGTGCGGGAAGACCGCGATGGCTGGGATGCCGAGGGCGCGGGCCTCGCGGGCAGCCGCCGCGCAGCCCTTCACGGACAGGCGAGACACCCCCGGCATGGAGCCGACCGGAATCTCGTCGTCGCCCTCATGCACCACCATCGACCAGATCAGGTCGGCCGGTGTCAGCACGGTCTCACGCACGAGGCGGCGGATCCAGTCGGCCTGGCGCAGGCGGCGGAGACGAAGGGCGGGATAGGCGGCGAGGGGCGCTTTGCTCATGGCGCGGGGGTATCGCCCATCGCGCGTTCGGAGGCCAGCCGGATGAAGCCAACTGAGGACGCGCCCAGCAGCCACAACGAGGACAGGAAGCCCAGGACGACTCCACCGATCAAGAGCGCGATGACCCGCCCGTCGAGCGTGACATGGGAGAGGTCGAGGCGGATCGATTCGATGCGTTCGATCCGGGTGATCGAGGCGACGTCGATCAGCTCGCCGAGACCCGCAACGATCCCCGTCAGCCCGCAGGATGCGGCGGCCAGGGTCAGCACGAAAGCCACCCAGAAGACCCGGATCTGGAAGTCAAAGTGGGTGCGGACCCGCGGGCTCGCCTCGCGCCTCTGGGAATAGGCGATCACCGCGGCGATCAGCGCCGGCGCGCCCGCGAAGAAGATCGAGGCGAACAGCAGCCCGTAGGCGATCATCGCCAGGTTCTCGGCGGTCTCGACCTTTTGATGGCCTCGCATTTCCGTCGCCATGGCGCTCCCAAGGCTTGCCGCTGATTGACAGGGTGGCCTAGCGGAGCCAGTTCCCAGGTCCCGTCAAGAGATTCCGCCGCAAATGGACTTCAACCTCACAGAAGATCAGCGGGCCATCGAGGACGCCGCGCGCGCCTTCGCCGCCGCCGAGCTCGCGCCGCACTCCGCCCGCTGGGACGAAGAGAAGCACTTCCCGATCGACGTGCTGAGGAAGTGCGCCGAACTGGGCTTCGCCGGCCTCTACGTCGCCGAGGACGTCGGCGGCTCGGCGCTGGGGCGTCTCGACGCCTCGATTGTGTTCGAGCAACTCTCCTATGGCGACGTCTCCACCGCGGCGTTCCTGTCGATCCACAACATGGCCTCGTGGATGATCGACCGGTTCGGCTCCAACGACCTGCGCCAACGCTACCTGCCGCGGCTTTGCACCATGGAGCTGATCGCTTCCTACGCGCTCACCGAGCCCGGCTCAGGGTCGGACGCCGCGGCCATGACGACCTCGGCCAGGCTGGATGGCGAGCACTACGTCCTGAACGGCTGCAAGGCGTTCATTTCCGGCGCAGGCGCGTCGGACATCTATGTGGTCATGGCGCGGACGAGCGGTCCGGGCGCCAAGGGGGTCTCGGCCTTCGTCATCGAGGCTGGGACGCCGGGGCTCTCGTTCGGCGCCCAGGAGCGGAAGATGGGCTGGAATTCCCAGCCCACGGCCCAGGTCAATTTCGACGACTGCCGCGTGCCGGCGGCCAACCGCATTGGCCAGGAAGGCGAGGGCTTCCGCTTCGCCATGGCGGGCCTCGACGGCGGTCGGATCAATATCGCGTCCTGCTCGCTGGGCGGGGCCGGGCTCGCGCTCGACACCGCCAAGGCGCACCTTGAGACCCGCAAGGCGTTCGGCAATGCGCTGAAGGATTTCCAGGGCCTGCAATGGCGCCTCGCCGACATGGCCACGGACCTCGACGCCGCCCGCCTGATGGTGCGCCGCGCGGCCCATGCGCTGGACAATCGCGATCCGAAGGCCACCCAATACTGCGCCATGGCAAAACGGCTCGCGACCGACACCGGCTTCGAGGTCGCCAACCAGGCCCTGCAACTGCACGGCGGCTATGGCTACCTGCGCGACTACCCACTGGAACGCATCGTCCGCGACCTGCGTGTCCACCAGATCCTCGAAGGCACCAACGAGATCATGCGGGTGATCACGGCCAGGGAGCTGTTCCGGCAATGAGCGACGAACCCGAAGTCATCGTCCGCGTCGAGGGCAGGGTGGGGCGGCTAATGCTCAACCGGCCGCAGGCGCTGCATGCGCTGACAACCAGCATGATAGCCCTGCTGACCGACGCCTTGGTCGGCTGGCGCAACGATCCGGCCGTCGAGCTGGTCCTGTTGGACCATTTGGGCGAACGCGGCTTCTGCGCCGGCGGCGACATCCGAATGCTGGCCGAGAGTGGCGCGGCGGACGGCGCGGCGGCGCGCGAGTTCTTCTTCACCGAGTACCGGCTGAACCACCTGTTGCACGACTACCCCAAGCCCACGGTCGCGATCATGGACGGGATCACCATGGGCGGCGGCGTCGGCCTGTCGCGGCCCTGCCGGTTTCGGGTGGCCACCGAGCGCACCACCTTCGCCATGCCGGAGACCGGGATCGGCCTGTTCCCCGATGTCGGCGGCGGCTGGTACCTGCCGCGGATGCCGGATCATATCGGCCTGTGGCTGGCGCTGACCGGCGCGCGCATCAAGGCCGCCGACTGCGAGCTGGTGGGCGTCGCCACCGACTATGTGGAGAGCAAGGATATCGCGGCGCTGACGGCCGCCATCGTCGCGGACCCCGCCGCAGTCGAGACCGCGCTGACCGAGTTCGAGGCCGACGCCGGCCGTCCGCCGCTGGCCGCCCACCAGGACGAGATCGCCCGGCTGTTCGCCGGCGACAGTGTCGAGGCCATCATGGCCGCGCTGACCGCCGCCGACACCAACTGGGCGCGCGAGCAGTTGAAGGTGCTGGCTTCGAAATCGCCCCAGACCATGAAGGTCGCCTTCCGCCAGCTCAGGTTGGGCGGTCAGGCGAAGACCTTCGCCCAGAACATGGCTACGGAATACCGGATCGGTGCGCGGGTGGTGCGGCGTCACGACTTCCTGGAGGGCGTTCGCGCGGTGATCGTCGAGAAGGACAATGCCCCCCGCTGGAGCCCGCCCACGCTTGAAAACGTCGATGAAGGCCTGCTGGACGCCATATTTGCGCCGCTCCCTTCCGCAGAAGAGTGGACACCCTTACCTTGAGCGTAAGGCGGCCGGAGCGCGGCTGTCGGGAGGAACTCCAAGATGAAATCCAAGCTGTTGCTGGGGGCCGCTGTGCTGGCCCTCTCGATCACCGCGGGCGCGGCTTCCGCCAAGCCCCCCGCCGCCGTCACGGCCGCGATCGCCGATGCGGCGCGTCCCGCCGCCGACACCGCCCTCGATGCTGAGCGCAAGCCCGCCGATATGCTCGAGTTCGCCGGCGTGAAGCCCGGCCAGACGGTGGTCGATCTGATCCCCGGCGGCGGCTACTTCACCCGCATCTTCTCCAAGGCGGTGGGCGCCAAGGGCACGGTCTATGCCGTCGGCGGCCCCCCGCGTCCGTCGACAGATCCCGCCAAGCCTGCACCGACTCCGGCCCAGGACACCATCGCCGCCGACGCGAACTATGCGAACGTGAAGTCGATTCACGCGCCCCTGGCCGGTGGCTTGTCGATCCCGACCAAGGCCGACGTGGTCTGGACCTCGCAGAACTACCACGACGTCAAGAACGTGCCGAACATCGACATGCTGGCCTTCGACAAGGCGATATTCGATTCGCTGAAGCCAGGTGGCGTCTTCGTCGTGCTGGACCACGTGGCTAACGCCGACACCGTGAACCCCACCTCGACCGTCCATCGCATCGATCCGGCGATGGTGAAGAAGGAAGTCGAAGCCGCTGGCTTCAAGTACGAGGGCGAAAGCACCGTCCTGCGCAATCCAGGCGACGATCACACCAAAAACGTTTTCGACCCGTCGCTGCGGCACAAGACCGACCAGTTCATCTATAAGTTCCGAAAACCCAAGTAAGTATCTGATCCAAGAGGATTATATGACCAGAATCGCCTTCATCGGCCACGGCAACATGGGCGGTGGCATGGCAGCCAACCAGGCTGTGGCGGGTCATAGGGTTCTGGCGTTCGACCTGGCGGCGGCGGCCCTCGAAAAGGCTGTCGCCGCCGGCTGTCAGGCCGCGGGCTCGGTCGCCGCGGCGGTGAAGGACGCCGACGCGGTGATCACCATGCTGCCCGCCGGGCCGCATGTGCGTTCCGTCTACGCCGAGCAGGTGCTGCCCAACGTCAAGGCCGGCGCCCTCTTGATCGACTGCTCCACCATCGACGTCGAAAGCGCCCGCGCCGTCGCGAGACAGGTCACCGACGCCGGCTTCCGCTTCGCCGACGCCCCGGTCTCCGGCGGGACGGCTGCGGCCGAGGCCGGCACGCTGGCCTTCATGGTCGGCTGCGTGGCGGGAGACTTCCCGGCGGTCGAGCACGTCCTCGCCCCGATGTCGCGCGTGACCATTCACGCCGGCGACCACGGCGCGGGCCAGGCGGCCAAGATCTGCAACAACATGGTGCTGGGCGCGACGATGATCGCCACCTGCGAGGCCTTCGCGCTCGCGGAGAAGCTGGGCCTCGATCCGGAGCGATTCTTCGAGATCGCATCGAAATCGTCGGGCCAGAGTTGGAGCCTGACCAGCTACTGCCCCTGGCCCGGCCCGGTGCCGACCGCGCCCTCCAATCGTAACTACGAGGGGGGCTTCGCCACGGCGATGATGCTGAAAGACCTGAAGCTTGCGCAGGAAGCCGCGGCCACGTCGGGGGCCGCCACGCCACTCGGCGCCCAGGCCGAGGGGCTCTATGCGCTGTTTGACCGGCTGGGCGGCGGGGGCAAGGATTTCTCCGCAATCCTGGAGATGTTCCGTGGCAAGGCGCCCAGTCTTACGTGATCGCCGTTCACGAAATGCTGGCGCCACTCACGAACGCACACGCTTTGTGACTTTCCATCTTATGGACAACGACGCCTCGCGGTGCGAAAACGCCGGGCAAATCTAGGGGACCGGCGACCGCGCGAGATCGTCAAGCGGGTCACGGGGAAGCAAAGTCGATGGATTACAGGGCCGCGTTCACCAGCGCCGTTGAAAAGGTCCGCCAGGAGGGCCGCTACCGCGTCTTTGCCGACCTGAAGCGTCACCGCGGCGAATTTCCGCGCGCCACCTGGACCCGCGAGGACGGCACAACGTCCGAAGTGACCGTCTGGTGCTCCAACGACTATCTCGGCCAAGGCCAGAACCCGGTCGTCCTCGACGCCATGCACCAGGCCATCGAAGAGGCTGGCGCTGGCTCCGGCGGCACCCGCAACATCTCGGGCACCACGCATTATCACGTCGAGCTGGAGCGCGAGCTCGCCGACCTGCACGGCAAGGAAGCTGCGCTGCTGTTCACCTCGGGCTACGTCTCGAACGAAGCCTCGCTTTCGACGCTGAACAAGATCCTGCCTGGGCTGATCATCTTCTCAGACCAACTCAACCACAACTCGATGATCTCGGGCATCCGGGCCGGCCGCGGCGCCTACCATGTGTTCCGCCACAACGACCTGGCGCACCTCGAGGAACTGCTGGCGGCCGCCGACCCTGCGGCGCCCAAGCTGATCGCCGTCGAGAGCGTCTATTCCATGGACGGCGACATGTCCGACCTGCCGGCGATTGTGAAGCTGGCGAAGACCTATGGCGCCATGACCTATCTGGACGAGGTCCATTCGGTCGGCATGTACGGGCCCCGCGGCGCGGGCCTTGCCGCCCGTGAAGGCGTCATGGACCAGATCGACATCGTGGAAGGCACCCTGGCCAAGGCGTTCGGCGTCATGGGCGGCTATGTGGCGGCCGACGCCATCATCGTCGACGCCATCCGCAGCTTCGCCGACGGCTTTATCTTTTCGACCTCGATCCCGCCGGCGCTGGCCGCCGGCGCCGTCGCGTCGATCCGCTACCTCAAGGAACACGAAGAAGTTCGCGAGCAGCACCAGGAGCGCGCCGCGACTCTCAAGGCCCGCATGCTCAAGGCCGGCCTGCCGGTGATGGACGAAAGCGTCAGCCACATCGTCCCGGTGCTGGTGGGCGATCCCATACACTGCAAGCTGATCAGCGACATCCTGCTGGAAGACCACGGCATCTACGTGCAGCCGATCAACTACCCTACCGTGCCGCGCGGCACCGAGCGCCTGCGCTTCACCCCGTCGCCCGCCCACACCGACGGCATGATGGACGACCTGATCGCGGCCCTTGAGACCCTCTGGGTCCGCTGCAACGTCCAGCGCGTCGGCGGCGTCGCCGCCTAGGACGCCCAGAGGGGCGAAGAGCCCTTCAGGAGCCTGAGCAGGTAGAGCACCCGGCCAAGGTCCGGGCCGCCGTCCCGGCCGGTGAAGATCACCTCATACCAGACGTTCTCCGCCTTCGGGCTCTCGCTGAGCTTCAGCACCTGGGTGCGCGCCAGGTAGTCGACACCGGCGCGCAGGGGGCCGGCCAACTGCTCGACCTCGAGTGCGCCGAACAGGCCGACCTGCGGCTTGGCGGATTTGGACATGACCGCATCGCGGGTCATGTGGGCCAGCCGGACCAGATGCGACGGCGGCAGGACCAGGTCGTCACGATAAGCGGGCAGGGGCTCCGTAATCGTCTCCAGCGCTGTAGTCAGAGCCTCTGGCGCGACACGCACGGGCAGGTCGCGGTGCACGTCGCCGACAGCCATCTCCCTGAGAATGCGCAGCGTCTGTGGTTCGGCCGAGGTCTGGTCCTCCAGCCTGCGGGCGAGTTCGGATCGTGGATCGTGATCCACAGTCGCCGTGCCCTGGCAGATCAACGCCCCGGTCTCGTTGTGCATGGTGAGCCTTGCGCGTTCGGCGCCGGGCTCAACGGTTGCGCGCACCAGCTCGGCGTCGACGGTGGCCTGCGTAAAATAAAGCGAGATCGAGCCGGTCTCGAACCAGGCGTCGCCATAGAGTGACAGGAGCCCGGGGACGAACTGGTCCATGTGGATCGAACCCGCGACGGTCCCGCCCCGGAACCCCAGCTTCGAGGCCGTGACGTCATCGTGTATCGAGCCCTTGATCTCGTGGGCCATGTTGCGCGGGGCGCGGAAGTCTCCGGCCCAGGTCCGGGCCTCGGTGGTCAGGGTCACGGGCGATCCTCCAGCTTTCGCGAAGGCTAGACCTCGAACCCGCGAAGCAAAAGCCTAACCGCCCGCGCTGATCAGCACGAAGGGCGCCCAGTAGGCCGGATGCGCCCACTCCGCCGTCCAGCCGGTGATGCGGCTGCCGTCGGCGCGGCGGCCGGTGCGCACGGCGGCCATGGCGCGTTGCAGGGCCTGAGACTTGGTCAGCTTCGGATTGGCGCGCTGCAGGGTCAGCGTCTCGACCGTCAGCGCGGCGGTGGCGTCGTCGAACACGTGCCAGTGGCTGGCCAGAAGCGCCTTGGCGCCGGCGTAGAGAAACGCCCGCGCCAGCCCTGACATCGCGTCAGCGCCCGGCGAGCCGTCGGCCCCGGCGGTGTTGCACGCCGAGAGGATCACCCAGTCGGCGGTGAGCTTGAGTTGGGCGGCTTCGGAGGCGGTGAGCAGTCCGTCGTCCTGCGCCGAGGCCCTGGCCGGCGGGGTGAATACCAGGCTGGGCTCGTCGATGCCCTTGATCTCGTTGGAGAGCAGGCCGTGCGTCGCGAAGGCGACGACATTGGCGCGCGACAGCGCCGTCGAGGTCTTCACCGATGCCTCGGTCGCCTGGGCGCCCATGCGCAGGCTGTCGGACGATGCGCCAAGGGCGTCGGCCATGGCGCGCAGTTCCTTGGCGGCGCCGGGCAGGGGGGCCAAGCCCCGGCGCAGATCATCGGGGCCGCCAGGCGCCCTGGCGGCGCCGCGCCGGCGCGGCCGGTCCTGCCGTTGCCCGGTCACCATGGGGTCGCCATATCCCATGAACGCCAGGCGCCGCCCGATCGCCGCCGGCGCGGCGCCCGACGTCCGCAGGCTGGAGACCGACGGAAGGGTGGTGAGCGCGTAGCGGCTGGCCAGCCACGGCGCCGAGGCCAGCGCCTCGGGACCAGCCCGTGAGGCTGGCGGGGCGGCGGTCGTCAGCATGGCCAGCGGCAGGTCGGCCAGCGCGCCGGAGGTGGTCACCAGCAGCCGGTCGACGCCTTGCAGCGCGTCCTCAACCGGCGCTATCAGGTCGCGATAGAGCCCGTAAGCGGCGTCGAGGTCGAAGGGCGGCAAGCGTCCGGCGGGCCCCGCCGGGGTCGCCAAGCCCCCGCAGAATCCCTCGTCGACCTGGCAGCGCAGAGTGTGAACTCGCTGGTCGATCTCGGCCTGCTTGTCGAACAGGCGGTTCCAGGACACCTGGGTTCTGGAGACCGCGAAGACGTGGACGTCGGCGCCGGTCGGCACGATCAGCAGCAGGCCCTCGCCGGGGCGCAACCGCTTCTGGACCTGCGCCAGACTCAGCGGCGCCGGCGAGGTCAGCTCGGCGTATTGCGGATTGGCCCGGCGCAGCAGCATGTCGAGCCCGGCAAGGTCGCGGCCGGTCTTGTCGAGAGCCAGGCGCAGTTGGGCAGGCCGCGCCGGATCGCGCCCCGCCAGCGAACGCACCAGCTCGATTTCCAGACGCCGGGCCTCACCGGACAACGCCTGGCGTTGGCGGGCAACGCCGGCGCCGGCGCCGCTGGCGGCCGTGCGCGCGACCGTCTGGGCGAGCGCCTTTGCGGCCGGTGAGGCGTCGAGGTCCTGCGCCGTGGTGAAGGCGTCGTCGCGCAACGTGGCCAGGTTCGCCGGCCGGTCTTTCGCCGCCAGCCAGGCGACGCGCAGGTGACGGGCGAAGATGCGGCTGTCCTGCACGCCGCGGTCGGCGTCCGCCCGGGCGCGCCGGATCGCGGCCTCGCCGGCGGAGTCGGAACCCGCCGCGCGCAGGTCGTCGTTGCGGCGCTCGCGGACGATCGCCACTGCGCGGGCCGAAAGGGACTCGGCCTGGGTGTGGTCGTAACGGAGGTAGAGAGTCTGGGCGAGGCTGTCGTAGGCCTCGGCGGTCTGCGGATGATGTTCGCCTAACGCCGCGCGGCGGATGTCGAGGGCCTTGCGGTAGAGCGGCTCGGCGGCGTCGTAGCGCCCCTGGCGATTGAGGTTTGAGGCCAGGCTGGCGTAGGCCATGGCGGTCTGCGGATGCATCTCGCCCAGGGCGTCGCGGAAGATCTCCAGGGCGCGGCGGTGCATGCGCTCGGCCTCAGCGCGCCGGTCCTGGGCGTCGAGATTGTCCGCCAGGCTGTTGAAGGCCGAGCCTGTGGCCTCGCGGCGGTCGCCAAGCGCGGCGCGGCGCATCTCGAGCGCCTTGCGCAGCAGGGGTTCGGCTTCGCGATGACGCCCCTGGGCGTCCAGGTTTATGGCGAGGTCCTGGTAGTCCATCGCGGCGTCGGCGGGGTTATCGCCGGCCGCGACGCGGTCGATCTCGAGCGCCTTGCGGTAAAGCGGCTCGGCCTCAGCATAGCGGCCCTGGGCGTGCAGATTGCCAGCGACCGCGCCATAGGATGCCGCAGTGTTGCGGTTGGTCTCGCCGAACACGCTGCGGCGGATCTCCAGCGCGCGACGATAGAGCGATTCCGCCTCCATTGGCCGGCCCTGCTGGTCCAGGTCGGCGGCCAGGTGATCGAAATCGGCCGCCACGCGATAGTGGGCGTCGCCGAAGGTGCTTCGGTCGATTTCCAGCGCCAGACGATACAGGGGTTCGGCATCGGCGTAGCGGCCCTGGCCCAAGATGTTGGAGGCGAGATTGGCGTTGGCGGTGGCGACCGCGGGATGCCGCTCACCGAGGATGCTGCGGTGGATGTCGAGCGCCTTGCGGAACATCGGCTCGGCTTCGGCGCGGCGGCCGGCGGCGTCCAGATTGAGCGCCAGGTTGCCGTAGACCGCGGCGGTCGCCAGCCCGGTCTCGCCCGCGTTGGCCCGGGCGATCGCCAACGCCTTGCGCAGCAGCGGCTCGGCCTCAGCGTGCCGGCCCTGGTCGTCCAGGCAGGAGGCCAGGTTGTTGAGCGTCATGCCGACGTCGGGATGCCTGTCGCCCAGCGCCGCCTTCTGGATGGCCAGCGACTTGCGGAAATAGGGCTCGGCCTCGGCGTCGCGGCTCTGGGTGTCGAGGTTCAGCGCGAGGCTTGCGTAGCCGGCGGCCGTGCGGCGGTCCTTATCGCCGAAATTCTTGCGACGGACCTCCAGCGCCTGCCGTAGCAGTGGCTCGGCCTCTCGCGGACGGCCCTGGTCCTCAAGGGCGAAGCCGCGCGCTTCGAAATTCTGCGCGGCGGCCGCCGCCGGGCCCAGCGGTGAAGCTTGCGGAGTGGTTTCGGCGAGGGCCGCGGTGAGCGGCAGCGCGATGCAGAAACCGGCCAACAGGCCGGCGAACAGATGCCGCTGTGAAAGCAACAGTCGCCCCGAACTGGAATTGGAGGCCCACCCGACCGATCGCCGGATGTGACGAACGCCTAGTGCCCGTTAACCAGGAGTCGCGCCAGTGCCGCACAGTGTCGCGGAGCGCATCTATTTCGGCCGCGGCTCGTCGGCCCGGCAGGTGACGCGCCAGCCGGCCTGGGAGGTCGTGAGCGAAAACACACCGACGTCATGCACCATGCCGGCGCTCTCGATGGTGAAGCGGTCGCCGAGCCGTGGGATCAGCCGGTCAGCCGAACAGATCGTCACCTCGCCGCGGTCCGCCAGGTCCTCATCGAGGATCGCATAGGAGGTTTCGACGAGAGGCCTAAGACAGGCCGCAATGGCGCGATGGCCCACAGCGCTACTTGCGCCGAACGCCGCGGCCGAGGCCGATTTTCTTGGCGAAGTCCGAGCGACGGGCGGCATAGGCCGGCGCGACCATTGGATAATCAGGCTGCAGGCCCCAGCGCCGACGATAATCGTCCGGGCTCATGTCGTAACGCGAACGCAGGTAGCGTTTCAGCATCTTCAGCTTCTTGCCGTCTTCCAGGCAGACGATGAATTCGTGCTGCACCGAGCGGCCAATGGGAACGGCCGCCTTGGGGCGTTCCTCTACCGGGGCCAGCGCGCCGTGGCCGAGGCCGGTCAGGGCCTGGTAGACTGTGCGGATGATGTCAGGAACGGCGTCCGCCGCGACGGCGTTGCGGCTCACATAAGCGGAGACGATATCCGCGCCGAGGCGCAGAAGCTCGTCCCCCGTAGGGCCCTCTTGGCCGGGTCCAACGCTCATGGTTCCCCTTCTCGACACGCGGTACTGGAAGTGGGGGCAAGACGCACACCCCGGCGGTTGCTGATTAAACGCCGCTGGCGCGGGTAGGTTCCCGAACTTTCGCGGCGCCGCGGAACGGGCGTTGGAAGGACCGGCGGTTGGGGGTAAAGAGCGCTCTCCGCCGCCAAAGACTCAAACGCCAGCGAAAGGCGCCGCCGTTGAACCTGCACGTACAAGCCGAGTCCTCGATTGATACCTTCTTTGGCGACGACCTCGCCACAGGGGACCCGGAGGTCGCCGGGATCGTCGGTCATGAGCTGAAGCGCCAGCAGGACCAGATCGAGCTGATCGCCTCGGAAAACATCGTCTCCAGGGCAGTGATGGAAGCACAGGGGTCCGTGCTCACCAACAAGTACGCCGAGGGTTACCCGGGCAAGCGCTACTACGGTGGCTGCGAAGTGGTCGACGAGGTCGAGCTGCTCGCCATCGATCGCGCCAAGCAACTGTTCGGCTGTGAATACGCCAACGTCCAGCCGCACTCGGGCAGCCAGGCGAACCAGGCGGTGTTCATGGCGACGATGAGCCCTGGCGACACCTTCATGGGCATGAGCCTCGACGACGGCGGGCACCTGACCCACGGCAAGAGCGTCAACCAGTCCGGCAAGTGGTTCCGCCCGGTGGCCTATGGCGTGCGCCAGCAGGATCACCTGATCGACTACGACCAGGCCTGGGAGGTCGCGCGCGAACACAGGCCCAAGGTGATCATCGCCGGCGGCTCGGCTTATTCGCGGGCCATCGACTTCGAACAGTTCCGGGCGATCGCCAACGAGGTCGAGGCCCTGCTGATGGTCGACATCGCCCACTATGCCGGCCTGGTGGCCGGCGGCGTCTATCCAAACCCTTTCCCGCACGCCCACATTGTCACGACAACCACCCACAAGACCCTGCGCGGCCCCCGTGGCGGCATGATCCTGACCAATTCCAAGAAGTGGAATCAGAAGCTCAACTCGGCGGTCTTCCCCGGCCTGCAGGGCGGCCCGCTTATGCATGTGATCGCCGCCAAGGCCGTGGCCTTCGGCGAGGCGCTGCGCCCCGATTTCAAGGTCTACGCCCGCAACGTCATCGAGAATGCGCGGGCGCTGGCCGACAGCTTGCAGGGTGTCGGCTTCAAGATCGTCTCCAATGGCACCGACAGCCACCTGATGCTGGTGGACCTGACCCCGAAGGGCGTCAGCGGCTCGGACGCGGAGAACGCGTTGGAGCGGGCCGGCATCACCACCAACAAGAACTCCATCCCCAACGACCCGCTGCCGGCCATGCAGACCTCGGGCCTGCGGGTCGGCTCGCCCGCCGGCACCACCCGCGGTCTCGGCGTTGCGGAGTTCCGCCAGGTGGGCAAGTGGATCGGTGAAGTGCTAGACGGCGTCTCGGCCGGCGGGGACAATTCCGCGGTCGAAGCCAAGGTCAAGGCCGAGGTGCTGGCGCTAACGCAGCGCTTCCCTATCTACAACAGATAGAGTTTTGTAGCCCGCGAGAGGACTACATCATGCGCTGCCCATTCTGCGGCCACCTCGAAAGCCAGGTGAAGGACAGCCGTCCGTCAGAAGACGGCGCGGCCATCCGTCGCCGCCGGCTCTGCCCGGAGTGCGGCGGCCGCTTCACCACCTTTGAACGCGTGCAGCTGCGCGAACTGACCATCCTGAAGCGCTCGGGCCGGCGCACGCCGTTCGAGCGCGACAAGCTGGCCCGCTCGATCTCCATCGCCATCCGCAAGCGCCCGATCGATCCGGACCGCGTCGAGCGGATGATCTCCTCCATCGTTCGCCAGCTCGAAAGCATGGGCGAGACCGAGCTGCCGTCGTCGGCCGTCGGCGAACTGGTCATGACCCAGCTCAAGGCTCTCGATGACGTGGCCTACGTCCGCTACGCCTCGGTTTACCGTGACTTCCGCGAGACCCAGGACTTCGCCCAGTTCCTCAGCGAGGAAGGGCTCTCCGAGGCGGTGGAAGAAGAGTCCTGACGGGTGCCCGTCACGCTCAAGCTCGCGACATCTTTGGACGGCCGGATCGCCACGGTTTCTGGGGAGAGCCGTTGGATCACCGGGGAGCGCGCGCGCAAGGCCGTGCACCAGCTCAGAAGTGAGCATGACGCGGTGCTGGTGGGCGCTGAGACGGCTTTAGCCGACGATCCCGAGCTGACCGTGCGCCTGCCGGGCTACACTGGCCGTCAGCCGGCGCGGGTCGTTCTGGACAGCCGTCAGCGACTCAGTTCCGGCTGCAAGCTCGTGACGACCGCCCGCGACACCCCAACCTACATCGTTTCGACCATGGAGCCCGACCCGGCGCTCTTGGCGGCGGGCGTCCGCGTCCTGCAGGTCCGGGCCGTCGGCGAAGGCCGACCGGACCTCAGGATCGTCGTCCAGGCCCTCGCGGACGAGGGGCTTTCATCGATCTTTGTCGAGGGTGGCGGGCAGGTGGCGGCCAGTTTCCTTCGCTGTGGGCTGGTCGATCGACTGGAGTGGTTCCGCGCGCCCGTCCTGATCGGTGGGGAAGGGCGGCCCGGCATCGGCCCGCTCGCTCTTGCCGCGCTTGCCGATGCGCCCCATTTCCGGCGGATCGAGGTCCGCGAGATGGGCGACGACCTCTGGGAACGCTACGCGAGGCTCTGAATGTTCACCGGGATCGTCACCGATGTTGGCCGCGTGCGGGCCGTGCGGGAAACCAACCGCGACCGGAGATTTGAGATCGAGACGGGCTTCGATACCTCGACCCTGGATATCGGCGCCTCGGTGAGCCACGCTGGCTGCTGCCTGACCGTGGTGGAGAAGGGCCCCGACTGGTTCGCGGTCGAGGTCTCCGGCGAGACCCTGGACAAGACCACCCTCGACCGCTGGGCAAAGGGCCGGCGGGTCAATCTGGAGCGAGCGGCCCGCGTCGGCGACGAGCTCGGCGGCCACATCGTTTCCGGCCACGTGGACGGCGTGGGCGAGGTAATTTCGGTTGAGAGCGAGGGCGGTTCGCACCGGGTGCGGGTGCGCGCGCCGCGCCCGCTGCACCGCCTGATCGCGCCGAAGGGCTCAATTGCCGTGGAAGGCGTGTCGCTGACGGTCAACGAGGTCGATGACGACGTCTTCGGCGTGAACCTGATCCCGCACACCTGGGACGTGACCACGCTCGGCGAACTCAGGGTCGGCAGCCGAGTGAACCTGGAGATCGATATGCTGGCGCGCTATCTCGCCCGCTGGCGCGAAACCGCCTAAAGAGGCGGCCACAGCGCGCAAGGGGCTCAGATGAGCGAAGACAAGATCCGCATTCTGATCGTCGAGGCGCGCTTCTATTCCGACCTTGCCGACGAGCTCCTCAAGGGGGCCATCGATGCGATCGAGGCCTATGGTGCGGCGTATGAAGTCGTGACCGTTCCCGGCGCGTTGGAGATTCCGGGCGCCATCGCCATCGCCGACGAGGGCGGGCATCGCCCCACCGGCCAGGCCTTCGACGGCTATGTGGCGCTGGGCACGGTGATCCGCGGCGAAACCTACCATTTTGAGATCGTGTCCAACGAGTCCGCGCGCGGCATCATGGAACTGGCGGTCGGCAAGCGGCTGGCGATCGGCAACGGCATCCTGACCGTCGAGGACGAGGATCAGGCCTGGGCGCGGGCCAGGCCCAGCGAAGGCGACAAGGGCGGCGGCGCGGCGCGCGCGGCCCTCACCATGATCGCCCTGAAACAGCAGATGCTGGGCCAGAAGCGATGAGCAGCCCGCCCAAACAGGCCCGTTCGGTAGCGCGTCTGGCCGCCGTCCAGGCGCTCTACCAGATGGAGGTGTCCTCGGTCGGCGCCGAGGCGATCATCCGCGAGTTCTCCGAGCACCGCTTCGACCGCGGCCTGCCGAACGAGTCCGGGGAGGACATGACACTCGCCCAAGCCGACGAAGCCTTCTTCGCCGACCTCGTGCGGGGGGTCGTGAAGCACCAGAAGAGGATCGACAGCGCCGTCGTGAAGCGGCTGGCGACCGGCTGGAAACTGGATCGGCTGGACGCCACCGTGCGCGCCATCCTGCGCGCAGGCGCCTATGAGTTGTCGCACCGCGCCGACGTGCCCACCGAGGTGGTGATCGACGAATATGTCGACCTGGCGAAGTCCTTCTTCGAGGGGCCGGAGCCGGGCTTCGTCAACGGGGCTCTCGACGCGGTGGCCAAGGATGTCCGGAACTGACGAGTTCGGCGAGATCGCCCGGCTGTTCCGCCCGCTGACGGGCGGCGCGGCCGGGGCGTTCGATCTGCTGGATGACGCCGCTGTCGTACCCGCGCGCCCGGGGTTCGACCTGGTCATCACCAAGGACGCCATCGTCGAGGGCGTGCATTTCCCACGAGGTGAAGCGCCAGACCTGGTGGCCAAGAAGCTGGTCCGCGTGAATCTATCCGATCTGGCCGCCAAGGCCGCCCACCCCTTCGGCTGTTTTCTTGCCGTCGCATGGCCGAGCGCGTTCGGGGCCGATGAGCGCGGCGCCTTCGCGCGCGGCCTTGGCGAAGACCTGAAAGCCTACGAGGTCGCGCTTTTCGGCGGCGACACCGTCTCGACGCCCGGGCCCTTAACGCTCAGCCTAACGGCCCTGGGCTGGGTGCCGGAAGGTCGCATGGTCCGACGCGCCGGCGCCCGGCTCGGCGACATCGTCGCGGTCAGCGGGACAATCGGCGACGGCGCGCTCGGCCTGAAGGCGGTTCGTAGTGAAATCGACGACGCCGACGGCTTCCTTGCCGGCCGCTACCGTCTGCCCAACCCACGCCTTGACCTGCGCCAGGAGCTGCTGATCCACGCCACCGCTGCGGCGGATGTTTCCGATGGCCTGATCGCCGACGCCGGACACATCGCCGAGGTCAGCGGCGTGCGCCTGTCGCTGGATCTGGCCCGCCTGCCACTGTCGCCCGCCGCCTGCCGCTGGCTCGACACCCAGCCCGACCGGACCGCCGCCTTGGCAATGCTCGCGACTGGCGGCGACGACTATGAGGTGGTCTGTACGGTCTCCGGCGAACCGCCCGCGGGCTTCGTCGCGATCGGCCAGGTTGAGGCCGGGGAGGGGGTGGAGGTCCGCGCAGGTGGTCATCTGGTGACAATTGACCACGCGGGCTGGCGCCACTTCTGATCTCACAAGGCTTGCTTTGCGAGGCGTGATACGGCTTCTGGCGCGTCCGCCGCGTTTCGCGCCAATTTGTGTGTGTCGGGCGGACGCCAAGGACCATCGATGCCGTTTCCCCCGACCCACCCCGCTCTGGCGGGCGCCCTGGACAAACAGGGCTACCTTGAGCCGACCCCGGTCCAGTC
The DNA here is from genome assembly GCA_038203295.1 of Caulobacterales bacterium. Lineage (GTDB taxonomy): Bacteria > Pseudomonadota > Alphaproteobacteria > Caulobacterales > Caulobacteraceae > Phenylobacterium. The sequence goes on from JBBREC010000042.1 coordinate 16,688, forward strand.
CGCCGTGCTCGGCGCAGCCGACGGCCAGGACCTGCTGGTTTCCGCCCAGACCGGGTCCGGCAAGACCGTGGCCTTCGGACTGGCCATGGCAAAGGACCTGCTGGGCGAGGCGCCGCGTTTCGACCGGGGCGGGCCGCCGCTGGCCCTGGTCATCGCGCCCACCCGCGAACTCGCCCTGCAGGTCAGCCGCGAGCTGAACTGGCTCTACGCCCAGGCGGGCGCCATCGTGACCAATTGCGTCGGCGGCATGGACCCGCGCGCCGAGCGGCGGAGCCTGCAGCTCGGCTGTCATATCGTGGTCGGCACCCCCGGCCGCCTGCGCGACCACCTGGAACGCGGCGCGCTCGATCTCTCGGGCCTGAAGGTTGTCGTCCTCGACGAGGCTGACGAGATGCTCGACATGGGTTTCCGCGAGGATCTCGAGGAAATCCTCGATTCCACGCCGGTCACCCGCCGGACCCTGCTGTTCTCGGCGACCATCGCCAAGGAGATCGCGACGCTCGCCCGCCGCTACCAGCGCGAGGCGGTCCGTATCGACACCCTGCGCCGCGACGAAGCGCACGGCGACATCGAGTACCGCGCCATCCGCGTCGCGCCGAACGAGATCGAGCACGCCGTCGTCAATCTGCTCCGCTATTTCGAGGCCCCAGGCGCGCTGGTCTTCTGCGCCACCCGCGAGCGGGTGCGGCACTTGCACAGCGCGCTGCGTGAACGCGGCTTCGCCGCCGTCGCCCTCTCCGGCGAGATGACACAGAAGGAGCGCACCGACGCGCTGCAGGCGCTGCGCGACGGCCATGCCCGCGCCTGCGTCGCAACGGATGTCGCCGCCCGTGGCCTCGACCTGCCGGACCTTGCCCTGGTCATCCACGCCGAGCTGCCGGTCAACAAGGCCGGCCTGCTGCACCGGAGCGGCCGCACCGGCCGGGCCGGCAAGAAGGGCACCTCGGTCCTGGTCGTTCCCTACAACAAGCGCCGCTTTGCCGAGCGCCTGCTGGAGAGCGCCAGCATTCACGCCGAGTGGTCCGGCCCGCCGCTGGCCGAGGAAATCCGCGCGAAGGACCAGCAGCGCATGCTGGATGATCCGATCCTCACCGGCGAGCCGAGCGAGGAAGACCTGACCCTGGCCAAGCGCATCCTGGCCGATAAGTCGCCGGAAGTGGTGGCCGCGGCCCTGATCCGCCTCTACCGGCAGCGCCTGCCAGAGCCTGAGGACCTTTTCGACGACGTCCGCGACGGTGGCCCCCAAATCGCTCCGAAACAGCGCGGTGGCGTCAGCTACGATCCGATGCAGGACGGCCCGCGCCCGACCCACAGCCCCGGCGGCGTCGGCTCGGAGTGGTTTCGCCTACCTATTGGCCGCCAGAACAATGCCGACCCGAAGTGGCTGATCCCCCTGATCTGCCGCCTCGGCCACGTGACCAAGAAGGACATCGGCCAGATCCGCATCTTCGACCGCGAGACGAAATTTGAGATCATCGCCGAGACCGAGGCCCGCTTCCGGCAGGCCGTGAAAGGCGCCGCCGAGGGCGACATCCGGATCGAGCCGGCCGCGGCGCCGCCCGCCGCCGACCGTCCCCGCGGCCCGCGCCCGGCCCCGGGGCCCGGCCCCGATCGTGATCCCGGTCCCGATCGCGGCCCCAGCGCCGACCGAACGGCCGGTCCTGGCCCAGGCCCCCGTCCGGGTCCGCATCCCGGCGCACGCCCCGGCCCGCGTCCCGGTCCCGGCGGTCCGCCCCGCCGCGGCCCGCCGCCAAAGGGCGGCGGCAAGCCCTACGCCGGCAAGCCGCCGCAGGGCCGCAAGCCCAATAGCCGCCCGACCTAGTCGATCCGCTTGGCGACCGTGTCCCGGCCGCTCTGACGGATGCTGACCTCGGGGGCATGCTCGCCCTCGGCGAAGATCATCGAGAGCGGCGTTACGGTCACGAAATAGGTTCGGCCCGCCTCGCGGAAGAGTTCGACCTTCGGCTGGCTGGTCCCCTGCGCGAACAGGCGGTTTCCGTCGCGCGTAACCTCAATCGCGAGCGCCGGGCTCATCCGGTAGCGGCCGACAAACCGGTCCAGCTCCCTGGCTGTGGGCTTCACCCCTGCGCCAGCGGCCGCCTTTGGCTCGAACCAGACGTCGATCAGCTTCTGCGAGACCCGGCCAGACGGCGCCTGCTCGATGTTGCTGAGCACCACCACGGTCACCCCATCGTCAGGCAGATGGGTCAGCATGGTGGAAAATCCGTTGATCCCGCCCGAGTGACTCCAGGTCCGGTGGCCGTTCTGGACGCTGACGCCCTGGCCGAACCCGTATTTGAAGCCATAGTCCGTGAACATGGCGGCCACCGAGGCGGGTCCAATCACCTTGCCGGCGTGCAGCGCCTGGTCCCAGACCAGCAGGTCATCGACCGTCGAATAGAGCGAGCCGGCGGCGTAGGGTAGGGTCATGGCCAGGTAGTCGGCGTTCCGCGCGGTGCCGCCCGCCATGCTGTAGCCCGCAGCCCGGCCGGCCAAGACCGTCGCCGAGACGTCGTAGCCGCTGTCCTTCATGCCCAGGGGCGCGAAGATCTGGTCATGCAAATAGGCCGCGTAGGTCTGGCCACTGACCTTCTCGATGACATAGCCCAGCAGGACATAGCCGGTATTGTCGTAGGCGTATTTCGAGCCCGGCGTGAACTCCAGGGGCTTGTCGCGGGTAAGGGCGACGATCCCATCGGGGGTCAGGTCGAGCCGGGCTTTCTGCGCGAAGAACGCAGGGATCGCAGTGTAGCTCGGAATGCCCGATGTATGGGTCAGCAGATGCTTGAGCGTGATCGGCGCCCAGGCTGCCGGCGCCTCCGGATAATATTTCGAGATCGGGTCGTCGATGCTCAGCTTGCCCTGTTCGGCCAGCTGCAGGATCGCCACGGCGGTGAACTGCTTGGTGATCGAGCCCAGCCGGAACCTTGTCTGCGGCGTGTTGGCCACGTCCCATTCGCGGTTGGCGAGCCCGAAGGCCTTGCGGAACACCGGCTTGCCGTCCTGGGCCACCAGCACCGCGCCGGCGAAGACGCCGGGGTCCGCGTAGGCCCTGACCACGGCTTCGGCGGCGCGGGCGTAGCCGGGCGGCGGTCCGGCGGCAAGCGCCGGTCCCGAGGCGACCCACAGCGCGATCAGCGCCGCGTACAGAATTCGCAATCGGCCCATCATCGCCCCTCGAACTACACGCGTAGTTCAACCTAGCGGTTGTGGCGATGTCCGCAAGTCAGACGATGTCGAAGCGGACCTGGGACCGGCCGAAGTCGAGGGAAACGGTCTCGAACTGGGTCAGCAAATCCATGCCGAGCACAAGGGCTGGGATATCCCTCAGCCCCCAGACGTCGAAGACGTGCATGTCGGCGTAGACCACAGCGACGTTACCCAGGTGCAGACCGCCAAGGCGCACGAAGGGAAGGTAGAACAGTTCACCGTGGAACGGTTCGCCCGCCAGGGTCTCGAGACGGACTTTCTCGTGCTCCATCGGCTGGCCCTTGCGGGCCTCGGCGTCGAGCACAAGTTTGCGCAGCGCCGCGTTGCAGAGCGTGGTCTGGGCGCCGGAATCGATCATCGCGCTGATCCGCCGCCCGCTGAGGTCGGCGTCGACAATCGTCAGTTGGCCCAGCCGGCGCCGCGCCGGCACCACGACCTGGCCGTCCTGGGCGCGGTCCTCCCGCGACCGCGTGATCTCAAGCGTCTTGCTCTTGAAGCCCATCACCAGTCGCTGACCCTTCAGCCAGTCGACGCCCAGCACGCCGTCGATGTCATTGCCCGTGAAGGGCAGGGAGGGCGCGCTCACGGCCTTGCGGCTGCGCGAGCCCACCTGCAGGTGGTCGATCAGCACGCTGGGCCGGTCGCGAACGCCGACAACGGTATGCACCCGTGCCGAGGGGCCCGGCGTCAGGTCCAGTCGCTGGGCCAGAGCGCGGGAAATGCAGGAGACGTTCGCGCCCGTGTCCATGAGAAAACGGAACGGGCCCTGACCATTTATCGAGACCGGGGCCATCATGTGCTCGTAGCGGTCGCGGCCAGTGTCGATTTTGGCGGGCGTGTCGTCCTGGTCGGGAACTTCGATGACGGACTGGGCGGCGGCTCGCGAGATCGGCAGAAACGCGCCGCCCACGGCAAACAGGGCTGCGGCGGCGTGGCGGCGGGTTGGAAACATGTCCTTGCTCCACCTGAATGAGGCGCAAGCATACCAGTGTTGGGCCGGAGGGTCACGCACGCCGAAACCTTGCGGAAACTTCCTGTGGGTTAGAATTGCCCATGCAAAGACGACTGCTTATCGCCCTCGCGCCGATGGTGCTTCTCAGCTCGGCGGCCATGGCGTCCGAGGACAAGAAGCCGCCCACCAAGGATGTCGGCCAGTTCGTCGAGATGCAGCCGATGGCCGTGCCAATCATCGTCAAGGGCGAGCTCGTCAACTACGTCTTTGTCTATGTGCGGCTGAACCTGACCACCAGCGCCAATGTCGCCAAGCTTCGCGAGCAGGAGCCGTTCTTCCGTGACGCCCTGGTCCGGGCGGCTCACCGCACGCCGTTCGTCATTCCAAATGACTATCAGAAGGCCGACGAGGCGCGCCTGATCGCCGCTGTCATGCGCGATGCGACCACCATCGTTGGGCCGGGCCAGATCCGCTCAGTCGTGGTGACGTCGCAGGCTCCTCGGAAGCGAGTCAACCAGCCCAAACCCGCCGGGTCGGCCCTTTCCTGACACCTTGCGGCAGCGCAGGTTGCGCGCATCGGCCAACTTTGGCACTTTCCCGCCTCTTATCCGGGGCGCAGAGATGCGCACACGGTTCCATGGGGAAACTTCGAGGGCTGGGGCCACTTTCGCGCGCCGTCGTTTTTAACGGCCGCCGGTCCCTTCCGCGCAATCGCAAAGGGGCGCTTTGATAATGAGTTCTGAGCTTATGCTGGTGATCGCCGCCGGCGTGCTGGCGGTGCTTTACGGCATCTTCCAGACAGCAGCGTTGCTGCGGGAATCTCCCGGCAACGCAAGAATGCAAGAGATCGCGGCCGCAATTCAGGAAGGCGCGCAGGCCTATCTGAAGCGCCAGTACACCGCGATCGCTATTGTTGGCGCCGTCGTGCTCGTGGCGCTGTTCTTCCTGATCGGCGCCTACTCGGCTGTCGGATTCCTGATCGGCGCGGTGCTCTCGGGCGCGGCCGGTTTCGCCGGCATGCTGGTCTCGGTCCGCGCCAATGTGCGTACCGCCCAGGCCGCTTCGGAGAGCCTGGCCAAGGGCCTGAAGCTTGCCTTCACCTCCGGCGCCATTACCGGCCTGCTGGTCGCCGGCTTCGCCCTGATCGGCGTTGCCGGCTACTACGCCTTCCTGACCGGTCCTCAGGGGCTGGCCTCAGGTGACCGCCATGTCATCGACGCCTTGGTCTCGCTGGGCTTCGGCGCTTCGCTGATTTCCATCTTCGCCCGTCTGGGCGGCGGCATCTTCACCAAGGGCGCCGACGTTGGCGGTGACCTGGTCGGCAAACTCGAAGCCGGCATTCCCGAGGACGACCCCCGGAACGCCGCGACCATCGCCGACAACGTCGGCGACAACGTCGGCGACTGCGCCGGCATGGCGGCCGACCTTTTCGAGACCTACGCGGTGACTACGGTCGCCACCATGGTGCTGGCCGCGATCTTCTTCGGCGGCTCGGCGTTGCTGGGCAATGTCATGCTGCTGCCGCTAGCCATCTGCGGCGTCTGCATTGTCACATCGATCATCGGCACCTTCGCCGTTCGCCTTGGCAAGTCGGGCTCGATCATGGGCGCCCTCTACCAGGGCCTCATCGTCACTGGCGTGCTGTCGGCCATCGCGCTCTGGTTCCTGATCCCGTCGCTGGTGACGGAGCCTCTGACGGTCAACGCCGGCACTCCGCTGGAAAAGACCTTCGATTCGCTGGCGCTGTTCTATTGCTCGATGGCTGGCCTGATCATCACCGCGCTGATCGTGATGATCACCGAGTACTACACGGGCACCAACTTCCGCCCGGTGAAGTCGGTGGCCCAGGCTTCGGTCTCCGGGCACGGCACCAACGTGATTCAGGGTCTCGCCATGAGCCTGGAAGCCACTGCGGCGCCCGCACTGGTCATCATCGTCGGGATCATCGTCACCTATAACCTGGCGGGCCTCTTCGGCATCGCGATCGCCACCACCGCCATGCTGTCGCTGGCGGGCTTCGTCGTCGCCCTGGACGCCTTCGGTCCGGTCACTGACAACGCCGGCGGCATCGCCGAAATGGCGGGTCTGCCTCCGGAAGTGCGCGTCACCACCGACGCGCTCGACGCCGTGGGCAACACCACCAAGGCGGTCACCAAGGGCTACGCCATCGGTTCGGCCGGCCTGGGCGCCCTGGTGCTCTTCGCCGCCTACACCGAAGACCTGAAGTACTTCGCGGCAAACGCTGCGCCGGGCTCGTTCTTTGACGGGCTGGGCGCGGTGGCCTTCGATCTGTCCAACCCCTACGTCGTGGTCGGGCTGTTGTTCGGCGGGCTGCTGCCCTTCCTGTTCGGTGGCATGTCGATGACCGCCGTGGGCCGCGCCGCCCAATCGGTCGTCGTCGAGGTCCGTCGCCAGTTCCGCGAAAACCCCGGCATCATGACGGGCGAGGTGAAGCCGGAATACGGCCGCGCCGTGGACATCCTGACCAAGGCCGCGATCAAGGAGATGATTATCCCCTCGCTGCTGCCGGTGGCGTCGCCGATCGTGCTCTTCTTCACCATCAACGCCATCGCCGGCAAGGTCGACGCCTTCGCCTGCGTGGGCGCGATGCTGATGGGCGTGATCGTCACGGGTCTGTTCGTCGCCATCTCGATGACCTCGGGCGGCGGCGCCTGGGACAACGCCAAGAAGAGCTTTGAGGACGGCTTCGTCGACAAGAACGGCGTCACTCACCTCAAGGGCAGCGAAGCTCACAAGGCCTCGGTGACC
>JBBREC010000043.1:0-23418 GCA_038203295.1 Caulobacterales bacterium
GGCCACGGCGAGGCCGAGATCGCCAAGGCGTTCAAGGAGAAGGGCGATGACTATTCGGCGATCATGGCCGCAGCGCTGGCCGACCGGCTGGCCGAGGCCTTCGCCGAAGCCCTGCACCGAGAGGTTCGCACCGACCTCTGGGGGTACGTCCCGGACGAGGTCTTCGACATCGACGCCCTGATCGGTGAGAAGTACCGCGGCATCCGGCCGGCGGCGGGCTATCCTGCCCAGCCCGATCACACGGAAAAGGCGGTGCTGTTCAAGCTGCTGGACGCCGAGGCGGCCACCGGCCTGCAGCTCACCGAGAGCTTCGCCATGTACCCGACGGCGGCGGTCAGCGGCCTCTATTTCTCGCACCCCGAAAGCCACTACTTCGGCGTCGGGCGGATCGAGAAGGACCAGGTCGAGGACTATGCCCGCCGCAAGGGCTGGGACCTGAAGACTGCCGAACGCTGGCTGGCCCCGATCCTCAATTACGAGCCGGTCTAGACGCGAAAAGGCCCCGGCGGTGACGCCGGGGCCTCTCGATCGAGTCAGGACGTCAGGTCAGGCCAGGACTTGCCTGCGCCGGCGCAGCGCCGGCCCGGCGATCCGGGAGGCCGCGATCAGGTTGCCTGCAAGGCGCGGCGCCGGCGCAGGCTGAGGCCGGCCAGTCCGAGGCCGGTGATCATCAGGCTCCAGGTCGCCGGCTCCGGAACGCCGCCCAGGCCTTCGGGCGTGAACTCGCCCAGGTGGAAGTCGAAGTTGGAGTCCGAGGCGATCGACAGACCGCCAAGCAGGTTGCCGCCGGTTGTCGTGACCCAGGTCTGGTCGCCCCATTGCAGGTCGTAGCCGTACTGGATGAAGGCCTTGGGCACCGTACTGTTGAGCATGCCCTCCCCGAACTCGCCGCCGGCCAGGAAGGCCGCGTTGCCGAACGCCTGCAGGTTGAAGAAGATCGGTGTCGGCACGCCGATCTGCACCTGGATCGCCACCGGGATCAGTGACGGGTTGCCGGTGTCGACATTGCGCAGCGCGCCCGGCGTTCCGCCGAAGTCGGCAATGCCGTAGACCGGACCGCCGAACGGGCCGGTGGGCACGCCGCTGCCGTCGATATGCAGTTCGACACCGTCCTGCGCCGAGATGATGCCGTTGCGCGCGACCGGGTTTTCGAAGTGCTCGCCGCCACCCACAAGGTGCATGTTGATGTGCAGAACGGCCATCTGGCCCGGCGACCCGCCCTGGACCGTGATCACGTCGTTGTAGATCGCCTGCACCTCGGTGAAGCCCGACGCGTTGAACCCGATCCGGTCACCCTGGACGTTGGTCCTGGCCCCCACCGACAGCTGCCCCGGCCGGGCGAAGGACGCCGCCGCGACCCCGAGGGAGCGCTCGATGATCTGCCCGCCGCCGGCGAGGGGCGTGGCCCAGGCGCCGCCGCGGTTCTGTTCCGAAGCCGCGGTGACCGGCGTGACCCCAGTGCTCACGCGTTCATCATGGGTGACGACCGAGCCGGCCTCGCCGGGGGCGTGGCCGGTGATGCGGACGTTGGCCCGCAGCAGGGTCGCATGCGCCAGCGGGGCTGAGCCCAGGCCGGCGGCCAGGGCGGCGGCGGCCAGCCCAAGATGCGCCGTGCGGCGCGCGGGGGGTTGGTTTGGTGAGCGCATGGAATCTCCGGCCTCGGAGCGTCGGCGAAACCCGTCGTCCGCCATCCACCCCTCGGTTTGAGCCGTGGCCACAGGATTGCCACCAGCGGACGCGCCCTTGCCTTTGCGCCGGCGTCCCGCTTGTCTGGCCCCTCACAGGAGGAACCGTCGATGGACAGGGTGCTTGGCGAGGGATCGGCGGAGGCCGCTGGGCTGAGCGCGGCGGGGCTGGCGAAGGTGGACGCGGCGCTCGGCGACCTGATCGGGGCGGGCGAACTGGCGGGCGCGAGCCTGCTGGTGGCGCGCCGGGGCCAGGTGGTCCACCGCTCGGTGCAGGGGCTGAAGGATCTGGCGACCGGCGAGGCGCTGTCCCGCGACACCCTCTTCCGCATCTATTCGATGACCAAGCCGGTCACCGCGGTGGCGATGATGGTGCTGTGGGACCAGGGGCTGTGGTCGCCGGACGACCCCATCGCCAGACACCTGCCGGAGTTCGCGGGCGTGACCGTGCCGGGCGGCGGGGCGCCGGCGCACCCGCCGACGATGCGCGAGCTGATGACCCACACCGCGGGCCTCGGCTATGGCTTCGATCCAAACGAGGCCACCGATGCGGCCTACCTGGCCGCGGGCGTGTGGCAGGCGGACGACCTGGCCGACATGATGCGCCGCATCGCGGGTGCGCCGCTGGCCTACGAGCCGGGCACGAAGTGGCGCTATTCCATCGCCATGGACGTGCAGGGCGCGATCATCGAGCGGCTGTCGGGGCGCAGCCTGCCGGACTTCATGCGTGAGCGGATCTTCACCCCGCTGGGCATGGCCGACACCGATTTCTTCGTACCCGACGACAAGATCGCCCGGCTGGCGATCACCTATCGCCACAGCAAAACCCGTGGCCTAGTGGAGGTGGACCAGCCGCTGTTCGGCCGCGACGCCGGGCGCATCCCGAAGATCGCCTCGGGGGGCGGCGGCCTGTTCTCCACCCTCGACGACTACGCGCGGTTCGCGCAGATGCTGCTGGACCGGGGCGAACTGGGCGGCGTGCGGGTGATCTCGGAGGCGGCCGTGGCCCTGATGACCGCCAACCACCTCACCGACGAGCTCATGGCCGGCGGGTATGGCGTGGGCCACCAGCCGATCCGACCGGGCTTCGGCTACGGCTTCAATGGCGCGGTGTTCACCGACCCGGCGCTGGCAGGGTCGCAAGTTGGGCGCGGCACCTATCAGTGGGACGGGGCGGCCGGGACCTGGTTCTGGGTGGACCCGGAGAACGAGCTGATCTTCGTGGGCCTGATCCAGCGGATGGACGAGCGCTCGCCCGGCTGCCAGGCCCTGACCCAGGCGCTGGTGGCCGAGGCGTTGGGGTAGGTCCCGGGGCCGTGGCTGAAACCGGAGCGCTCGGGTTTGCGGCCTGACCGGCGCTATCGCCGGTCATCGCTGGTGCGTTCATAGTCCTGCAGGATCTGCGCTGGCGGGTCCTGCCAGCTGTCCCAGGGTAGGTCTTTCTGCAACGCGCCGGACCAGCGCTCCATCCAATCGATCCCATCATGACCGACATAGGGATCGTGGATGCGATAGGCCGGGTCCCGGATGGCCTCCGCAAGCGTTACGCCCTTCAGTTTGCGACGCTTCAGGACGGCGGCCAGTTGGTCGATGGAATCAGCGTTCAGCCGCGTGGCGTGGAGCAGCATGACGAAGGCGATCTGGCGGCCGAACAGGGCGTTGGACGCGTCCTGGTACCAGGCGACCGTGCGCTCGGTATACTCGAGATACTGCTTCTGGATGCGCAGGCGGCTGGCCTCGTCGTGGCGCGCGATGGCGTCGTCATAGGGTTCGGCGAATTCCCAGTCACTGGCGTCTATGGTGACCGGAGCGATCCGGTAGCCATGGGTGGATAGCCAGGAGTCGATGTCCCGTTTGACAGGCTCAGGAAATCCCGTCTCGAGATAGGGGTGGCGAAACCAGACCAGTGATTTGCCGCGACGCGCCAGCAGACCGCGCGTTACCGGCTCGCCGCGCGCGATGTCCGCAATATAGCCCTGCCCGCCGAGCACCTCCGGCGACTCATGGCTGAAAGTGTGGTTGCCCAGTTGCATGCCGGCATCGAGCCATTTTTCCAGAATGGCGATCTGCTGGCGCCGATCGATCTCGTCGAGCTTGCCCTCGTTCACAAAGCCGATCGCCGGGAGGCGATGACGTCGAAGGCCGCGCAGCAGCGTGGCGTTGAGATAGTTCACGTAGGGCTGGTTGGCGAACAGGCTCAGGGCCGGCAGGTCGTCGAAGGTCAAGGCGACCTTGCCGGTGGCGGCGCCGGCGGTGGAGCCCCACGCCAGAAGACCTGCGACGACCAGAGCGGAGATGATCTTCGGCAGGAATTGCCGGCCAGGGACGACGCTGCGGACTTGATGGGGCAATAGCGGAAAATCCAAGAGCAGGGCGACCGCGAACATCGCATGCTCCGCAGGAATTTACCCTGTGCGACCACCATCGTATTCGGCTGGCGCTCCGTGATCACGTCGCCGCCGGTGCATTCTCGCCCGCCTCGGTCTGATAGGCGACGCGGCCGTATGGGGCCTGACCGTCGATGTCGCCCGCGCTTGAAGGTATCACCTGCCGCGAGGGCGCCTTACCCCCTCAATCCTTCAGCTGCCGGATGAACGTCCAGCCGTAGCGGGTGCGTTCCATCTCGAAGCGTGCGGACTTGCCGTCGAAAGGTGGCACCTCGGCGACCTCGAACCAGCGATAGGGACGGCTGCGGCTGCCCGGGCGGATGAAGAAGCAGAAGGTTCTGTCGCCGTCGCCGAGGCGCTCGATGGTCTGGATGGTCCGCTGGGTCATGCGCGGAACAAAAGAGGAACAACAATGGGATTGCGAGTCCTTTCTGGGATATTGGGTTCGCGGGAAGGCCTTGTTGGCCGCTTCACTGGAGGGCTAAGTCACCCAGGCGAGGGCGGCGGCCGGGTCCGACGTCGACGCAGCGGAGGCGGAGCGGTGAAGGCAGGCGGCATGTCCGGCGAACTGGAGTTGTGGCGCGCGCACCGGGAGGCTGCGCAAACGGACGCCGCGGCCCTGCGCGACCTGCTGGAGCGGCTGCAGGCCTGGAAGGCGGAACACGACCAGGACCGCGCCCGCCAGCCTGGGCCGTTCCTGCAGATGGCGTGGGACGGCGTGTTCGGCGACGAGGACGAGAAGGTCGCCGAGGCGATCCGCCAGATCGAGGCAACCCTGACCCGCGGGTGACCCCGGCGTTCAGTGCGCCTCACACCGGGTCGCCCTGAGCGCATTACGAGTTTGAGCGCCGCAGCCGCCAGCAACGCCCGCATTCCAGGCGCCTGGAGGATTATTCGCGGGGATGTCGCGAAATTACAATAACGCGGTCATCGAACGGCGTTGAGTGAGGCTCATATTGGGTCTGTCAGCGGGTGTCGGGATGAGCGAGGCCATTGAAGTGATTATCGGGCGGCGGCTGAAGGCGCGCCGGCGGCTGATCGGCCTGACGCAGCAGCAGCTTGCCGAGGGCTGCGGGGTGACGTTCCAGCAGGTGCAGAAGTACGAGTGCGCGGCGTGCAAGATCTCGGCGCACATGCTGTGGAAGCTGGCCTGCCGGCTGGACGTCGAGATCAGCTACTTCTTCGACGGCGTGACGAGCGCCGGTCTGGCCAACGGTCAGCGTGCGGCCGGCGCGCTGGACGACGGCGCGCGCTGGGGCGCTGGCGTCTGAGCTAGTCCTTCGCCGCGGCGGCTTCCCGCTCCTGGGCGCGGCCCCCGGCCAGGATATTGGGAAGCGCGTAGTTCCCCTCGTGACAGGCATATTCGTACATCGGCGCGTCGGTGGCGTTGAACACCAGCTCGCCATGCCAGGGTTGCCGGTAGGCGCCGGGGTCTTCGACGGTGAACGCGTAATGGAACCGTGTGGCCGAGGTGCGGGTCAGGCGCTCGGTGATCGTCGCCTGGGGCGAGGTGTAGAAGACCCCGCCCGATAGGAAGCGGTAGGCGCCGACGGGGTTCTGATCGACGGTCTCGATGACCAGGGTGTCGCCCTCCCACCAGCCGATCGAGTCGCCCATCCAGGGATGGGTCGGGATCGCCGGATGGCGGCCGCCGATCCGCACGATGCGCACATCGTGGATCATCTCCGAGAAGATCGCGATCTCGGCCTTCGTTTGCACGACGCGGTAGTGGGCGTTGTAGCTGGCGACCAACATCGGCGGACCCGTGACGCCGCCCAGCGCCATCAGGCAGCGCTCGTCCGGCATCCGGACTTCGGGATTGGAGAAGTCGTTATCGTCGGTGTGCTCGGCGGCCTCGGCCATCGTCTTGCCGATGGCGTTATAGGGCAGACGTCCATCGGCCGGGATGGTGATGATGGAGGTATGCAACTGGCCGTCGATCTCCAGCAGTCCTCCGTGCAACTCGTACCATTCGCTCTGGCCGACATCGGGGGGCTCGGGCTTGGTGGGATCCGGCTTGGGCGCGTTTGGGTCGGGCGGGTTTTCGATGCCGACCAGACTGTTCTGGATGCGCTTCACATAGGCCTCGGCCTCGGCCGGCGTGGCGTGGAGGGACTTGAACCGCTTGGGACGCTGCAGGCTGGTGAAGGTGGCGTTGGTCCACACGCCCTCTAGCGACGGCGCGCCGAAGCTGGTGCGTGGCGCGCGGTAACGCTCGGCGGCGCAGGCGGGCGCAGCGGCGAATACGGCGATGAGGACGAGACGACCAAGCATGACCGTATGGGGCAGACGGGGCGGCCGCGCGTCAAGACTGCGGGCGGCGGCCTATCGCTGACGGGGGCGAGGGCCTACCTTTGCGGCATGGCGGTCGCATTCACCCGAGAGGAAGACTACGAATCCCAGGCGGCGGACCTGCCCGACCGGCCGGTCTCGGCGCATCCGAACCTGGTAACGGCGAGCGGGCTGGCGGCGATCGAGGCTGACCTGGCCGCGGCGCGGGCGGCCTATTCGGCGGCGCAGGTCGTGGGCGGGGTCAGCGCCGACCGTACGGCCATGGCGCGGGCGACCCGGGACCTGCGCTATTGGTCGGCGCGGCGCGGGAACGCCCAGCTCACCGAGCCCGAGGCCCAGGCCGACACCGTCCAGTTCGGCCGCACCGTCGTGTTCGAGCGCGAGGACGGCCGGCGCCAGACCTTCCGCATTGTCGGCGAGGACGAGGCCGACCCAGCGAAGGGCAGCGTCTCCTACGTTTCGCCGCTGGCCCGCGCGCTGCTGGGCAAGGCCGTGGGCGATACCGCCCTGGTCAACGGCGCCGAGGTCGAGGTCGTCTCAGTCAGCCAGGCTTAGGCTTGAGGCTGAGCGCCGGCTTCTCGACCAGCCACCAGGAGGCGATGGCGAAGGGGACGGTGACGGCGACAGAGGCCACGAAGCTGAGGCGCCCCGACGTGGCCAGGATCTGCTGCAGCGGGAAGGCGTAGATGTAGAGGCCGTAGGAGATGTCGCCCGGCAGGCGGACGCTGCGCAGCCCGCCCAGGGCGACGACCACGAGGGGAAGGCCGAGAATCCAGGCCGGCGTCGCGATCAGGGGCGAAGCGACAAACGCCAGCCACAGCGGCACGGGCCGGTCGCGCAGGCTGAGGAACGACCCCGCCAGGAACAGGAACCCGAACATGGCCGCAACGTCGGCGCGCCGCAGCAGGTCGTTGGCGGCCGCGAGATCTGGCCGGGCGACGTGCAGCAAGGCGAAGACGACGGCGGCGACCAGCGCCAGGCCCGCGACCCCCCCGCGGTCCAGCCGGCCCGCAAGCCCCAGCGCGGCCAGGCCCAGGTAGCAGCTGAACTCCAGCCGCAGCGTCCACAGCGCCCCGTTCACCTGGTCCGGCAGCGGGTTGTGGGTGAACACGCCCGGCAGCTCATACGTGACCGGATAGAGCAGCGCGTTGCGGATCATGTAGAGCCACACCTGCGGCCGGGAGAGGTAGTCCGCCAGCGGCAGAGTGGTGGCGAACGCGCCGAGCACCAGCGCCGTCACCAGCAGCGAGACAACCAGCGCCGGCTCGATCCGCAGCAGACGCTTGGCGAGGAAGGTCCTGAGGTCCGGCGCGAGGCGCCAGCTCGCGGTGACCAGATAGCCGCTGATCACGAAGAACGCGCCCACACCCAGTTCGGCGGCTGACGTGCTGAAGATCCGTTGCGCGGGATGTCCGCTCAGCGGGGCGCCGTGGTCATAGATCACGGCGAGGGCGGCCAGCAGCCGCAGGAGGTCGAAACTGTTCAAGGCGCGACAGCCTAGAGGCGTTCGCGCCAGCCTCACAGCGCCGCGGCGGCGCCAAGGTCACGGGACCAGGCGATGGACGGCGGGACGCCCGGCCTGGGCGCCCCTCAGGCCGTCAGTTCCCGCGCGGGGCGGTGCGCTTGCCGGCCCTGGACATCGGCGCGCCGTACTTTGCCCGGTTCTCAGGGGTGTCGGCGACAGGGCCGTTGGTGACGGTTGTCGTGGTGACGCTGGTCGCGGTCGTACTGACCTGAGCCGCGTAGCTGTCGGCCGAGGGCGCGACTGCGAAGAAGCTCGGGTCGGAGAAGGCCGCGTCGGCGTAGGCCGCGCCGCGGGCGGCGGCGGCGGCGACCTTCACCTGGGCGAAGGCGTCGCGCATGGCGATCTCCTGGCACGACCGGCCGAGGTTGGCGGCCGAGGGGCCGGGCTCGTTCAGCTCTTCACAGACGTCGCCGGCGGTGTCGCTGACCCGGGCCCGCAGCATCTTGCGGTCGGACTGACGAGTGAGGTCGAGGTCGGCGAAGCTGACAGCGCGCGAGAGGATCTGGCGATCATTCTTCATCGAATGACCGGTGACCGTCAGTTCCTCGACGGTCTGGGCGAAGGCGGGCGCGCCGGCCAGGGTGACGGCGGCGGCGGCCAGGGTGGCGAGGGCGAAGTGACGCATGGGGGCAAATCCTTTGGTGGAACTGTGTAATCCCGAACCGCCGACAGAGGTTCCGCGCGGCCACCCAAGGGGCTCAGGCCGGCGGAGTAGGCTCGGCCGGCGCCGTCTGGATGGCGGGCTCGCCCGCTGCCGCGGGCGCAGCGGAGGTCGCCGTGGCGTCCGCGGCGGTAGCCGGTGCGGGCGCCGTGGTGGTGGCTGCGGGCTCAGCAGCGACCGGATCCGGGACCTCGGCCTTGGGCGTGGGCTTCGGCGTCGGCGCGCCAACCGCGACTTGGATGGCGGGTTGTGCGGCGGCGTCCGCCGGGAGCGGTTGAGCGGCCTGGATGCCGGAGGCCGCGGTTTCGGACTGGGCCGGCGGCGGCGTGAGTGTGAGAGGGCCGATCACCTGCCGGGCGAATCCCCAGGTGAAGGCGCCGCTGGCCACCAGCGCGAGGCACACTACCGCGGCGCGGGACAGCCGAGGGGTTGGCGGGCGGATGCTGTCGAAGTCGTCTGCGTAGGTCACCTGCAGACAACACCGGCGCGGCCAGGGCGTTCCCAGCTTCGCCATGGTTCATCGCCCGGTCAGGCGCCGCGGCGCAGTTGAGCGTCAGGCCCGATGCCCACGGGCCGCCTGGCGGGCGTCCGGATCCCTTCCCCGCGGACGCCCGCCAACCTCATGCGCCGCGCCGCCAGAGCCTTCAGCCCGACGCCGAAACCCGGCATAGAAGGCGCCTGGGCGTTCGGGGGAGATGCGATGGATCGGAAGGAAGCAGCGGCGCTGCTGGTGCTGGCGGCGGCGGTAGTCGGCGGGGTGAGTTATTTCGCGTCCTGGAACCTGGGACTGCCGGAGGCCGCGAGTCTGGCCTGGAAGGGCTCGGGCGTCGGGCTGCTGGCGGTCTATGCGGCGCTGAAGGCGCGGACGCCGGATGGCTGGATGATCGCCGCGGTGATGGCCCTGGGCGCGGCGGGCGACGTGCTGCTGGGTCCGGCCGGCCCGGCCGGCGGCGGGCTGGCGTTCCTGATCGGGCACCTCGTGGCGATCTGGCTCTATCTGAAGAACCGCCGGGCCGAGACGACTTTGAGCCAGAAGTTGCTGGTCATCGTGCTGGTCCCGGCCACCGTGTTCATCGCCTTCAGGCTGCCGGCCGACAGGGGCAGGGCCATCCCCATCGCGGACTATACGGCGGGGCTGGGTCTGATGGCGGCGACTGCCTGGGTGAGCCGGTTTCCGCGCCGGCTTACCGGGATCGGGGCGCTGATGTTCGTGGTCTCTGACCTGCTGATCTTCGCCCGCATGGGGCCGCTGGCCGGACAGGCGTGGGTGGGTTACGCGATCTGGGGGCTCTATTTCGGGGGCCAACTCGCCATCTTGCTGGGTGTCACGCGGACGCTGGCGAAGGACGAAGTGGTTTAGACGATGGCGGCGCAGGTCTCGGTGATCATGCCCTGCTTCAACGCCGGGGCGCGGCTCAGACCGGCCCTGGCGTCGGTGCTCGCCCAGACCTGGGCGAACCTTGAGGTGATCTTCGTCGACAACAATTCGACAGACGGCAGCCTTGCGGTCGCGAGGGAGGTCGCGGCGGGCGCCGGGCGGGCGTTCCGGATAGCGACCTGCCCCGCGCAGGGCGTGAACCATTCCCGCAATCACGGCTACGGCTTGGCGAGCGGCGACTTCATCCAGTGGTTGGACGCCGACGACGAGATCGCGCCCGACAAGATCGCCCTGCAGATGGCGGCCCTGGAGTCGCGGTCCGAGGCTGATATCGCATATGGCGACTGGATCGAGCAGCGCTACAGCCCGCTGGGCCCGCGGCCGCCGCGTCGGCACGATCTGGCCCCAATGACCGACCAGATCGCCCGCACGCTGGCTACCGTCTGGTATCCGCCGCACCTCTATCTGATCCGGCGCGCGGCGGCCGAGCGGCTGCAGACGCAACAGGCCTGGTGGCCGGGTCGGGCCGTGGCGACCGACATCGAATACAGCGCCCAGGCCGCGCTGATGGGTTTGCAATTCCTGCACGTGAAGGGCGCGCAGGCGACCTACAATATCTGGTCCGACAGCCAGATCTCAGGCTCGACGCCCTACAGGCTGCGAGCGGAGGCCCATGCCGCCATCTTCGCGCGCCTGAAGGCGACGACCCCGGGCCCCGGGGTCACGCTGACGCCCCGCCACCGGCTGCTGCTCGATCAGGACTGGGACAGTTGCTGGCGCCTGCCGCGAGGGTCGGTGTTCATCGAGAAGCTGGCGGGCCGGCGGGTGCGGCTCAGACGACGCGAGACCGGCAAGGTTCTCGAGGCCCGACCCCGGGACGCCGCCGTCGTCCAGGCCTTGATGAACATGCCGGTGGCGATGGTCACCTGCCACCTGGCTCTCATGCTGGCGGAGACGGTGCGGGAATTGGGCGGCGACCACGCCACCGGGATAGAGACGCTACGCTGGCTTCAGGCGCGCGGGTTCCTGGATCGGGTGGCGTTCGGGGACGGCGGACCGCCCCCGGCCTGATCAGGCGGCGGCGATGGTCCGGCGGCGGCGCAAGGCGGCGCCCGCCAGGCCGAAGCCCAAGATCATCATCGACCACACCGCCGGTTCCGGGACGCCGGCGTCGCCGCTCACCGTCGTGATGATGAAGTCCTGATTGACCAGGAAGAGCGTGTAGTGGCTGTCCAGCGCCGCGTTGAAGGTGAAGAGGTCGCTGGTGACGCCTGGCGCGAGGTCATGGGAGAAGTCGAACGGGCCGCCACCGTTGAAGTAGGAGAAATAGGGGTCGCCATCGCCATTACCGCAGCCGCTGCCGCAGTTGTAGGCGTACCAATTGTCCTGCGTCGTATAGGCTTGGGCGAAACTGGCGCTGGGGTTGGTGACCTGGAAGCCGTAGATGTACCAGGACGCGGAATTGTTGCTGACCGTGTAGCGGCCGCCAAAGCCGTTGGTGGATTCCGTGAGAGTGAACTGCTGGTCCAGCGGCGCCTCGGCAATGGCTGAGGTCGCGACAGAGGCGCCTGTAAGCGCCAGTCCGGACAGCAGGAGCGTACGCAGAGTTTGCTTGGTCATCCCATAGTCCCCCAATAAAATCGCCCAGCAGCCCAACCCGCCGGATTTCCTGGTTTACTCGGGGCCCAGCCCGAACAAGCACCACGCCTCTTGGATGCGGCAGAACATTGTTATCATAACCTTAAAATCCCGCAAGCCGACTCCCCCCGAACGGGAATCCGCCGGGCCTCGCCACCCGTCGCCCCGGGCTCTATCGTCGCGAGTAGAGCGAGGATTGCGATATGGCCCAGCCGTGGATGGATACCAGTCAAACGGCGGATGAGCGGGCGGGCCTGCTGGTCGCCGAGCTGAGCCTTGATGAGCTGATCAGCCTGGTGCACGGGCCGATGCCGGCGCTGCTGGCGACCCCGCCCGCCGACGCAGCTATGGGGGCGGGCTATATCCCGGGCGTGGCGCGGCTGGGCATTCCGGCGCTGAACGAGACGGATGCAAGCCTGGGGGTGACCAATCCCCGCAAGGTGCGGCGCGGGGACGGGGCGACGGCGCTGCCGAGCGGGCTTTCGCTGGCGTCGGGATGGGATGCCGAGCTGGCCTGGCGGGCCGGCGCGATGGTCGGAAGCGAGGCCCGGGACAAGGGATTCAATGTGCTGCTGGGGGGCGGCGCGAACCTGACGCGGGATCCCCGCTGCGGGCGGAATTTTGAGTACCTCGGCGAGGACCCCCTGCTGGCCGGGACCCTGGCGGGCGAGGCGATCCGAGGCGCCCAGTCGAACCAGATCGTCTGTACGCTGAAGCACTTCGCGCTGAACGACCAGGAGACCTGCCGCCACGTGGTCGACGCGCGGATCGACGAGGGAGCCTTGCGGGAAAGCGACCTGCTGGCCTTCCAGATCGCCATCGAGCGCGGCGATCCGGGCTCGGTGATGTGTGCCTACAACCGGCTGAACGGCGACTGGTGCGGCGAGAACGCCTGGCTGCTCACCGACGTGCTGCGCGGCGACTGGGGCTGGCCGGGCTGGGTGATGAGCGACTGGGGCGCGGTGCACAGCACCGCCAAGGCGGCGCTGGCCGGTATGGACCAGGAAAGCGGCGAGCAACTCGACCGCCAGGTCTATTTCGGCGCGCTGCTGAAGGCCGCGGTCGAGCAGGGCGAGGTCCCGTTCGAGCATCTGGCGACCATGGTGCGGCGCATCCTGCGCAGCCTGATCGACAAGGGCCTGTTTGAGCATCCGGCCGAGCGTCGGACGACCGACTATGCCGCCAACGGCGAGGTAGCGCTGGCGGCGGCCGAGGCCGGGATAGTACTGTTGAAGAACGACGGGGTGCTGCCGTTGGGCCCGAACCTGCGCAGGGTCGCGGTAATCGGAGCGCATGCGGACAAGGGCGTGCTTTCGGGCGGCGGCTCGTCGCAGGTGATCCCGGTGGGCGGGACGGCGCACGAGATCGCCGTGGAGATCGGGCCGTCCTCGGCCTTCTCACGGATCACCTACCATCCGTCCGCGCCGCTGGCGGCGATCCGGGAACTGGCGCGCAATACGGCGGTGACGTTCGACCCGGGGACCGATCCGGCGGCAGCGGCCGAGGCCGCGCGGGAGGCCGATGTGGTGATCGTCTTCGCTGACCAGTGGTGCACCGAGGCCGAGGACCTGCCGACGCTGTCCCTGCCCGGGGGCCAGGACGCGCTGATCGCGGCCGTGTGCGCGGCCAATCCGAAGACCGTGGTGGTGCTTGAGACAGGGGCGCCGGTGCTCATGCCGTGGCTGCAGGACTGCGCTGCGGTCATGGAGGCCTGGTATCCCGGAGGACGTGGCGGCGAGGCGATCGCCAATGTGCTCTATGGCGTGACCGAGCCGACCGGCCGGCTGCCGATCAGCTTTCCGCAGTCCACGGATGACCTGCCCCGGCCGCATATCCCGGGGATGGTTTTCGGGCCGCCCGTGGAGGGCGCGACCATCCCGACCTCGTACCCGGATGTGCAGCAGCACAAGGGGCGGTTTTCGGTGGAGCACCCGGAAGGGGCGGAGACCGGCTACCGCTGGTACGCGCGCACCGGAAAACGGCCGCTGTTCCCGTTCGGGTTCGGCCTCTCCTACACGCGGTTCGCTCATGCGGGGCTGGCGCTGGACGGCGGGGAGACCGTTACCGCAAGCTTCGACGTCACCAATACGGGCGACCGGCCGGGCGTGGACACGCCGCAGGTCTATGCGACGGTGATGGCGGCGGACGGACAGCCGTCGCTGCGGCTGATCGGCTGGGCGCGAGTGGTGCTTGCGCCCGGCGAGACAAGGCGGGTGACCGTCACCGCCGATCCACGCCTGCTGGCGGCCTATGATGTGAACCTGCCGGGCTGGCGGATCGCTGCGGGTCCGGTGGCGGTCGGCGTCGGCACGGACGCCCAAACCGTGGTTTTGAAGGGCGATGCGGTCCTTACCGCCCGGACGCTGAAACCCTAGGGGCCGGATCTGCGGCCGGTCGATCCCGCGCGGCGAACCGCTGCGCTTGATGCGATAGCGGTGATAGGCTCTCTCCAGAACGCCAATCGAGGGAGGCCAACCATGGCTCGCAATCTGACGGTATCGATCATCGCGGCCCTGGCCGTGAGCGTGGCGGGCGCGGCGATCTCCGCGTCCATGCCGGCCAACATCACCGCGGCCCTGGCCGACAAGGCCCGGCCCGAGGCCGACGTGAAGCGCGACGCCGCGCGGCGCCCGGGCGAGATGCTGGCCTACGCGGGCGTGAAACCTGGCGACAAGGTCGTCGATTTCATGATGGGCGGCGGCTACTTCACCGACATCCTGGCTCCGGCCGTCGGCCCCAAGGGCCGCGTCTATGCCTATCAGTCTGCCGAGTTCATCACGTTCCGCGCCGCCTACGCCGACGAGCAGGCCAAGGCCGTGGCCGGACGCGCCAACGTGGTGGCGCTCGCCGCGCCGCTGTCGGCGGTTGGCCTGCCTGACGGGCTGGACCTGGTGCTGACGGTCCAGAACTATCACGATCTGCACCTGAAGCCGTTCCCGGTGACCACCGCGGCCAGCGTCAACGCCCAGGTGTTCAAGGCCCTGAAGCCCGGCGGCGTCTATCTGGTGGTCGACCACGCGGCGGCGACTGGTGCGCCGATCACGGTGGCCGACACCCTGCACCGGATCGACCCGGCGATCGTGAAGACCGAGGTCGAGGCCGCCGGCTTCAAGTTCGAGGGCGAGAGCCCGATCCTCAAGGATCCGGCCGACGACCACACAGTCAACGTCTTCGCGCCGGCCATCCGCGGCAAGACCGACCAGTTCATCTACAAGTTCCGCAAGCCGAAGTAGCCGATGGGGTGCCCTTCTCCCGCGCCGGCAGAGGGGCGTCATCGCGTCGTTGCGACGTGAAAGGGTATCCACAGGGGCGAGGGCGGAAGGCGACGGCGATGAAGCGGCCGCCCTGCCAGAGTTCGGCGCGGACGTCCGGGCGGCCGGAGGGCTTGAGGCGGCGAACGGCCTCGTCGTCGGCCCTGCAGTAGAAGCTTTCGTCGGGTTCGAGCCGTCCGTCGTCGTGGACGAGGTAGATGCGGTAGACCGCCATGACGTCCCTCTTCTCGACCCCCGGTTGAAGGTCTAGGCCGGGAACGCGACGGGCATATGTCGGCGAAGCGACGAAGGTGACACGCGGGCGCCTCGATTTTGGCCGAGTTTGCAGTTCGTTGACGGAGTGATGTTGTGGTCTAGCTGATTTCATCGCCGATCTCCGGAAAGGCCATCGCCGTGAGCAATTCCCTGATGCAAGCCCTTTCCGGCCGCTGGCTGGCGCTGGCCGCCGTTATCGCGATCATCGCGCTGGGCCTGGCCCTGACTGCCACCTCGCTGAGCGCGGCCCGCAACGAGGCGGCGCTGCGTCACCAGATCGCCGAGCTGGTCCGGCAGAACCGCCAGGCCGGCGCGGTCTGGGGCGCCAAGCTGGCCGCTTGCGAGACGGGCGGGGTCACTGGCCGGGGCCGGGTGACCAGCGCCGCGCTCAGCGCCGCCGACCGGGCCCGCGAACTCGCCAGGAACTCGCCGGCCGGCTTCGACGTCTGCGCGCGCATGGAAAGCGCCGACCAGGCCGTGATGGAGACCCTCAAGAAATGAGGTCCCGCAGCGCCATATCCGTTCTGATGATGGGCCTTCTGCTGACGGGCTGCGCCGCCATGACGAAGACGCCGCAGCTGAACACGCCGCCGCCCGCGCCGGCCGTCGCGCCCGCGCCGAAGGCTCCAGCCGCCCGGCCGCCACCGCCGCCCCCGGCGCCGGTGAAGCGAAGCTGCGTGCCGAAGGGCTTGCCCCACGCGCCGGCCTATCCGGACACCGACGCGGCCCTGCGCGACGCGGGCGGCGCGGCCGACCGCTATCAGCTGCTGGCGGCGGGACGGGTGCTGCGCGCGCTCCGGCTGGCCGAGTTGGAACGCGCGATCGACGCCTGCCGCTGAATCAGGACGCGATTTCGGGTTCGCTGAGGCCCGCCACCAGGGTGTAGGCCTGCGCCTCGCGCATCGCGTTGGCGTCCTCGTCGAACAGGAAGGGCAGGGTGGCGTAGCGTGTCCCGCGGGTCACCGGCGTCGCTTCGTGCAGCAGGCTGCAGGAAAACACCACCGCCCCGCCGGTCGGCGGCCGGTAGGTCTGGCGTCCGAACTCCGGGAATCGCAGGTCGCCGCCCTCGAAATCCTCGGCGTTGAGGTTGATCGAGACCGCAAAGCGGCGGTGGGCGGTGGCGCTGGTGGTGTTGTCGCGGTGGGCGCGGAAATAGCCGCCGTCGGAGGCGTCGTAGCAGGCCACGATGTAGCGCTCGATCCGGGTGACGGTGAACTGGAAGGCCTTGCGTATCTCCGGGACCAGCCGGTGGATCAACCGCGCGCGCAGCTGCTGGCGCAGGTCAGGGTCGTCGATGTTGGCGTCCCGGCGGCGCTTGAAGTCGTCAAGAATGCCCACCGTCTTGCCGTCCTGCTGGCGCATGACGCCGGAGGCCTCGCCGCCGGTGGTCTGGTAGAGCGCGATGAGCTCGCGACAGAGGGTGGGTTCCAGGACCCGCGGGACGATGAGCACCGGCGCCTGGACGGGCACCCCCGCCCAGTCTTCGGGCGAACCCATGGCCGCGACCTTGTCGAGCACCGCCGGGCCCGCGTCGATCGGGCCTGCGCCGATGATCCGCAAAGTGGGATCCAGCACCACCCACTGGGGCAGGTAGGCGCCGCTGGGATCCTGGGTGTTGAAGAGGCGACCGATCTCGCCGTCGGGATCGAAGAACCAGCGGAACGGCGGGTTGGTGCGCGCCTGGGCGCAGGAGTCCTGGTCCGGCAGCACGCCGAAGAACACCACGCTTTCGTCGGCGAACAGCGCCTTGCGGTCGGCCACCGCCTGCAGGGCCGCGTGCCGCTGCGGCCCGGGTGGCGGCAGGAAGGCCATGACGATGTACTGTCCGCCGAGGCTCGAAAAGGCGTAGCGCGGATTGTCCGGCGAGTTGGCGAGAAACCAGGGGGCGGGCGTTCCCGCAGGCAGGCTCATGTGGGGACGGATCTCGAAGGTGACACAACGTGTTCCTGCCGCAGCAGCCGGGGCTTCGCAAATACGCCGGCGTTATGCCGCAACCCCTAAGCGGTCGGAGCCTTGCGGGCGCCGGCGCGGTAGAGCACCGCCATCAGGATCGCGAACGGGATGATCGACAGCCAGTCGGCGTTCACACCCGAGAAGAACGGATTGACCTTCTCCATCAGGGCGGTGAGGTCGCGGTCGAAGTTGCCGAGCACGCCGGCCGAGAAGGCGATCCCGATCCCGGCGATGGCGCCGCCGGCGATGTAGCCGGACGCCATCAGGACGCCCGGGCTGCGGTCGGATTCCGCGGAAAGTTCTGCCTCCGACAGGGTCTCGGAATGGACGCCGCGGCTCCTGCGGTCGACCAGCCAGCGCACCGCCCCGCCGATGAAGATCGGCAGCGAGGACGAGATCGGCAGATAAACCCCGACCGCGAAGGCCAGCGCCGGGATGGCGCACATCTCGAGCACCACCGCGATCATCACGCCCAGCAGGACAAGGGCCCAGGGCAACTGCTGACTGAGGATACCCTTGATGATGTAGCTCATCAGGGTCGCCTTCGGTGCGTCGAACTTGGTGACCGTCGTGCCGTCGGGGCGGACCTTCACGTGGCCGTTGATGCCCGGGTCGACGAGATAGGCCAGAGTGCCGTCCGCGCGGACAAGATAGCGGGTCGCCGCCCCGCCGGTCGGGTCGGCCTTCTGCCAGACGCGATAGACGCCCGCGTCCTGCACATGCTGCGGGCCGACCAGGCTCTCCTTTGGCAGGGCGGAGACGGCGGCGGCGCTGATCGCGGGCGGCGCGGCGGGCTGGGGCACGTAGACGGTGGCGGCCTGGTTCAGCGCCAGCAGGATGGGCCCGAGCGCCACGGCCGAGGCGAAGGCGCCGACCAGGATGGCGAGCTGCTGGGACCGGGGCGTGGCCCCGATCAGGAAGCCGGTCTTCAGATCCTGGGAGGTGGTGCCGCCGTTGGACGATGCGATGCAGACGATGCCGCCCACCGAGAGCGCGGTGACGAAGTAGCTGGGGCCGGTCCAGCCCAGCAGCAGGAACAGCAGGCAGGTCAGGAGCAGCGTCGCCACCGTCATGCCGGAGATCGGATTGGACGAGGAGCCCAGCTCGCCGGTCAGGCGCGAGGACACCGTCACGAACATAAAGCCGAACAGCACGATCAGCACCGCACCCACGATATTCATGTGAAGCGATGGGGCGAGCAGGATCGCGACCACCAGGGCCACCACGCCGGCCGCCACCCACTTCAGCGAAATGTCGCGGTCGGTGCGCGCGACGGCGCCCGAGGCGGCCGGGCCGCCGCGCTGGCCGCCCATGTCGCTGACCGCGCCGCGCAGGCTGCGCCAGATGGTCGGCATGGCGCGCGCCAGGCTGATCAGGCCGCCGGCCGTCACCGCGCCCGCGCCGATATAGAGGATGTAGGCGCTGCGGATGTCGCCGGGCGACATCTCGGCGATCGGAACCTTGCCGGGCGCGATGATCACCCCCGTCGCCGCGCCGAAGAACTGGATCAGCGGGATCAGGACCATGTAGGCCAGCACCCCGCCGCCGGCCATGGCCGCGGCGATACGGGGACCGATGATGTAGCCGACGCCCAGCAACTCCGGCGAGATCTCGGCAGCGATCGAGGCCTTGGCCAGGGGTGCGCCGAACACGGCTTCGGGCGTGTCCTTCCAGAGCTTGAAGGCGCCTTCTGCCAGCTTGTAGACCAACCCCAGGCCAAAGCCGGTGACGATGGTGCGCGCGGCGTGAGAGACCTCGGCCTCGGTCTGGGCCTTGCTGGCGTCGAGGCCGAGCGCATGCTCTTCGCGGGTGGCGCCGGCCTTCAGCACCTCGGCGCAGGCGGTGCCTTCCGGGTATTTGAGGATCCCGTGCTGCTCGACGATCAGGGCGCGGCGCAGCGGGATCATCATCAGGATGCCAAGCAGGCCGCCGAGGATCGCCACCAGCATGACCCGGGCGATCTCCATGTCGAAGCCCAGGATCATGATCGCGGGCATGGTGACGCCGAGACCGAAGGCGATGGACTCGCCGGCCGATCCGGCCGTCTGGACGATGTTGTTCTGCAGGATGGAAGCCTTGGCGATCCCCAGCCGCGCCAGCAGGCGGAAGAGGGTGATCGAGATCACCGCCACGGGGATCGAGGCCGAGACGGTCAGGCCGACCTTGAGCACCAGGTAGAGGGACGAGGCGCCGAACACCACGCCCAGCAGGGCGCCCACGACCAGCGGCAGAAAGGTCAGTTCCGGGAGGACGACGCCGGCGGGAATGAACGGCCGGAAGGCGGGCTTTGCCGTGGTCTGGGCAGCGGGCTTCTGCAGGGTATCGGTCACATGGCTCTCCGGACTCGGCGACAACTAGACCATGCGCCTCGCGGCGCGGCCAGCGCCGGTTGTCAGAGCTTCTCGCTGATCCGTATGGCTGTCCGGCAGCCCGCGCGAACAACGGCAGAGAGCAGGGCGTAGCCGGGCGCCTCGTGCGCGCCCTGCTCGACAGCGAGATCGCGGTGCGCCAGCTCCTCCTCGCGGAACTGGGCGAGCTGGGCGGACAGCGCCGGCTCGCGCTCGGCCAGTTCGGCGACCTGGCCGGCATAATGCTGCTCGATCACGTTCTCGACCGCCTCGGTGCAGGCGTGCGCAGCCTTGGCGCCCATCAGCGCCGTCCCTGCGCCAAGGGCGAATCCGGCCAGCCGCCAGAACGGCACGAGCGCGGTCGGGCGCACCCGGCGCTCGGTCAGGAGCTCATCGAAGCGGGCGAGGTGCACGGCCTCGTGAGCCTCCATCTCGGCGAGCTGGCCAGCCATGCGCTGCTGGCCCGGCGCCTCGCCCAGTACCGCGCGCTGGCCGCGGTAGATGGCGACCGCCGCCAGTTCGCCCGCGTGGTCCACCCGAAGGATTTCGGCCAGGCGTTGCGCGCTCGCCCCCCGGCCCGGACGCGGCGGGATCGGTCTGGTGTTCATATCTTGCCTCGTTCGCGCAGGGCCGCCAGCGCACTCATCACCGCAAGGCCCAGTGAGACGAGGGCGTTCCAGCCGGCCATGGAAAGGCCCGCGAACCGCCAGGCCGCGTCCTCGCAGGAGGGGCCGTGCAGCTTGGCGCCGTTGAGGAATTCCTTGAGGTCGGCGGTGGTGACCGCGCCGACGCCCGAGCAGGTCTGCGGCCCAGGCCAGAATTTCCACTCGGCCCCGGCGTGATAGACCGCCCAGCCAAGGCTCACCAGGAACACCAGCATCAGCACCCAGTCGCTGATCTCCCGCCAGCGGGGACCCCCGGGCAGCCGGACGATCACCATGGCGACCGCTGCAATGCCGGCGGCGGCCCAGTAGACCTCGCGCTGGCGCAGGCACAGCGTACAGGGGGCGAACCCGCCGAAAGTCTCGAAGGCGTGGGCTGTGGCCAGCATGCCGGCCGAGGCCAGCAGCGCGCAGAGCCGCCAGCGGTCGAGGAAGGGGGGCAGGAGGTTCATCATCGGTTCGCCCTTATGGACCCAAACCGCACGTCAGCCAAAAAACTTAAGGGCCAGGAACCCGCCGACCAGCAGGATCAGCAGCAGGGTGGCGTAGAGATTCAGCCGCTTCTCGAACTCCTTCAGCAGGGCCGGGCCGAAGAACTTCAGGATCGTCGCCACGCCGAAGAAGCGGACGCCACGGGTCAGGATCGAGGCCCAGACGAAGGTCAGGAGGTCGAAGCGCGCGAAGCCGGCGGTGATCGTCACCAGCTTGTAGGGAATGGGTGTGGCGCCTTTGATCAGGATGACCCAGAGGCCATACTTGTCGAACCAATGCTGGAACTCGGCCTGGCCGTCCGGGTGCCCGAAAATCCGCAGGATAGCGTGGCCCAGAGGCTCCAGGTGGACACCGATCCAGTAGCCCAGCAGGCCGCCGACGACGGAGGCCGCGGTGCAGATCCCGGCATAGACGAAGGCGCGGTTCGGCCGAGCGGCCACCATCGGCGCCAGCATCACGTCCGGCGGGATCGGGAAGAACGAGCTCTCCGCGAAGGAGATGATCGCCAGCGCCCAGGGCGCGCGGTCCGAGGCGGCAAGCCGCAGGACCCAGTCGTAGAGTTTGCGAAGCATGGCGATCCGAATGCAGTGTTCAGACATTCAGCTAGCAGGCGTCGCGAGTCTTGTCTCTGGGGCTACCGCGAACTGGTTTCAAATGATACTACTGCGATGCCAACAGGAGATTCCGCATGACCGTCGAGACCCGGACTGACAGCCGCGACCTCTTCGAGAACCCGTTGGGCACCGATGGCTTCGAGTTCGTGGAGTTCACCTCGCCGGAACCGGAGCGGCTCAAGGGCCTCTTCGAGATGATGGGATTCACGGCGGTGTCGAAGCACCGCTCGAAGAACGTGCTGCGCTTCCGCCAGGGCGACATCAACTTCATCCTCAACATGGAGCCGCAGGGCCAGGCCGCTGACTTCCGCGAGGCTCACGGGCCGTCCGCCAACGCCATGGCGTTCCGGGTGAAGGACGCGGCCAAGGCGCTGAAGCTCGCCGTCGAGCGCGGCGCCACAGCGGTGCTTGGCCCGGTCGGGCCGATGGAACTGAACATCCCGGCCATCGAGGGGATCGGCGGCTCGAACCTCTATCTGGTCGACCGCTACGGGGCGCAGGAGATCTACGACGTCGACTTCGTCCCCATCCCCGGCGCGGCCGGCGCGATGGCGAAGAACGCGGTGGGCCTGACCTACCTCGACCATCTGACCCACAACGTCCACCGCGGCCAGATGGGCCGCTGGGCGGAGTTCTACGAACGCATCTTCAACTTCCGTGAAATTCGCTACTTCGACATCGAGGGCAAGCAGACGGCGCTGGTCTCCAAGGCGATGACCAGCCCCTGCGGCAAGATCCGCATCCCGCTGAACGAGAGCCGGGACGAGCACTCTCAGATCGAGGAATTCCTCAAGGACTACAAGGGCGAGGGAATCCAGCACGTGGCGCTGGGCGCCGATGACATCTACGACGCCGTCGAGACGATGCGCGACCGCGGCGTGAAATTCCAGGATACGATCGACGCCTATTTCGACGGCATCGACGCCCGCGTCCCCGGGCATGGCGAGGACGTCCAGCGGCTGCAGGCCGACAGGATCCTGATCGACGGCGCGCCCACGGAGGGCCAGGGCCTGCTGCTGCAGATCTTCACCGAGAACATGATCGGCCCGATCTTCTTCGAGATGATCCAGCGCAAGGGCAACGAGGGCTTTGGCGAGGGCAACTTCAAGGCGCTCTTCGAATCCATCGAGCTCGACCAGATGCGTCGGGGCGTGCTGCCGCCGAAAGAGGGTTAGGATCGCCATTCCTCGAGTGAGCGATTGCGAGTGATGGCGAAGATGGCGTGGTCCCTGGTCGTGCATGGCGGTTCCGGCGTGATCGATCGCGCCGATCTCAAGCCTGAGCAGGACCGCGCCTATCGCGCCGCGCTTGCCCGTGCGGCCGAGGCCGGCGCGGCGGTTCTGCGCGCCGGCGGCGTCGCGGTGGACGCGGTCGAGACGGCCGTCCGCGCGCTGGAAGACGACCCCCTGTTCAACGCTGGCCGTGGCGCGGTCTTCACCGCCGACGGAAAGATCGAGCTGGACGCTGCGATCATGAACGGCGCGACGCTTGAGGCCGGCGCGGTGGCTGGCGTCACCCGGACCCGCAACCCGATCTCGCTGGCGCGCGAGGTCATGGAACATTCGCCCCATGTCCTGCTGATCGGATCGGGCGCCGACGCCGTTTCCGCCGACCGGGAGCTGGAGCAGGTCGAGACCGCCTACTTCTTCGTCGAACGACGGTGGCGCGCGCTGGAACGCCAGCTTGCGCGCGAGGGCCTGCCGCTTCCGCGCCGACCGCCGGGCGCCTCGGAGGATGAGAGTGCGGCCGCGCTGGCCCACGACGAGGGCAAGCGCGGCACGGTCGGCGTCGTGGCCCGCGACGCCAACGGCGACGTGGCGGCCGGCACCTCAACCGGCGGCACGACGGGCAAGCGCTGGGGTCGGGTGGGCGACAGCCCGCTGATCGGCGCTGGCACCTATGCCTCCAACGCCTCGGCCGCCGTCTCGGGGACGGGCGAGGGCGAGTATTTCATTCGCCTCGCGGTCGCGCACCGGATCTGCGCCCTTGTCGAACTGGCGGGCCTCACCCTGCAGGCGGCGTGCGACCGGGCCGTCCAGGACGACCTCACGGCGCTGGGCGGGCAGGGCGGGGTGATCGCGGTCGCCCCCGACGGCCAGATGGCCTGGAGCTTCAACACTTCGGGCATGTATCGGGCCCGGGCGGCCGAGGGACAGGCGCCGGTGGTGGCGATCTATAAGGATGAGCGTTAGGGCGCGAGGACGGCATTCCCTCCCGCCGCTTTCGCCGATCGAGGTCTCCCACTCGCTGTCCACC
>JBBREC010000044.1:0-23016 GCA_038203295.1 Caulobacterales bacterium
CCGTGACGCGCACCAGCTCCGTCAGCCACTCCCGATCCTCCCAGCGGTCGCCGTCGATCAGCAGGCAGGGCCTGGCGCCGGGATAGGGAGAGCCCTCCCCGACATCGTGCGCCAGGGCGCGGCCGCCGGCGGTGGGTTTGATGAACAGCTGCTCGTCGGCGATGATCCCGATCATCTTGCCGTCGCAGTAGAGGCCGTACTCGCCGAACATCGGCCGGGCCGCGACCGCGCCGGCGCCGGCGATCTGCTCGACGATATAGAATTACGGTGACAGTGCACCAAACTCCATTCGACCTTGAGCGGCCGCGAGGGGGATGTAGCCCCTACTTCGCCGTCTTCGCCGTCTTCGCCTTCGGCGCCGGCAGCTCCGCCGCCGTGACGCGCACCAGCTCCGTCAGCCACTCCCGATCCTCCCAGCGGTCGCCGTCGATCAGCAGGCAGGGCCTGGCGCCGGGATAGGGAGAGCCCTCCCCGACATCGAGCGCCAGGGCGCGGCCGCCGGCGGTGGGTTTGATGAACAGCTGCTCGTCGGCGATGATCCCGATCATCTTGCCGTCGCAGTAGAGGCCATATTCGCCGAACATCGGCCGGGCCGCGACCGCGCCGGCGCCGGCGATCTGCTCGACGATGTAGTCGACGGTCTTGCGGTCACTCGCCATGGCGGAATTATGAGCGTTCCGCCGCCGGCTGGCGAGGGTCGTTCGCGCTCGCCCCTCTACCCGGGTCGCGAGAGACGGGGGACAGGAGCGGCCGCCCCTTACCGCCGGCGCCTGTCCCGCGCAGGACGGGCGTGGGGGAAAGGCCGGCGCCGGGCCTCTAGCGAAGGCTGGGCTTTCCCAGCGCCGCCAGGGCCCGAGCCATGCACACCACCCGCTTCCTCACCGCCGCCGGCCTGCTGGCCGCGATCGGCCTGTCTGCCCCGAGCGCCTCGGCCACCATCGCGCGCGACGGCGCGGTCAACGCCAACGCCGCGGCGCGGGTGAACGGGGTCGTGGTGTTCGCCACGCCGGACTCCGCCAGCTGGAGCGGCGTTCCGGCGGACCTGTCGGCCGGCGCCGTCGCCCTCAACCAGGGCCGCGCCAGCGTCCAGGTGCGCGGCGGGATCTCGGCCCAGTGGGCGTCGGCCGACCAGGGGCTGGTGCGCATCACCGACCACGGCTGGAGCGTCGACGCGCGCAATCCCGGCGTCACGGAGATCGGCACGGACCTGTCGTCGGTCGCCCCGGACTGGACCTACGCCTTCCAGGCCGACGGCGACGGGACCTTCGACCTGGCCTTCAACCTCTTCGGCTCGGGCGTGACCAGCGGACTTTCGACCTGGAACCTGTTGTTCGCCGAGGATGACGCACCCGGCCACCTGACCTTCCTCTCACGCACCTTCCCGGACGGCGACTTCGACCTCTCCGGCGGGTTCTCCCACGCGCTGCGCACGGGCCACCGCTACCGCGTCTCGCTGCTCAACCAGGAAGGATTCTTCGACAGCCTGCTGCGGCAGCGGCTCTACAACGCGAGCGAGAGCGGGACCTTCGACTGGTCGATCACCACCATCACGCCGCCGGCCGGCGTGCCGGAGCCGTCCACCTGGACGCTGTCGATCCTGGGCTTCGCCCTGGCCGGCGCGGCTCTGCGCCGGAGATCGCCGCTCAGGGCCTGACCTGCGCCATTCCGGGACAGTTGCCGCCCCGGTTAACCTCATAGCGTGACCCGGAATCCCCTGAGGGTTGAAAGCGGCGCCGTTCATGCTGCTGTCAGGGAACCTGTGCTGTTTTCGTCCGTAATCGAAACACAGGGTCCGGTGGCCTTCCTGCCGTTCATAGTGAACGACGGGCCACCTCAAGACCTGGGTTAGTCATTTGAGGCAATATCGCATGTCCCCTTCTCTGAGCGTGGTCGCCGACAACGACCTTAAAACTCAAAAGACCGAGACCGTCGCCGAGCGCGTGCGCCGCTTGCAGGTCGAGGCCAAGCAACTGGCCAAGGATCACATCCATTCGCTGACCACCGCGATCATGGACGCCGAGGTGATCGCCGCCGAGATCGCCGAGGGCGGCGACGCCTATCCGGCCGGCATCCGCGACCTGGCCCGCCGCTTCGTCGACGACGCCAACGCCCGCGTCCAGACCCTGGAAGCCCTCGTCGCCCGCACCTAGGGCCTTGGGCTGGCGAGCGGGCGCGGCCTCCAACCGGGGGCGGCGAGCCTGCGAAATTCTGGACAACCGTCCGGGGCGCCGTCATGGTGAACATAACAGCAACGCCATGATCTTTCTCACGTGAATCGACGCCCTTCCCCGCAGGCTAACGGGTAGGGCGGGCCGGTATGTCGTTCCGACGGGGCCAATTTTGCCGGCCCCCGGACCTCAGCCGACCAGATCCCTGAACGCCTCGCTGCGCTTCAGCCAGGCCACGGCGTAGCTGCATATGGGGGTGATCTTCAGGCCTTTCGCCCGGGCGTCGGCGCTGAGCGCGGCCATCAGCCGGCCCGAGGCGCCCGTGCCGCGCAGCGCCATGGGGGCTTCCACATGATCGATGTAGATCCGGTCGCCGCTGCGGCGGTAGTCGGCCCAGGACGTCAGGCCCTGCTCGTCCATCTCGTAACGGGCGCCGGTGTCGCGAAGGTCGCTCATCTCAGTCTCCTGCCGGCATAACCCGATCGGCGAACCGGATTCCACTTCGCCCGGAAACGCACTAGCGTCAAACAACGGATCAATCCGCCGGAGGGTTCAAGATGAAACGTGTCCTGGTTTCCGCCGCCGCCGTTCTGGCGCTCGCCGCCTGCGGCAAGAAGGACGAGGCGGGCAAGGCCCCCGACGCCGCCTCCGCCGGCGCTCCGGCGTCCGCCAGCGCCCCGGCCGCCGTCGCCATGAAGCCGCCGGAACGCAAGGCGGGCCTTTGGACCCAGACCATGACCTCCGGCAAGATGACCCAGACCACCCGCATCTGCTTCAGCGACGAGGTGAACAAGAAGATGTCCATCTGGGGCCAGCAGGGCGCCGAGGACATGTGTTCGAAACATTCCATGACGCCCACGCTCGGCGGCTGGAAGTTCTCCTCCGTCTGCAACATGGGCGCGGGCGGGACGATCACCTCGGAGGGCGAAGCCACGGGCGACTTCGGCAGCCGCTACACGGTGAAGATCAGGAGCTCGACCACGGGCGCCGCCTCACCGCAGATGAACGGCGAGCATGAAATGACCATGGAGGGGACCTGGCAGGGTCCCTGCCCGGCCGACTTCAAGCCCGGCGACATGGAGGTCAACGGCATGAAGATGAACCTCATGGCCATGAGCGACGGCGCGCCCGCCGCCGGCTCAGGCGGGCGGCCCAGCGCCGAACAGATGGCGGCCATGCGCAAGATGGTCGAGGCCCAGATGAAGGCCAAACACGCCCAGTAGGGGTCAGGCCAGCTCCACCGCCATCGCGGTCGCCTCGCCCCCGCCAATGCAGAGTGCGGCCACGCCGCGCTTGCCGCCGCTGGCGTCCAGGGCGCTGAGCAGGGTCGCCAGGATGCGTGCGCCCGACGCCCCGATGGGGTGGCCAAGCGCGCAGGCGCCGCCGTTGACGTTGAGCTTCGCCGGGTCGAGGCCGAGGTCGCGCTCGGCGATCATGGCGACCACGGCGAAGGCCTCGTTGATCTCGAACAGGTCGACGTCGGCGACGCTCCAGCCGGCGCGCTTCAGCGCCTTCTGGATGGCCGGGACCGGCGCGGTGGTGAAGAGACCGGGCTCGTGGGCGTGGGCCGCATGGCCGGCGACCCGGGCGACGATTGTCATGCCGAGCGTCCGGGCCACCGACTCGCGGGTCATCACCAGGGCCGCCGCACCGTCAGAGATCGACGAGGCGTTGGCGGCGGTGATCGTGCCGTCCTTGCTGAACGCCGGCTTCAGGGTCGGGATCTTGGCCGGGTCGGCCTTCATCGGCTGCTCGTCCTGCTCGATGAGAACGGCGCCCTTGCGGGTGACCACCTCGACGGGGACGATCTCACGGGAAAAGGCACCGCTCTCGGTCGCGGCCCTGGCCTTGGACAACGAGCCGATGGCGTAGGCGTCCTGGGCCTCGCGGGTGAACTGGTAGGTCTTGGCGGTCTCTTCCGCGAACGAGCCCATCAGCCGGCCCGGTTCATAGGCGTCCTCGAGGCCGTCGAGATACATGCTGTCATATGACGTGTCGTGGCCGATCCGGGCCCCGGCGCGGTGTTTGGTCAGGAGGTAGGGCGCGTTGGTCATGCTCTCCATGCCCCCTGCCACGATCACGTCCGCCGAGCCGGCGGCCAGCGCGTCGTGCGCCAGGATCGCGGCCTGCATGCCCGAGCCGCACATCTTGTTGACCGTCGTGGCCTCCACCGACCTGGGCAGACCCGCGCCCAGCGCCGCCTGTCGGGCCGGCGCCTGGCCGAGCCCGGCCGGCAGCACGCAGCCCATGATGATCTGCTCTATGGCCTTGGGGTCCGCGCCGGACCGGACCACAGCGGCCCGCACCGCGGCCGCGCCGAGTTCGGTAGCCTTCAGGGGGGCGAGCACGCCCTGGAAGCCGCCCATCGGCGTGCGGGCGTAGGAAGCAATGACGACGGGGTCGGAAATCTGGGTCATGGCCCCCATATAGCGATCAAGAGGGAGACCATCCATGGCGGGCATTGCGGAAACTCTGGTCGGCGTGATGGCCGCGGCTGGTGGACTGGTGGGGATCCGGTCCGGGACCGAGGAGCCCCGCTACGAAGTGGTCGAGCGGATCGGAGCGGTCGAGATCCGCCACTACGGCCCAAGGCTGGCGGCCGAAGCCACGGCGTCCGGGAGCGAGAGCGAGGCCCGCAGCGACGGCTTCCGGAAGGTTGCCGGCTACATCTTCGGCGGCAATACCGCGAAGACCTCGATCGCCATGACGGCGCCTGTCGCCCAGAGCGCGGCCGGCTCGCAGAAGATCGCCATGACCGCGCCCGTGGCCCAGCAGGCATTGGGCGCCGACGGCCAGTGGCGGGTGCAGTTCTTCATGCCAGCGAAATACACAAGAGCCGACCTGCCGGTCCCCAATGACCCGGCTGTACGAATTGTCGACGTCCCGGCGCAGGACTACGCGGTGCTGCGTTTCAGCGGGTCGGCTAACGCCGCGATCGTGACGAGCCGCACGCGCGAACTCCGCGGTGTGCTAGCGTCCAGCCACTGGCGCACCTCCGGCGAGCCGACCGCGTGGTACTACGATCCGCCGTGGACCGCCCCGTTCCTGCGCCGTAATGAGGTCGCCACGCCGGTTCAGCGCGCGCGCTGAGCTCAGAGGTTGCGGACCGTGCCCGCGATGAAGCCGCCGCCCAGCACGCGGCTATCGGCCTCCGGCGCATAGAGCACGCAGGCCTGGCCCGGCGCGACGCCTTCCTCGGACGCGTCGAACAGGACCCCCGGCGCGCCGTCGACCATCGCCAGCCGCCCGGCCACCGGCTCCCGCGTCGAGCGCACGCGCGCCAGCACCGGTCGCCCGGCCTCGCAGGCGGTTTCGATCGCGCCGCCGCCCAGCCAGTTGGTTTCCTTGAGCGTCAGCGCATGGGTCAGCAGCGCCTCGCGAGGCCCGACGATGACCCGGCGCGCGTCGGCGTCGATCTTCACGACGAACAACGGATCGCCCACGGCGACGTTGAGCCCCCGGCGTTGGCCGATTGTGTAGCGGGTGACGCCTTCGTGGCGGCCGAGCACCCGGCCATCCATGTGCACGATGTCGCCCGGCTCCGCGCCATGCGGACGCAGGCGATCGATGATCGTCGTGTAGCGGCCTTCCGGCACGAAGCAGATGTCCTGGCTGTCGGGTTTGTCGGCCGCGGCAAGGTTCAGCTCCGCCGCCGCCGCCCGCACGACAGGCTTTTCGAGCCCCCCCAGCGGAAAGCGCAGGTAGTCGAGCTGCTCGGCCGTGGTGGCGAACAGGAAGTAGCTCTGGTCCTTCGCCGGATCGGCGGCGCGATGCAGTTCCGGGCCGGCCGGGCCGACCGCGCGGCGCACATAGTGGCCTGTCGCCATCGCCTCGGCGCCCAGGTCGCGGGCGACGTCCAGCAGATCACGGAACTTCACCGTCTGATTGCAGCGGATGCACGGCACCGGCGTCTCGCCGCGCAGGTAGCTGTCGGCAAACTCCTCGATCACCTGTTCCCTGAAGCGGCTCTCGTAGTCGAGGACGTAGTGCGGGATGCCCAGGCTCTCGGCGGCGGTGCGCGCGTCGTGGATGTCCTGGCCCGCGCAGCACGCGCCCTTCTTCTGGACCGCGGCCCCGTGATCGTAGAGCTGCAGGGTGACGCCCACCACATCGTAGCCGGCCTTCGACAGCAGGGCCGCGGTGACGGTGGAGTCCACGCCGCCCGACATCGCCGCCACGATCCGGCTAC
Source organism: Caulobacterales bacterium (assembly GCA_038203295.1). Lineage (GTDB taxonomy): Bacteria > Pseudomonadota > Alphaproteobacteria > Caulobacterales > Caulobacteraceae > Phenylobacterium. The sequence goes on from JBBREC010000044.1 coordinate 6,358, forward strand.
CGGCCGGCAGGCGCACGGCGGCGCGCACGACCTCGATCAGGCCGTCCGGCGCTTCGCGGGTCGTGGCGAAGGGGGCGTTCATGGACGCCTATCTAGCTGTTCGCCCTCGCGTTTGCGAGGCCACCGCCTGACCTGCGGTGAAGAACCGGACGAATTTGGCATCCGACCAGCGGGCTTCGGGGTCGGTCGGGCGGCTTGCGTCCGGCGGCGGCATGGAGGCCAGCCGCGCGATCGTCAGGCCCCTGGACGGGATCACGAACAGCCGCTGATTGAACGCGCCAGCCGCCAGCACCAGGTCGCGCGGCAGGGTCGGGTCGCGGGTGATGTCGGTCGAAGCGGTCACCGGATCGCCCGTAGTCGAGGGATTGGGCAGCCACCACGTCAGGCCATATGCCGGATTCGTTTTCGAGCCGATGAAGAGGGCCCTGAAGGCCACCGGATCGACCAGCGCATTGCCCTTCCATTCGCCTCCGGCGCGGACAAACTCGCCGACCTTGACCCACTCGCGGACCGTTAGCACCGCGCCCTGCGGCAGCAGGGTGTCGCCATTGGGCAGCTTGCGCCACCTGGCGGGGACCAGACCGATCGGGTCGAGGATGCGACGCTTCATGTAGAGGTAGGGATCGGACGGCTGTCCGGCGGCGGCCAGCTTGCGGCGCATGATCTCGCCGAACACCTGGTAGGGGCCGGGCCCGTACTGGAATCTGGTCCCGGGCTCGGCGTTGAGCGGCATGGCGATGCTGTCGGCATAGGTGGGCGGGCTGCCGACCTTGCTGGGCATGCCAGAGGTCAGGCTGAGCAGGTGGCGGATCGTCACCTTCGACGTGTGTGGGTCGTCCTTCCACTCCGGCAGAGTCACGGAGACCAGTTCGTCGAGACCCAGCAACCCGTCCTGAACGGCGGCCGCGGCCATCAGACCGGAGAAGCTCTTGGTGGCCGACCATAGCTCCATGGCGTGGTCCGGCGCGCCTTCGCCCGCGTAGCCTTCGCAGACCGGCTTGCCGTCCTTCAGCGCCAGCACCGCGGCGCCGCGGTGAGCCGCCGAATAGGCCAGCGCCGCCCGGCAACTGGCGTCATTGGCCCCGGCACGTGGCGCCTGGGCCATCGCCTGACTCGCAAGAAGTGCGAACGCCGCCGCCAACCCCGCAATGCGCATCGCAAGCCTCCCGAACCGTGATGCCGGAGGCTCTCAGGAAAAGCTGGCGCGCGCTAGTTCAGGAAATTCAACAGCGAGCTCTGCTTCAGGGCGTTGAACACCTGGGCCGAGGCCTGCACCGCCAGCTGGGCGGCCGAGAGGTCTCCCGCCGCCTTGGCCAGGTCGGCGTCGACGACGTCTCCGATCATGACGGTCAGCGTGTCCTTACGGGCGACCAAGCTCGAGGCGACGTCGTCCACCCGCTTCTGGGTCAGGCCGTTCTGGGCGGTGGTCAGGGTCAGGTCGCTGCGGATGGTGTCCCACCCGGGAAGGATGCCCTGCAGGAAGGTCCGCTGTGTGTCCGTGAGTTGCCCGGTAAACGGACCACCGGCGCCTTGGCTGAAGGTCTGGATGGTCTGCAGGGCGTTCATCAGGTTTGTGCCGAGGTCGACGGCGAGGACGCCCGTGGTGACCGTCGTGGAGTCGTCCAGCTTCGCCTGGGCCTTGAAATTGTCGTTCTGGAAGAAGGACGAGATCGGCGGCCCGGCGGTCAGGTCGGCCATCGACGTCGCCGTTACCGGCTTGGTATTGATCTGGCCGCCGGCGAACAGGTACTTGCCGTCGTAGCTCGTGTTCATCCCCTGGATGGCGTTCCTGAACAGGCTGTCGAGGTCGGACATCAGCGTATCGGCGCGGTCGGTGGCCAGGGCGTCGGCAATGGTCTGGCGGATCTGGGCCGTGGCGTCGGTGACTTGGTTCAGCGCCTGGTCTTGACTGGTCAGCTTGTCGGCGATCAATCCGTTCTGGTCCTGGTAGGCCTTGGTCCGGCGATCCACCACGCGCATGGCGGCCAGCGTCTCGGCCTTGTTGGCGTAGTCCTTCAGGTCATTGCCGTTCTTCTGGCTGGAGACCCGTTCATTCGCATCGAACTGGCGCAGCTGCGCGCCCATCAGGTTCGTCAGAACTGAATCGTAGTTGCCGGTTGTGGAGATGCGGGAGACCATTTTCGGGCCCTCTAGACCATGTTGAGCAGGACATCGAAGAGATCCTTCGAGGCCGTAATCATCCGGGCAGAGGCGTTGAACGCCTGCTGATATGTGGTGAGGCGCACCAGCTCTTCGTCAAGGTTCACGCCCTCGACGGACTGGCGCCGCGCCGTGGCTTCCGTCTTCACCGCGGCGGCGGCCTGGCTGCGGGTGTCGGCGGCGGCGGCGTCCCGGCCGATGGCCCCAGCGAACTCTGCGCCGTAGTGCGAGACGGTCATCGAGACCCGACCCAGCTGGCCGGCCGCCTGGAACATGGTCGAGATGTCGCCTGCTTGCGACAGCGCCAGCGCGCCGCGGCCGTCCCCGGCGCGGATCGCCGGCGTACCGGCTGCGACCGTCAGGTCGAGCCTGCCGAACGCCAGGCTGGCGGGGTTGGTCACGAACTTCGGATCGACATCAAGACGGCTGGCCCGGGTCGATCGCGCCGTGACACCAAGGCCGAAGAGCTGGCTGATAGATGCGTCGCCGACGCCGCGCTTGGTGTCGTCAGAGACGACGGACGCGTTGGCGTTCAGCGGGGCCGATCCCTTGAAAATGAGCGCGCCATTGGGATCGAGCGTGAACTGGCCGTAGACGCCGACGCCCGTAGAGGCGTTGTTCAGCGTGTTCAGCAGGTCGCTCATCAGCGGCGCCGCCGGCACGGTGACCGTCACGTCGCGGATCGGCAGGCCGTCGGGCTGGGCCAAGCGTAGCACCATGGTGTCGCCTGGCGTGAAGCCATGGTTGTCGGTGGCCGCCAGGCCGGTCTCGTAGCTGGTGAAGCCGGTGGAGCGGATCAGGTCATTGAGGCCGAAGAAGTGCGAGAAGGCCTTGCCGGCCTTCATCGAGCTCCCCTCGTCCATGGCCACGCCGTTGGCGCCACTGGCCGCGATGGAAAGCTTGCCGCCGGTAAAGGTCGCCGAGCCGAAGGCGCCAAGGTTGGTGTTCAACTGGGTGAGGAAATTCGCCGACGTGAAGGCGGCAGGCGGACCGCCGTCGACGCTCATGGCTCCGGCGGTGAAGTCGATAGCGACCTTGCGCTGGATGACGCCCGCGGCGTTGACGATGGCGATCGTCGAGGTCCCGGAGAATCCGGTGATTGCGGTCGGCAGGTCGAGGCCGGTGTCCCGCCCGGTGAGGCTGGCGGGGGCCGGAAAGGACGTCGAGGCGTTGTGCGCCGCGTTCAGCCGCTCGGCCGCCCGCGACATGAACTCACCGAGCTGATCTGACAGGCCAGGCAGCTTCTCGTCGCGAAGGTCCAGAAGGCCGCGGATCTCGCCGCCATTGACCTGGATCGGTTGCGGATTGCCCGCCGTGCCGGTCTGGGCGGCGATGTAGCCGCGCGTGCTGTCCGTGCGCACGTAGGTAAGGACGGCGGCGTTGTCGCCGGCCAACAGCACGCCTTCCGGCGAGCGAACGTTCACGCCGCCGCCGGTGCGCCCATCCACCTTGATGCTCATCAGCCCGGACAGCTCATCAAGCAGCTGGGCCTGGATGTTCTCCGAGCCCGAGCTGTCGGAGCTGACCACCTTGGCGCGGCTGATGTCGGTGTTCAGCTTGTTGATCTGGGTGAGCAGGTCGTTGGCGCGCGAGACGCTGTCGACCACCCGCCCATCGACCGTGCCGGCAAGCTGGTTGATCTGGGTGTTGATGCGATCGGCTTCGCCCAGGAAATCCTGGGTCGTCGAGATCGCCTGGGTGCGCAGCAGGGCTGAGGACGGATCGTCCGCAGCGCCGGCGAAGTTGGCGAAGATCTCGTCCAGGCGGTTGAAGAAGAAACTGGTGTCGGACGGGTCACCGAACAGGCTCTGGGCGTTGTCGAGGAACTTGGAAGTGATGTCCCAGCGGCTGGAGTCCGAGGCCGCGGTCAGGCTGGCAAGTTGCAGGTACTGGTCGGTGACCCGGGTGATGCCCGTGACATTGACGCCCATCCCGGCGCCGTCGACGACCAGCTGCTCCTGCTTGATGGTCTTGCGAACATAGCCGGGCGTGTTGACGTTGGCGATATTGTCCGAGACCGTCCGCAGCCCGGTCTGGGCGGCCATCAGGCCCGAAGTCGCGCTTTTCAGGACGCTGGTGAGCGACATCTCTTAACTCTCTGCCCGGCAAAGGCTGACGCACGGCTCGGCGGATTCTGCCGAGGCCGTGAGGAACGCCCACGTGAGGGGCTCAAAAAACATCATAGTTTTCAACGAACTCCCTTTCACGGGCCATTGGGTTCACAATCAGTGGCGCAAGACCTGGGCCAGATGGCTCCGGCGCCGGCCACACTCTCACCGCGCGTAGGCAAGAGCGCCCCAAACGCGCCTGGCTCCTGGGTTCCCAGGGTGCCGAGGGCGGCAGGGAACGCCCCATCGGACCGCGGATAGCCCGGCAATTTACGCCGCCGGCCGCCACTACTCCTGCAAGCTTGGGACAGTTTTCCCTTATTAAACAATACACTGACGATCTGGCGCAAAGGTTGCTCCATCTCCACCGAATAGACCGGCGCAGCAGGCGCTCCCCCAAGACCCGTCCCCCAAGGCTCCATAGATGTCCGCGTCTGCGCTCAATGCCGCCCCGCCTCCATCGACCGGCCCTGCTGCCGCGACAGGCGCCGCCGCGTCCCAGGCGGCCGGTCAGGCGAAGGGGCCGTTGGCCGGGTTCGAGGCGCTGTTGGCCACCTTCTTCGGCGCCCAGCCGCAGCCGGGCGCGGTGGCGCCAGGCGTCAACACGAAGTCCGGCAAGGACGCGGAGTCCGTGCTGACCGAGGGGGAAGGCGTCCCGGCGGCCGCCGGTGACGTCGCGCCCGCCAAGACTCCGGAGGACATCAAGGCCGCCGAGGCCGCCGCCGCGGCGCTCGCCGCCTACAACACGGGCCTGGGCATGCCGGTCGCCGTGGCGCCGATCGCCAACGGTCCAGCGCCTGCTGTCGACACGACAGCTTCAGGCGGCGAGGCCGCTGCGGTCGTCAGCGACGGCAAGGGCTCCGCCAAGGCCGTGGTTCCTGGCTTCCCCCAAGAAGAACCCCAAGTCGCAACCACTGAAGGCGGGGCCCGGTCCGCCGAGACCAGGATCGCCGCCGGCCGGCCCTTGCCCGATCCCAACGCCGGCGCCGCGGGCAACCTCGCCAGGCTGGAGGCGTCCGTCGCCGCCCGACCTGAAGCAGCGCAGCCCACCCGCGTTGCGGCGCAGCCCGCGGCCGCACCGGCGCCCGCCGCCGAACCGCAGTCGCCGTCGCCGCTCCCCGCCGACACCGCAGCCCTGGCCGCCGCCGCTCAGGGCCAAACCACATCTCAGGCCGGCGTCAGGCTCGCCGAAGAGACCGCCCCGGCAGCCGCCGCTCCCGTCGCGACCAAGGACAAGGCCCAAGGCGCTAAGCCCGTGCGCGGCGAACACACCCGCGCCGACGCGGACCCCCCGGCCATGATGAAACCCGGCGCCTCAGCTGTGGCTCCTGTCGCCGACGGCGCGCCCAAGGGCGGCGCCGAGGATCACGCGGCGCAGACCAGCACGATGGAGGCCAAGACCGAAGCGGCAGATACCCCCGCAGGCTCGGCCGACGCCGGCGGCGCCACGGCCTCGACAACCAACGCCTCGACCCTCATCCACGCCGGGACCATCCCCGTTCGGGGCTCGCCCCAGACCGTCGCCAACCTGGCCGCCCAGATCGCCAAGAAACTGGAAGGCCGCTCGACACGCTTCGACCTTGAGCTCAATCCCCAGGGCCTGGGCCGGGTGGACGTGCGCATGGAGATCGGCGCGACGGGCCGCATGAGCGCGGCGATGACCTTCGATACGCCCGCCGCAGCCGCCGAGCTGCGCGCCCGGGCCAGCGAACTGCAGCGCCATCTGGAGCAGGCCGGGTTCGACCTTTCCGGCGGGCTCTCCTTTGACGTCGCCGGCGACCGCGGTCAGGGCCGCCAGGCTCAGCAGCAGCAAGCCGACAGCAACGCCGGTCAGGCCTTCCGCGGCCGAGCTTTCCAGCAGGCGCTCGCCACCGCCGACGGAGCCGCACAATCGGCCGTCAGCGGCGCGCTCAACCTTCGTCGAGGCCTGATCTCAGGCGTCGACGTACGGATCTGAGGACATCATGACTGTAAACTCCGCAACTCAGACGCCGGCAACCGCGACGCCCACCAGGCAGGACGCCACGGCGCTCGGCAAGGCGCGCCTGGCCGACAACTTCTCCACCTTCCTCAGCCTGCTCACCACCCAGTTGAAGAACCAGGATCCGCTGTCGCCGCTGGATTCCAACCAGTTCACGCAGCAGCTCGTGCAGATGACCGGCGTCGAACAGCAACTGGCCTCCAACGACCTCCTGAAGCAGTTGGTCGCCAACACCGGCTCGGGGATCTCCAGCGCCGTCAGCCTGATCGGCAAGGACGTCAGCGCGGTCAGCGATGACGCCCAGCTCAGCAACGGCAAGGCCCAATGGGTCTACAAGCTGAAGCTCGACGCTGCCGACACCAAGGTCGAGGTCCTGAACTCCAAGGGCGCGATCGTCCATTCCCAGGCGGCCACCGACAACAAGGCCGGCGACCACGCGTTCTCGTGGAACGGCAAGGACTTGAACGGCAACACCATGCCGGCCGGCGTCTACACCCTGCGCGTAACCGCAAAGGACGCCACCGGCACGGCGGTGACCTCGACCAACTACGTCAAGGGACGAGTCACCGGCGTCGAACAGCTCGACGGTCAGACCTACATCACGGTGAACGGCGGCAAGCTGCCCTGGGGCACGGTCACCAGCGTCACCAATCCGGCGGACACATCCACCGCGACAACCACCACACCGACCACAACCCCGGCGGCCGGCTGATGAGCCGCCGGAGCTCCCCCCATCAACCGGGCGGCACAAAGCCGCCCGCCGTGACGACCCTGGCGGCCGCCGGCATCCGCGCGAAGCGGAAACCTAGGAAAGAACGGAACCTCCCATGAGCATCAATTCGGCACTGCTGGCCGGTGTTTCCGGCCTGGTGGCCAACTCTTCGGCGCTGGCGGCCATCTCCGACAACATCGCCAACGTCAACACCACCGCCTACAAGCGTAACGCCGTGAACTTCGCCGACCTGGTGACATCGCAGTCGGTGGCTGGGCGCTATTCCGCCGGCGGCGTGCAGGGCGTCACCCGCCAGTACGTCAGCCAGCAGGGCCTGATCCAGAGCTCGTCGTCTGCGACGGACCTGGCGATCTCCGGCGACGGCTTCTTCGTCGGTGCAGAGAAGGGCGCGAACCTGACACCATCCGATCCTCGGCTCTTCACCCGCGCCGGCTCGTTCAACGTCGACAAGGACGGCTTCCTGGTCAACGGCTCCGGTCTCTACCTTCAGGGCTGGCCGCTGCTGGCCAACGGGACTTTCGACGTCAATCCGTCAGATCTCAACAAGCTGGCCTCAATCAACGTCAAGAACCTGGGGGCCGCCGTCCAGCAGACCACCAGCGTCGCGCTCAGCGCCAACCTGAACGCAGACCAGGTGCTCTCGGCCGCCGCCGGCGCCTTGGGCCCGCCCGCGGTGCCGGCGACCTACCTCGGCACCACCAACGCCTCGATGACCGACTACGCGGCGGGCGCGGCGACCGGCACCAAGCCCGACTTCACCACCGAGATGACGGTGATCGACTCCCAGGGCGGCAGCCACAAGTTCGCGATGGCCTTCCTGAAGAATTCGTCGGCCCCGAATGTGTGGGACGCTGAAATCTACGCAATCCCGGCGTCGGACGTGACCTCAGCGGCCGGCTTTCGCCCTGGCCAGCTCGCCAAGGGCCAGGTGATGTTCACGCCGACCGGCGCCATCGACCTGACCACCTCCACCCTGTTCGGCGCGGCAGGCGCGGCCCCGACGATAGCGTTGGCCGCATCGAGCGGCGCGGCGCCGAGCTGGTCGCTGGCCCAGGGCATCGCGGCTTCCTCGGTCACCTATGACCTCGCCAATCTCACCCAATACGCCGCGACCTCAACCGTGAAGACGGTGACGTCCAACGGCGCGGGCGTCGGCAATGTGGTCGGCGTGAGTGTCGGCGAGGACGGGATCGTCTCGGCGATCTTCGACAACAGCCAGACCCGCAACATCGCCAAGATCGCCGTCGCCACCTTCCCCAACTCGGATGGGCTCAAGGCCATCAGCGGCAACGCTTACATCAGCTCCATTCCGGCGGGCCAGATGGTGATCAAGGAAGCGGGCCTCGGAGGCGCGGGCAAAATTTCGCCCTCCAGCCTCGAGTCCTCGACCGTCGACCTGTCGGCAGAGTTTACGGGACTGATCTCGACCCAGAAAGCTTATTCAGCATCCTCAAAGATCATCACCACCGCTGACCAGATGTTGGATGAACTCATCAACATCAAGCGATAGTAACGAATATTAATGTGAATTAACTACTGGGAACATGAAACATGTGTCGTTTTAGTACACAACGAAATTTTGTTTAGTTGTTTCTTTACTATCCAGATTCAGCCGCTGTTAGGAGCCACACGCTATGTTCTCCATCAACAGTGATGGTCGGAAAGGCGTAAAGCCATGTTGCAGCAACAGCAAACGCGCACGAACAGCCGCGGAGAGGCCTATGTCATTGGCCCCACGGGTGCGCCGTTGACGATGAACGATCTGCCGCCGCCCGAGACGGGCCGGTGGGTCATCCGCCGCAAGGCGGAAGTCGTCGCAGCGGTTCGTGGCGGCCTGCTCTCGCTCGAGGATGCGCTGGAACGCTATCGGCTGACGTCGGAAGAGTTCCTGGCCTGGCAGCGGTCCATCGACCGTCACGGCCTGGCCGGCCTGCGCACCACGCGTCTGCAACAGTACCGCTAATCGTTTCGTACCCCGGGACGGGTCGAAGCGGCTGCGCCCCACCAGGGCGCGGCCGTTTTCAATTCTAGGCCCCGCCCCGGGCGGGCGGGTCGGGCAGCCTGCGCACGCTGACGAGAATCCGTTCACGCTCGCCGGGGACGCGCTCCACCAGCAGGCGGGCCACCTGGGCGTCGTCATGGAAGGCGTAGCCCTTGATGGCGTCGAGAATGGCCTTGGCCAGGTTGTCGAGATCGAGCCACGGCGGATCGCCCACATATTCCATGCGGATGTCGACGGCGAAATCACCCCAGGCGGGGCGAGAACCGCGCCAGGCCTTGCGGAAAAACTCGTAGATCAGCGGCTGGTAGTATTTTGACTGGGTGGTCAGGCCGTCGACCACCACCTCCATGACACCCTCGGCCTCGCGGACGCGGACCTTGCCGTGCTGAGTCCAGCCCTCATCCACGCGCAGGGCTAGAGCTTCTCGGCTTTGACCGCGGTGCCATAGGCGAGCACCTCGGTGATGCCCTCCATGATCTCGTTGGCGTCGTAACGCATGGCGATCACGGCATCGGCGCCGGCGTTGCGGGCGTGGTCGACCAGCAGGTCATAGGCCTCTCGCCGGGCGTGCTCGGCCAGGTCGGTGTAGATTGACAGGTTGCCGCCGAAGATCGACTGGATCGCCCCGCCCAGGTTTCCGACCACGCTGCGCGAGCGCACGGTGATCCCGCGGACCACGCCGATGACGCTGGTGATGCGGTATCCGGGGAGGTCGTTGGTGGTGGCGACGATCATGGCGCGGGCTCCAGACAGGACGCCGCAGCTATACCGTCACGCGCCGTCACGCGCCACGCCCGTTGCGGCGCGGGCCGGCGGAAGCTAGACCGCCGCATCTGCCAGAAGGAGCCGCCGATGACCGCGACCCGCACCGAAACCGACACGTTCGGCCCGATCGAGGTCTCCGCCGACCGGTACTGGGGCGCGCAGACGCAGCGCTCCCTGCAGAATTTCAAGATCGGCTGGGAAAAACAGCCCATCCCGGTGATCCGCGCGTTGGGCGTGGTCAAGCAGGCGGCCGCCCAGGCCAACACGGCGCTGGGCCGGCTCGACCCGAAGATCGCCGACGCCATCGTGGCCGCAGCCCAGGAGGTCATCGATGGCAAGCTCGACGACCACTTCCCGCTGGTGGTCTGGCAGACGGGCTCCGGCACCCAGTCGAACATGAACGCCAACGAGGTGATCTCGAACCGCGCCATCGAGATGCTGGGCGGCGTCATGGGGTCCAAGACGCCCGTGCACCCCAATGACCACGTCAACATGAGCCAGTCGTCGAACGATACCTACCCGACGGCGATGCACATCGCCTGCGCCGAGGAAGTGGCTCGCAGCGTGATGCCGGCCCTCGAGCACCTGCACGCCGCGCTGGCGGCGAAGAGCAAGCAGTTCGCCCATATCATCAAGATCGGCCGCACCCACACCCAGGACGCCACTCCCCTGACCCTTGGCCAGGAGTTCGGCGGATATTCGCACCAGATCGCCATGTCGGTCCGCCGGATCAAGGTGACCCTCTCTGGCCTCTACGAACTTGCGCAAGGCGGGACGGCGGTGGGCACCGGCCTCAACGCGCCGGTGGGCTTCGCCGAAAAGGTCGCCGAGCGGATCGCGGGGATCACCCGCCTGCCCTTCGTCACCGCCCCCAACAAGTTCGAGGCGCTGGCGGCCCACGACGCCATGGTGTTCAGCCACGGGGCGCTGACCGCCGCCGCCGGCGCGCTGTTCAAGATCGCCAACGACCTGCGGTTCCTCGGCTCCGGCCCCCGCGCGGGCCTCGGCGAACTGGCCCTGCCCGAGAACGAACCCGGCTCTTCGATCATGCCCGGCAAGGTGAACCCGACCCAGGCCGAAGCCCTGACCATGGTTTGCGCCCACATCATGGGCAACCAGACCTCGATCGCCTTCGCCGGCAGCCAGGGTCACTTCGAGCTCAACGTCTTCAACCCGGTGATGGCCTACAACTTCCTGCAGTCCTGCCGGCTGATGAGCGACGCAGCCATCTCCTTCACCGACAATATGGTCGTGGGCACCGAGGCCCGCGAGGACAACATCAAGCTGAACCTCGAGCGTTCGCTGATGCTTGTGACCGCACTGGCCCCGTCCATCGGTTACGACAACGCCGCCAAGATCGCCAAGACCGCCCACAAGAACGGCACCACGCTGCGCGAGGAAGCGGTCGGAGGCGGCTACGTCACCAACGCGGAATTCGACGCCGTGGTGCGGCCCGAGAACATGATCGGGCCGGGCTGAGCGGCCTCAGGCCCTACGGGCGACCGCGAAGTCGGCGAGGTCTTCGAGAGCTGGACGCCAGCTATTGGTCGGGAAATCAACGAGCGCCGCCTTGGCGTTCGCCGCATGGTCCGCGGCCAGGTCCAGGGTCGAGTCCAGGGCGCCGGTCTCCACCATCAGCTCACGGGCGCGCTCGAAGTCGGCGTCGGTCTGGTCGCGGCGGTCGATGGTGCGGATCCAGAAATCGCGCTCGGCGGGCCCGCTGCGGACCATGGCCAGCAGCAGCGGCAGGGTGGCCTTGCCTTCGCGGAAGTCGTCGCCCGGATTCTTGCCCAGGGTTTCGCTATCGCCGGAATAGTCGAGCGCGTCATCTACGAGCTGGAACGCCAACCCCAGATCCTGGCCGAACCTGCGCAGCGCCTTGCAGCGGTCCGGCGAGGCGCCTGCGGACACCGCGCCGGCCTCGGCGGCGGCGGCGAACAGCTCGGCGGTCTTGGCCTTGATGATCTCCAGGTAGACCTCCTGGCTGAGGTCCAGGTCGTGCGCGCGGGTCAGTTGCAGCACCTCGCCCTCGGCGATCACGCGGCTGGCGCGGGCCAAGATCTCCAGCGCCGGCATCGAGCGCGCGCCGACCATCAACTCAAAGGCCCGGGCGAACAGGAAATCGCCGACCAGCACCGACGATGGCGCGCCCCAGATCAAATGCGCGGCGACCCGGCCGCGACGCAACTGGGACGAATCCACCACGTCGTCGTGCAGCAGGGTGGCGGTGTGAATGAACTCGACGGCCGCGGCCAGTTTCAGGCAGGCGTCATCGCGCGCGCCGGCCAGCCGCGCCGCCGCAACAGTGAGCAGCGGACGCAGGCGCTTGGCCGATCCCGCGATCAGATGGTCCGCCAGAGCCGGAATCACCGGCACGGGGCTGTCCATATGCTTGCGGATCAGAGCGTCGACGGCAGCCATATCCGGCCGGGCAAGCTCAAGCAGAGCGTCGAGCGACGGCGGCTTTATGACGGCAGCGGGGCGTGTGGCGACGTCCAAACGGGACCTCGAACTCCTGGCTATTGCGGCGTTCCGGGGAGGCGGAAGCCGTTGCGTGGGACAATGGTTACGCGATAGGGCACGGTCAAGCGACGCCCGCGCATTCAGTACGTTACTTCAAGGCCTTCAGCACATGGACGACACCACCGAGGACAGCGTGCTGGACGGCCGCGTGAAGCTTCGGCAGCCGGTGCGCGGCTACCGCGCCGGGCTAGATGCGGCCCTGCTGGCGGCCGCCTGTGACGCCGTCCCGGGCGCGCGGGTGGTCGAGGCGGGCTGCGGCGCTGGCGGCGCGTTGCTGGCGGCGGCCATGCGCCGGACGAGCGCGCGCTTCACCGGCATCGAGCGGGACACCGCCGCCCTGGCGCTCGCCCGGGAGAACATCGCCCTGAACGGCCTGCAGGACCGCGTCGAGGCGGTCGAGGGCGATGTGGCGGTGCGGTTTTCCACGCTCGGGCTGGAACCCTTCGATGCGGCCATCACCAATCCGCCCTTCTTCGACGATCCCGACGCCCTGCGCGGCCCCGCCGCCGAGCGGCGCGGCGCCTGGATGGCCGATGACGGGCTGGAAGCCTGGATCGGCTTCCTGTCGAAGGCGGTGCGCGAGGGCGGGACCATCACCCTGATCCATCGCGCCGACCGGCTGGGCGACATCCTGGCGCTGCTGGCGCCCAAGGCGGGCTCGATCCAGATCCTACCGATCGCGCCCTTCGCCGACCAGCCAGCCAAGCGGGTGCTGGTCCGCGCCATCAAGACCGGCAAGGCGCCGCTGAAGCTGCTGCCGCCCCTGGTGCTGCACGACCGCGAGGGTGGCAAGCACACGCCCGCCGTCGAGGCGATCCTGCGCGGCGAGGCGGCGATCGGCTGGGGTTAGCCTAACCGCAGCTTCTCACGGAAATCGGGGTGCACGAGGTCGTGGTATTCCGGGTGCTTGGTGATGTAGCCGGCCATGAACGAGCACGTCGGCTTCACCGTCAGGTGATGCTCGCGGGCATAGCCGAACGCGGCCTTCGCGAGCGCGCTCGCCACGCCCTTGCCGGCGAAGGCGTCGGGCACGACGGTGTGCGGCAGGGTGATGTGGTCCCGGAACAGCCGGTACTCGGCGAAGGCGACATCCTCGCCCAGGGTGACCTCGAAACGGTGGGTCTTGTCGTTCATGACGACGTCGGTGGGGTCGGACATGGCTCTCAGGAACTCCGGCTTATCGTCCTTCTTGACCCGCCGGGCGCTTGTCGCCAAGCTCTCCCGACGCATTGATGCGAACCGGAAACGAGGAGGATGTGATGTCGACGCCCATTGCCACAGCCCTTCGCCGCGTCGCCGTGCGTGCTGCCTAAGACAGCCGATCCTTTCGAAAAGACGGGATTCCGCGAGCGACGCCTGACCGGCTTCGAACCCTCAAGGAAACCCTGACATTGCTCAGCAACTATGGCTGGAGCGACCAGCTCCAGAACGACTTCAAGCTCCACGCGGACGCGGGCCTGGTCCCCGCCCGCGTCATCGTCCAGCAGCGCAACCTCTATCGTCTTGCGACCGACAGCGGCGAAATCGAAGGCCGCATCTCCGGCCGCTTCGCCCATGAGGCGCGCGAGGGAAGTTATCCCGTCACCGGCGACTGGGTGGCGGTGGAGATGAAGGGCGACGCCGCGGTCATCGCCGCCATCCTGCCCCGCGCCACCGCCTTCACCCGCATGGCGGCCGGCACGGCGAAGGACATGCAGGTAGTGGCCGCCAACGTCGACATGGCCCTGCTGGCCGCCTCCCTCAACGCCGACCTCAACCTGCGACGCCTGGAACGCTATCTGGCCACGGCATACGAGAGCGGCGCCCAGCCGGTTTTCCTGCTGACCAAGGCCGACGCCAGCGATGACGTCGAGGCGCTGGTGGCCTCGGTTAAGCAGATCGCCGCGGGGGCGCCGGTGCTGGCCGTCTCGGTGCGCACCGGACAGGGGCTGGCGGAGCTGTCAGCCCTACTGGCGCCCGGGAAGACCGCGGTGCTGCTGGGCTCCTCGGGGGTGGGCAAGTCGACGCTCGTCAACGCGCTGGCCGGCGTCGAGAGGATGGCGACCAAGGAGATCCGCGAGGACGACGCCCATGGCCGCCACACCACCACCCACCGCGAACTGATCCTGCTGCCGTCGGGCGCCCTGATCCTGGACACGCCGGGCATGCGCGAGCTGGCGCTCTGGGATGCGGAAGCCGGCGTCGCCGCGGCCTTTGCCGAGATCACCGCCGAGGTCGAGCGGCTGGCGGAGGGCTGCAAGTTCCGCGACTGCGCCCACGGCAAGGAACCGGGCTGCGCGGTGCGCGCGGCGCTCGCCGACGGGACGCTGGATCCTGACCGCTGGCGCAGCTTCCAGAAGCTGCAGGGCGAAATGGCCCACGAGGTCCGCAAGGAAGACCCCCGCGCCGCCATCGCCAGCAAGAAGGTCTGGATCTCGCGCCAGAAGTCCGCGCGGGCCTGGATGAAGACCAAGCGCGGAGACGACTGACCGAGCGATGCGCATCTCGATGATCAAGGGCCAGTCGCAATACGGCGGCACCCGCCTGTTTGCCGACGAAGCGGCGGCGGCCTTCCGGCGGCAGGGTCACAAGGTGGACATGCTGGACGTCGGCGACGTTGCCGACGCCGGACCCCGGCTGCTGGCCCACGCTCCCCTGGCCAGGGCCGCTCTGGTCTTCACGATCAACATCGGGGGCGAATTCCGCGACAGCCTGGGGCGCACGCTCAGCGATCTCTACGGCGCGCCGCATGTGGTCTGGCACACCGACTACATCTTCAGCCAGCTGGCCCGGCTGAAGGCGACGCCCAGGGCCACGGCCGTGCTGCTGGTCGACCCCACCCAGGTCGAGGGCGTGCGGTCGCTTTATGGCGCCGACCGCTTCGACCACATCGACTTCTTCCCGCATCCAGCCGTGGGCGCGCCCGCACCAGACGACGCGACCCTGGCGGACTTCGTCGCGCGGCGGCCGATCGAGGTGCTGTGGTCGGGGAGCTTTCAGGCGCCGACGGATCTGCTGGCGGGCGTCGAGGGGCCGGCGCGCCAGCTGTTCCAGGACGCCATCGACCTCGCCCTTTCGGTCGAATGGATGCCGCCGCTGGAAGCGCTGGACGCGGTGTTGGCCGCCCGCGGCCTCGACCCCGCCGACCCGGCCATGACCGGGCCACGAGAGGCTGCCGGGCTGATCGACCTGGAGGTGCGCCAGGCCCGCCGCTTCCAGTTCCTGCAGGCGGTGGCCGAGACAGGGCTACGCCTGCATATCTGCGGCCAGGGGTGGGAAAGCCAGCTCCATCGGTTCCGCGACCCTGTCTATGAAGGCGCCGTCGAGATGACCCGGATGACCGAGTTGATGGCGGGTTCACGCCTCGTGCTGAACACCAACGGCAACTTCGGCGCGGGCTCGCACGAGCGGCCATTCTCCGCCGCCGTGGCCGGCGCGGCGAGCTTCTCCGATTTCAGCCGCTACTACGCGCTGGTCTTCGAGCCGGGCCGGAACATCGAGCTCTTCCGCTGGAAAGACCTCGCCGGCGGCATGGATCAACTGCAGGCGCTCGCCGCCGACCCGCAGCGCTGCTGGGCCTATGCCCGGTCCGCCAAGGCAGCCACGCTCGCCCACCACACCTGGGACACCCAGGTCGGACAGATCCTGGAGGCGGGCGAGGCCGTGCGCCCCTAGGCGATGGCCTTGCGGTAGAGGTGCCAGGTGGCGTGTCCGAGCACGGGGACCACGAAGATCAGCCCCACCAGCGCTGGTATCGATCCCAGCGCCAGGGCGCCGGCGACGATCGCGCCCCAGAGCAGCATCACCACCGGGTTGGCCGCCACCACGCGGAGTGATGTCCCGATCGCGCGCCACACGCCGACATCGCGGTCGAGCAGCAGCGGGAACGAGACGACACTGATCGCAAACGCCAGCATGGCGAACAAAAAGCCGATACCGAAGCCCGCCCCGATCATCATCCAGCCGCCAGGGGTGTGGAACACGCTCTGCTCGAAGCCCGCGAGGGTCTGCGGCCCATCCCCGCCCAGGTTCAGGAGGTAGATCTCGTAGGCGACCCCCAGCCAGATCAGGAACAGCCCGAGCAGGATGGCGCCGAGGCCCAGGATCGACGACAGGGCGGGCGAACGGAACACGCCGAAGGCGGCAAGCCAGTTCACGTGGTCACCCTGTTCGCGCCGGCGGCTGAGTTCATAGAGGCCGATGGCGGCGACCGGGCCGATCAGGGCGAAGCCCGAGGCCAGCGGGAAGACCAGCGGCAGCAGGTCCTGGCTGAAGGCGAGCCTGGCCATCACCAGGCCCGCGACGGGAGAGATCAACCCGATGAACAGGATGTCGTCGCGGGTCGCCCCCACGTCGGCCATCCCCTTCTTCAGCGCGTCCCTAAGGTCGGCGACCTCGATCTTGCGGG
>JBBREC010000045.1:0-22937 GCA_038203295.1 Caulobacterales bacterium
CGCCGGGCGCCGCGCCTGGCGAGGACCTCCGCGTCCGGCTCACAAGAGCCGACCCGGACGGACCTCCCGCGACCTTCGAACGCGCCGCCTGAACGGCGTGAAGCCCTAAGCCTCCAGCTCAATGTCCCAGTAGAGGTAGTCAAGCCAGCTCTGGTGGAGGTGGTTCGGCGGGAAGCGGCGGCCGTGTTCCTGCAGCTCGTAGGCCGAGGGCCGCTGCGGCGTATGGCGCGGATGCATGTTGGCCTCGCGCGGGGTGCGGCCGCCCTTGGTCAGATTGCAGCGGGCGCAGGCGGTCACGATGTTTTCCCAGGTGGTGCGCCCGCCCCGCGAGCGCGGGATCACGTGGTCGAACGTGAGGTCTTCGGCCGCATGGCAGTATTGGCAGGTGAAGGCGTCGCGCAGGAACAGGTTGAACCGCGTGAAGGCAGGCGGCCGGTCCTGAGTGACGTAGCTCTTGAGCGCGATGACACTTGGCAGCTTCATCTCGAACGACGGTGAATGCACCACCTGGTCATAGGTGGAGACCACGTCGACGCGATCGAGGAAGACCGCCTTGATGACGTCCTGCCACGGCCAGAGGGATAGGGGGTAATAGCTGAGCGGCCGGTAGTCGGCGTTGAGCACAAGTGCAGGTGAGCCCGAAGGCGGATGGCTAAGAACCTGCATCGCAGGTCCTCCCCAGCCTTAGTGGGGCGGAGCGCTCCAGGGCGCTGAAAGAGTACGCTTGTGGACTGAAGACTAGGCCCTCATTCGCGTCGCGCCAGCGCGGTCATCGCTGCGAGAGGCACCATAGGACAGATTCGGAGACATCTCCATGACGGAGCCGGTCGCCTCGCCCTCACGCTCGGTGGGGCGAGGCTCATCGGCAACGCATCTCGACTTAGGCGCCCATGAAGGCGGTGGCGCCGGCGATGGTCAGGCCCAGGGCCACGATCGCGAAAGAAACCACGGCGTCCAGTATCCGGTTCATCTTGAAAGGCATCGTCATATTCCTTGTCTTGGTTCGGCGCCGGGAAATCCAGTCGCCCTGTCCGATGTGGACGATGTTCAGATAGCACTTATCTAAACGATGCCTAGATAGCGTTTTACGCCGTACTGCTATGCGTTTATGCATGTTGCATTGCAGCAACGGTTTTGAAGCGCCTACGCCCTGGCGCCGCCATAGCCATGAGCAATTTTCACAATTAACGAAATCAATAAAATACTGAATTCGATAGTATTCAATTCATGGGCGTAGGCCCCGCTGACCCACAACGAAAAAGAGCCCCGGTGGGGGCCCTTTCTCTGCCGGCAGAGTGTGGAGATCAGAGGCCGACGGATGCGAGCGCGGCGGTGACCCACAAGCCAAGACCGACGAAAAGGGCGGGGACGACCCGATCCAAGAACCGTTCGAACTTGGAGAATGCAGCTAGAGACATGACACACACCTTTGAATTTGAACCCCTTGGGGAGCGGGGCGTTTCGTTATTTGAACAATGCTAAGATGGGATGTATCTTAGCATCGTCAAGATATCTTTACGGCCCCCAGATAGAGTTTTAGAGTGAGCCTTATGAGAGAATCTCAAACCGCCGAAGCCCGGCCCTATCACCACGGCGACCTCAGTCGGGCTCTGATCGACGCGGCGCGCCGGCTCCTGGAAGCCGAGGGCCCCAGCGCTCTTTCGCTCCGCGCGGTGGCGAGAGAGGCCGGCGTCAGCCCGGCCGCGCCCTACCATCACTTCAAGGACAAAGGCGAACTCCTGGACGCTGTCGCCGGCGAGGGCTGGATGCTGCTGGACGAGGCGATCGTCGCCGCCAAGGCCGCGGCGCCTTCGATCCACGCGGCCATGACCGAGATCGGGGTCGCCTACGTCACCTTCGCCACCAGGAACCCCGCCCTCTATCGTGTGATGTACGACACCGCCCGCGACAAGGAAGCCTTCCCGGAACAGATGCAGGACGGCGACGACAGCCCTTACTGCAAGGTGCGCGACACCCTGATCGAGGCCGGCGCCGACCCCACGTCCCAGGCCGACCTTGAACTGGCCACCATCGCCGCCTGGTGCGCAGCGCACGGCCTGGCCGAAATGTCGGGCTTCAAGCAATTCGAGCACTTGAAGGCCGAGGTCGGCGGCGAGACCGCCTTCTACCGCGCAGTCTTCAACCACATGGGTCTGTCGCACCGCCACCACGAGAGCTAGACCACCCCGGGTGTACGTCACCCGCTTCGCGCCCTCGCCCACCGGTAACTTGCACCGGGGCCACGTCTTTTCCGCGCTTTGCGCCCACCGGGCCGCGCGAGATGCGGGCGGCCGTTTCATACTGCGCCTTGAGGACATCGACCGGACCCGCTGCCGGCCGGAGTACGAGGCCGCGATTCTCGAGGACCTTGCCTGGCTGGGACTCGACTGGGAAACTCCGGTCCGTCGCCAGTCCGACCACATGGCCGACTACCAGGTTGCCCTCGACAACCTGGCCGGGCGCGGCCTGCTCTACCGCTGCTTCCGCACCCGCCGCGAGATCGCCGAAGCCATCGAGGCCGCACCCCACGGCGCCATGGAGGCCTGGCGCGGATCGCCGCTGCCCGCAGCTGAGGAACAGCGCCGGCTGGAGGACGGGGAGGCCTATGCTTGGCGGCTGTCTTTGGACGCGGCCGAGCAGGCGCTTGGCGGTTTCGAAAACCTGAGCTTCGTCGAGGCAGGCCGCGGCGCCATCCAGGCGAGACCGGCGCTCGGCGGCGACGTGGTGCTGGCCCGCAAGGATGTTGGTGTCGCCTACCACCTGGCCGTGGTCCGCGATGACGCCCTGCAGGGTGTTACCCATGTGATACGTGGCGAAGACCTGTTCGAAGCGACCCATGTCCAGCGCTTGTTGCAGGCGCTGCTCGGCCTCCCGACCCCGACCTATAGCCACCACCGCCTGCTCACCGGCCCGGACGGGCGGCGCTTCGCCAAGCGCGACGGCGCCCAAACGCTGCGGTCCCTGCGCGAAGCGGGTATGACAGCCGCCGAACTGCGGGCGGAGATGGGCTTTGACTGAGGGGATGGCCGCGGCGGGCGCGCCGCGCTGGCGCGCGCTGGCGGTGCTGGTGTTTGGCGCCTGTGTCATCGGCCTCTCGCCGATCTTCGTGCGCCTGACCGAGACCGGGCCGGCGGCGGCCGGATTCTGGCGCCTGGCTTTCGCCATGCCGCTACTGGCGGCGATGACGCGCCGCACCAACGGGCCGCTCGCCAAGCCGTCGAGGATGGCATTGCTGGCGGGCCTGGCCTTCACCTTCGACCTGGGCTTCTGGCACTACGGGATCAGGTACACTTCGGTGACCAACGCCACGGTGCTGTCGAACCTGACGCCGGTCGTGGTGACCGCCTTCGCCTGGATCTTCCTCAAGCAGAGGCCACGCGCGCTCTTCCTGCTGGCGGTAGCCGTAGCTGTGGGCGGCGCCTGGATGATGGCGTTCGGCAAAGGCGGCGGCGACCACCTGGTAAACCCGCCGCTGGGCAACCTGCTCTCGGCGACGACGGCCTTCTGGTACGCGCTTTACTTCCTGGCCATCGCCGAGGGGCGAAAGACGGAAAGCGCCAGCCTGCTGATGTTCTGGTCGACCATCGTCGGCATGCCGCTGCTGCTGATCGCGGCGTTGGTCTCCGGCGAGCAGGTCCTGCCCCTGGGCCTAAACGGCTGGGGCGCGTGCCTGGGCCTCGGCCTGATGCATGTGGCTGGCCAAGGCTCGATCGCCTGGGCCATGGGCCGCCTACCTACGGCCACAGCCTCGGTCGTGGTGCTGGTGCAGCCGGTGGTCGCCGCCTGGCTGGGCTGGGTGCTGTTCGCCGAGGCCATCGGCCCCCTGCAGGCCGCCGGCGCCGCGGTCGCGCTGTTCGGCGTGGTGCTGGCCCAGTGGGCCTCACGC
Source organism: Caulobacterales bacterium (assembly GCA_038203295.1). Classification (GTDB taxonomy): domain Bacteria; phylum Pseudomonadota; class Alphaproteobacteria; order Caulobacterales; family Caulobacteraceae; genus Phenylobacterium. The sequence goes on from JBBREC010000045.1 coordinate 3,887, forward strand.
GCCCGACCCGCCGCTCAGGTCCCCTGAAGGGGTAGCTGCCAAGCCAACCGTGCAGCCTCGATCGAGGTGAGCTTGGCCTCGAACGCCGACCAGTCGTTCCGTTCGGCGACGGCCGCCCAAATCGCCTCGATCTCATCGATAAGCAGTTCCTCGGGCTCGCAGCGCGCAAAGTAAGGGTCGGCCAGCCGCTCGGGCCGATCGGGCGTGAACCTTGCCAGCAGATCGCGGAAGCCCTCGAACGCGGACGCCCAGTAGAGGTCGCCACGCACCCCCTTCAGAGCCCTAGCCTCGTCGGCGCAGAACCAGACGAAGAAGAACGGCTCCCAGCGCAGCCGCTCGCCGCCCTCGGCAATGGCGCGGAACATGGCCTGGACGAGGTTGGCGTTGTCTTCCGCCCCGCGCGGGATCACCCCAAGCCGACCGATCATCGCGGCCATCAGCTCGTCGCGGTAGGTCGGGCCGAAGCCGTTCAGCGCCTCAATCAGGGTGTCGCTGTCCGCCACCAGGCTGAGCGATCCTGCCAGCTGCTGCAGGTTCCAGAACACCGCCTCGGGCTGGCGGCCGAAGCTATAAAGCCCGGCGTGGTCGAAATAAGCGGCGGTGAAGTTCGGGTCGTTGTGCGGCAGGAACCGGTAGGGCCCATAGTCGAAGCTCTCGCCGGTCACGTTCATGTTGTCGGTGTTGAGCACCCCGTGGACAAAGCCGGCCGCCATCCAGCTCGCCGTCAGCCGGGCCGAGCGGGCGACCACGGCCTGCATCAGGGCGGCCGGCCGATCATTGGCTCCCGCCAGCTCAGGATAGTGGTTGGCGATGACATATTCGGCGAGCTGGCCGATCCGGTCAGCGGCCTGAAGGAAGGCGTGACGCTGGAAGCTGCCGAAGCGGATGTGGCTGTGACTGAGGCGCACGAGCACCGCCGACCGCGTCGGGCTCGGCTCATCGCCGCGCTCCAGGTCCTCGCCGGTCTCGATCAGCGAGAACGAGCGCGAGGTCGGCACGCCCAGCGCCTCCAGCATGGCCGTCGCCAGCACCTCGCGCACACCACCCTTCAGGGTAAGCTTGCCGTCGCCGGAGCGCGACCACGGCGTGCGGCCGGACCCCTTGGTCCCGAGGTCCAGCAGTCGTCCGGAACCGGACTCTCTGAGCTGGGCGAAGGTGAAGCCGCGCCCGTCGCCGAGCTCGGGGTTGTAAACCCGGAACTGATGGCCGTGGTAGCGCTGCGCCAGAGGCGGGTCGAGGTTGCCGGGCAGCGGTTGGAAGTGGCCGAAGTGGGCGATCCACTCGGCGTCGCTGAGGGTGTCGAGGCCCACCGTCGCCGCCGCCCGGTCGTTGCGGAACCGCAGAGTCGCCTTGGGGAAGGCCGCCGCCCGCACCGGATCGGCGAACTCCGGGCCGAGGTTGGCGAGCCTGGGATCGGGGTGATAGGTGGGCGAGACGGGCATCGGCTTCAAATGAGCGGTTTGCCGAACCCACGCAATTTCCTTCGTCATCCTCCGGTCAGCCTCAGGCTGATGCAGGGCTGACGAGCGCGAGGATCACCCGATCCGGGTGCCCATGCCGCCGTCCACGCGCAAGACTTCGCCAGTGATGAACTGCGCTTCGTCGGAGGCGAGGAACAGGGCGGCGTAGGCGGTGTCCCAGCCGGTGCCCATCTTGCCGCGCAGGGGCACGCGGGCGTTGCGTTCGGCGCGGACCTCGGCGGTGGACCGGCCAGACGCTGCGGCGATGCCGCTGACTGCCATGGGCGTGTCCATGTAGCCCATCATGATCGCGTTGGAGCGGATGCCGTAGCGGGCGTTGGACTGGGCGACGCTGGTGGTCAGGCGGTTCACGCCTGCCTTGGAGACCTCGTAGGCGAGCTGGATGCCGCCGCCCACCGCCGCCAGCGACGAGATGTTGACGATGGCCGCTCCGCCTTCCTGCTCGCGCATGACGGGCAGGGCAGCCTTGATGGTCAGCCACATGCCCTTGAGGTTGACGTTCAGGATGCGGTCGAAGGCCGCCTCCTCCAGCCGGTGGGCGGGCCCGTCGCCGCCGCCGATGCCGACGTTGTTGACCAGAATGTCGATACGCCCGAGCTGGGCCTTCGCCTGGTCGATGATCATCCGGCAGTCCACGGACTTGCTCACGTCGGCGGCCAGCGCCGTGGCCTTGCCGCCCTCGGCCACAACCATGGCGGCGGTCTCCTCGGCGCGTTCGGCGACCCGGTCGACGCACAGCACCCGCGCGCCCTCGCGGGCGAACAGCAGGGCCATGGCGCGGCCGTTGCCGATGGTCTCGCCCGGCGTCTGGCCCGCGCCGACCACGACCGCGGTCTTGCCCTCCAGACGCACGATCAGAAACCCTTCAAGTCGGGGTCGAGGGTCTGGCCGGCGTCGAGCTGAACGCCGAAGGTGTTCAACATCATTGAGACCTGGGTGTACTGACCGGCAGTGAAGACCACATCCATGCAGGCCTTCTCACTGAAGTGCTTCCGCAGTTCCGCCCAGGTGGCGTCGGTGATGAACTGGTCGTTGTGCAGCTCGTCCGACGCCTGCATCAGCGCCATGTCGGGCGCACTCCAGCCGGCCTCAGGACCCGCCTTTATCTGGCCGATCTCAGTCTCGGTCAGGCCCGACTGCAGGCCGATGCGGGTGTGCTGGGTGAACTCGTAGCCCGACTTGCAGAGAAAGCCGGTGCGCAGGATCACGATCTCCCGCTCGCGGGCAGGCAGGTCGTTGCGGCGCGACAGCACATAGCCGCCCCAGGCATTGAACCGGCCGAGCGCCTTGGGCGCATGGGCCAGGGTGCGGAAGATGTTGAGCACCGGGCCGGGGCGCATCGGCTCCAGCGCCTCGGCTTGCTCGGGCGTCAGGTCGGCATCGGCGATCGGCGCGATGCGGGCTTTGGTCAGTCTCATGGGCATCCCTCCGGCGGCTCTCGGCGGCCGCTCTCACCCTACCTTAGCGGACCGGACGTCGAGCCGTCGATTGCGCGCGGCTTTCCTGCTACGGCAGGCCATGGCCAAGCGGATTACCCTCGATTTCCTGAAGACCGAAAGCGCCTCGGGCATGATCCTGGCGGCGGCGGCGCTGAGCGCCATCGTGCTGGCCAACTCGCCCTGGGCCGGCGCCTATTTTGGGTTCATCGAAGCCCCCTTCACGATCCAGCTCGGTGGCTTCGTCGAGACCCACTCGGTCCTCGACTGGATCAAGGAAGGACTGATGGCGATCTTCTTCTTCGTCGTCGGCCTGGAGATCAAATATGAGATCGTCAAAGGCGAGCTGGCCAATCCTCGCCGCCTAGCTCTGCCCGTGGTGTCAGCGCTGGGCGGGATGATCGTGCCGGCGGCGATCTACCTGGCGTTCAACGCCGGCCCCGGCGGCGTCCCGCAGGGCTGGCCAACGCCAGTGGCCACCGACATTGCCTTCGCACTGGCCGCGCTCGCCATCGCGGGACCGCGGCTGTCGCCCACCCTGCGGATCTTCCTGCTGACGCTCGCCATCGTCGATGACCTGGGCGCGGTGGTGCTGATCGGCGTGCTGTTCACCGACCATATCAACCTGGCGGCGCTTGGCGGGGCCGGCGCCGCGCTGGCGCTGATGGCGCTCCTCGGCCGCTGGCGGCAGGCGCCCTATCTCTTCTACTTCGTGGGCTTCCTGCTGGTCTGGGCGTTCACCCTGAAGTCCGGTATCTCGCCCTCGCTGGCGGGCGTAGCCGCCGCCGTGACCATCCCGCTCGGCGCCCGCAAGCCTGGGCGGCCGGGCGTGCTGGAGGATTTCATGGAGGCGCTCCACCCCTATGTCGCCTTCCTCATCCTGCCCCTCTTCGCCTTCGCCGCGGCCGGCTTCTCGATCGAGGGGCTTGGCCTGCACGACGTCTTCGGCCCGGTGGCGCTTGGCGTCGCGGGCGGCCTCTTCTTCGGCAAGCAGATCGGGGTGTTCGGCGCCGCGGCCATCGTGATGGGCATGAAGTGGGCACGGCGGCCCACCGGCGCCAAGTGGATCGAACTCTATGGCGTGTCGCTGCTCTGCGGCATCGGCTTCTCCATGAGCCTGTTCATCGGCCAGCTCGCCTTCCCGATCGGCGACGCTGGCGATCAGGCGCAGGTCCGCATCGGTGTGATCGCCGGCTCTATCCTCTCGACGCTCGCCGGGATGGGCGTTCTGATCTGGGCCCAGTCCAGGCGCGGCCCGGAGGCCTAGAGCGCTTTCCGCCGATGTGGCCGCCGGTTCGGCGCCAGAAAGCGTGACCAGGCGAAGGTCTCGAGCAGCGCTCCAATTCAATCGGAATGCGTAGCGCTTCAGCCGCCGATGGCGCCTCGCAGGTAGGCTGCGGTCTCGCCCACCGCCAGCTCCACCGCCGGCGAGACGCCGGCCATAACGAAGAAGTCGTGGAGCAGGCTCGGATGCTCGACATGCTTGGCGTCGACGCCGGCCGCCTGCAGGCGCTCGGCGTACTGGCGGCCCTCGTCCTTCAGCGGATCGTGGCCCGCGGTCACCACCAGCGCCGGGGCGACCCCGGAAACATCGGCGCGCGCCAGCAGGGCGCGGTGCGCCTGCGGATGGCCTACGGCGGCCAGGCACTTGTCGAACCAGGCGAGCGCCGCCTTGGTCAGCACCGGCCCGTCCAGTTCCTTGCGCGACGCGGTCTCCTCGTCCGGCCAGATTCCCGGATAGAGCAGCAGCTGGAAGGCGATCTTGCGCTTCGGGTCGTCCTTCAGGTCAACGGCGATCGAGGCCGCCAGGTTGCCGCCGGCAGAGTCGCCGCCGACCGCAATCCGGGCGGGGTCCGCGCCCAGTTCGGCGGCGTGGTCGAATGCCCATTTGGTGGCCGCCAGGGCATCGTCATGGCCGGCCGGGAAGGGATGCTCCGGCGCCAGCCGATAATCCACGGCCAGCACGCGTACGCCGGCGACCGAAGCCAGACGCCGGCAGTGGCCGTCGTGGGTGTCCAGGTCGCCGATCACGAAGCCGCCGCCGTGGAAATAGACCAGCAGGCCGGACGGAGCCTTGGCCTCGGGGGGCGTATAGAGCCGGGCCGGGATCTCGCCCGCGGCGCCGGCCACCTTCAGGTCACGGCTGTCGACATCCTTCGGCGGGTTCGGGTCCTGCGCCATGCGCTGCATCCGGTATCCGGCGCGCACCATGTCCGGCGGCAGGTCATCGAGCGACGGCTGCGGCTGGCCCTCGGCAGCCTTGGCCTGTTCGTCGAGCATCTTCTGAAAATCGAGGTCGAGGTTGGACATTGCGGGTCTCCCGAAGGGCGTCGTCTGGAACGAAAAAGGGGCCGCCTCGCGGCGACCCCCCTGATCGTTGCGAAGCAGTCGTTACTCCGCGGCCGGCTTCGGCGCGTAGCCGAGGATGGCCTTGGTCTCCAGGAACTCGTGGAAGGCAAAATCGCCCCACTCGCGCCCGTTGCCGCTCATCTTGTAGCCGCCGAAGGGGGCGGTCAGGTCGCCGCCGCCGCCGTTGATCGACACCTGGCCGGCGCGCAGCTTGCGGGCCACGTTCCGGGCCTTCTCGAGGTCGCCGGACTGGACGTAGGCGGCCAGGCCGTACTCGGTGTCGTTGCCGATATCGATGGCCTGGTCGAGGGTCTCGTAGCCGAGGATCGACAGCACGGGGCCGAAGATCTCTTCCTTGGCGATGGTCATGTCATTGGTGACGTTGGCGAAGACGGTGGGCTTCACATAGTAGCCCTTGTCGAGGCCTTCCGGCCGGCCCACGCCGCCGATGACCAGGGTCGCGCCCTCGTCGATGCCGGCCTGGATCAGCTTCTGGATCTTGTCGAACTGGGTCTTGTTGACCACCGGGCCGAGCTGGCTGTTGCCGTTCGGGTCGCCGACGGTGACGGTGGCGGCCGCTTCACGGGCCACCGTGATCGCCTCGTCCATGCGCTTGGACGGGACCAGCATGCGACTGGGGGCGTTACAGGACTGGCCGGAGTTCGGCATCATCGAGGCCACGCCGCGGCCAACGCCCTTGGCGAAGGCGTCGTCGTCAAGGACGATGTTCGGGCTCTTGCCACCCAGTTCCTGGGCCACGCGCTTGACGGTGGGGGCAGCGGCCTTGGCCACTTCGATCCCGGCGCGGGTCGAGCCGGTGAAGGACACCATGTCCACATCCGGATGGCTGGACATTGCTGCGCCGACCGTGGGGCCGTCGCCGTTGACCAAGTTGAACACGCCCGCAGGAACGCCCGCGGCATGCATGATCTCGGCGAAGATGTAGCCCGAGAATGGCGCCACTTCAGACGGCTTCAGCACCATTGTGCAGCCCGTCGCAATGGCCGGGGCCACCTTGCAGACGATCTGGTTCAGCGGCCAGTTCCAGGGGGTGATGAAGGCGCAGACGCCTATCGCTTCCTTGACGATCATCGTCGGGCCGCGGTCTTCCTCGAACTTGAAGGTCTTGAGGATTTCGATGGCGGTCGACAGGTGACCCATGCCGATTGGCACCTGGGCCCGCTGCGCAAGCGACGCCGGGGCGCCCATTTCCTCGGTGACCGCGGTGGCCAGATCGCCGAAGCGCTTCTGGTACTCGGCCAAGATGCGGCCCAGCACTTCCAGGCGTTCCTCGCGGCTGGTCTGCGACCAGCTGTCGAAGGCCTTGCGGGCGGCCTTGACGGCCTTGTCCACGTCGGCGGCGTTGCCCATCGCGATCTTGCCGGCGACAGCCTCGGTGGCGGGGTTCTCGACGTCGAGCGTCTTCAGCTCGGTGGGTTCGACCCACTTACCGTCGATATAGAATTTCAGGTACTCGCGCATTGGCGTCCTCCTGGACCGTTTTTCTTGCGGCGGAGCCTCGCGCCCCGACATTCAAACAAGCATTTTAGTGATCGGCGGTAACTCTGGAAAGCCCGCGCGGTCTACAGTTGATGCACCAGCGGCTGTCCTGCAACCGGGGACCGCGTTTTCAGCACATATCCAGCGCGGATGGAGCCGATGTAGAGGTCCTTCAGGTCGGGTCCGCCCCAGGTGACGTTGGTCGGGTGATTGACCGTTGCGCCGTCTGGATCGTGGATCACCGTGACCACACCGCATGACGGCGTGATGGCGACCACCTTGTTGGCCGCAGGCAGGCAGACCCAGAGATTGCCCTCCGCATCCAGGCCGACACCATCGGTGTAGCCCAGGTCGTTGTGGTCGTGTTGCGGCTGGCCCGGGGCGGCCTGCAGCTTGCCAAGCACCGGGCCATAGCGCTCGCCCCTGCCCAGCCTCCCGCCCGACAGCACGGGAAAGGCCATGACGTCGGCGCCGCTGGTCTGGGCGCAGTAGAGCACGCTGTCGTCGGCCGAGAGCGCCATGCCGTTCGGGAACTTCAGCCCCTCCGCCACGATGGACGACGAGCCGTCGGGCCGCAGCACGAAGATGAAGCCGTCCGTGCGGCCGTCCAGCGCCTGCGGCCAGGTCTCCGCGTGGGTCGAGTTGGCGCACCAGATGTTCCCGGCGCGGTCGAGGATCGGATAGTTCGCCGAGGTCAGGCGTTTGCCGCCCACCTCGTCGAGCAACACCTCGTGCCGGCCGGTCGCCGGATCGAACCGCTGCAACGGTCCTTCCTCCCGGTCATAGATGCCGAAATTCGCAATCACCACGCGACCTTGGAGATCCATGTTGATCCCGTTTGGCGCGCCGCTGCGCGGACCCAACCGCCTGAAGCTTCTGTCCGCGAAGATCTCCGCCACCGCGCACTGGTGGTCGGAGGCGAAGACGCGGCCGTCCTTGCCCACCACAACGTCCTCCGGGCGGTCGATTCCGACGGCGATCTTCATGAAGGCCGCGGTGGGAATAGGCGTGAGGGTCATGGCGTTTCGATCCCGTCCTTTTCGTTGGCGCGACCTTGGCCCGGGCGCAGGCCGCCCGACAAGCGCTTGCGGCTGACCCGCAGCCCCGATAAAGCCGGACGAAGCGTTTTTTCCGGAGACCGAACATGCTCGGCATCGGCGTCATCGTCGCCTTCCTCGTTGTCATGGCGGTCCTGAACCGCATCGAGTTCGGCCGGTTCGACTGAAGCTGGTCAGGGTCCCGCTCAGATGACTGACCGCGGGGCAGCCCTGATCACCGGCGGCGCCCGGCGGCTCGGCCGCGCGCTGGTCACCGCCGCCGCCGACGCCGGCTATGACGTCGCCATCCATGTGCGCAGCGTCGACGACGAGGCCGAGGCCGCCGCCGCCGAGGTACGCGCGCGGGGCAGGAAGGCGACCATCCTCGCCTGCGACCTGCGCAAGGAATCCACCACCGTGGCCCTGGTGGGCGAGGCCGAGGCCGAACTCGGAGCGGTCACCCTGCTGGTAAATTCGGCCAGCGTCTTCGAGGACGACGCCTTCTCTGACATGAACCGCGCCTCTTGGGACGCGCACATGGAAACCAACCTGCGCGCACCGCTGGTGCTGGCCCAGGCCTTCGCGCGCCGCCTGCCCGCTGGCCGGCAAGGACTGATCGTCAATATCCTTGACCAGAGGGTTCTGAACCCCGCGCCGGAGTTCTTTTCCTACTCGCTCAGCAAGTCCGCGCTCTGGGACGCCACGCGGATGCTGGCCCGGGCGCTGGCCCCGCGCATCCGGGTCAATGGCATCGGTCCAGGCCCCACCCTGCCCTCAATCCACCAGGACCAGCAGGCGTTCGCCGCCGAGGTCGAGGCCACGCCGCTGCGCCGCTCGGTCCCGCCGGGCGAGATCGGCCAGGCGCTGCGCTACCTGATCGACGCCTCCTCCGTGACCGGCCAGATGATCGCCGTCGACTCCGGACAGCACCTCGCATGAGGCCAGGTTGGGCATGAGCGCCATCAGCACGGTCATGACCAAGGTCTTCGTCACCGGCCTGAAGGTCCAGGCGGAGATCGGGGTCCACAAACACGAGATCGGCCGGGTCCAGCCGCTGGTGGTCGACGTCGAGCTGGACGTGCCCACAGCCAGCGGCGCGCGCCTGGCCGACACGCTCAACTACGAAACCATCCTGGCGTCGGCCCGCGCGATCGCCGCCGAGGGCCACATCGCCCTTGTCGAGGCCTTTGCCGAGAAGCTGGCCCGCGACTGCCTTCGCGACCCCAGGGTCACCCGCGCCCGGGTCCGAGTGGAAAAACCCCTGGCCCTGGCCCCCGACGCGGTGGGCGCCGGCGTGGAGATCACCCTCGTCCGCGGGTGAGCAATTTGTAACGCGGCTACGTCTTTTCGTGACGCCCGTTCGGGGCCATCTCTTGGGGGCCCGCTTCCGGGCTTGGAGGCCCCATACCGACGATGACCGACCAAGTGAGCTACAGCTCCGCCGAGGACAAGACGCTGCCGGCGGTCTGCTACGCGCTCTACCTGCTCGCCTTCGCCACGGGGATCACGGCCGTCATCGGCCTGGTGATCGCCTACACGCAGCGCCGCGCGGCGAGCCCGGCGATGGAGTCTCACTACACATTCCTTATCCGCACGTTCTGGATCGGCCTGGTATTGGCGATCGTCGGCGCGATGGTCGGCGGCGTGCTCTTCGCGGTCGGCATGGTGCTGAGCGTGATCCTGATCGGTTTCCCGATCATGGCCCTGGCCGGCATGGTCTGGGCGGCCACGGCCGTCTGGTTCGGCCTTCGCTGCGTCGTCGGCCTGATCTATCTCAGCCGCGGCGAAGCCTATCCCAGGCCCTACGCCCTTCTGGCTTAAAATCGCTGATCCCCTGTCCCTTTCGGGACAGGGGATTTCGCGTTGAGTGCGTCAGGCGTTGACCGGCTGGCGGCGCACCATCCTTGAATAGTCGTCCATCAGGGCGAAACTGAAGTTGCCCGGCCGGAACGTGTATTCGCCGACCTGCGCTACGGGCGTGATCTCCGCCGCCGTGCCGGCCACGAAACATTCGGAGAAGCCGGTGAGCTCCTCAGGTCTGATGTGGCGCTCGAAGACCTCAACGCCCTTGGACTTCGCCAGGCGGATTACCGACTGACGGGTGATGCCGTCCAGGAAGCAGTCAGGGATCGGCGTGTGCAGCACCCCGTCCTTCACGAAGAACACGTTCGAGCCGGTGCTCTCGGCGATGTAGCCCCGATAGTCGAGCATCATCGCGTCGTTGAACCCGGCCTTTTCGGCGGCGTGCTTGGAGACGGTGCAGATCATGTAGAGGCCGGTGGCCTTGGCATGGACCGGCTCGGTCTCGGGCGACGGGCGCTTGTACTTCGCCCAACACATCCGCAGGCCCTGGGCCCGCTGTTCAGGCGTGAAATAACTCGGCCAGTCCCACACAGCGATCGCCACATGGATCTTCGTGTTCTGGGCTGCGACCCCGATCATCTCAGAGCCGCGCCAGGCGATCGGGCGCAGGTAGGCGTCCGTCAGACCGTTGCGGACGCAGGCGTCCTTGCAGGCCTGATCGATCTGGGCCACCGTGAATGGGATTTCGAAGTCCAGGATCTCCGCGGACTTGAACAGACGCTCGGTATGCGCCGTCAGCTCGTAAATCTCTCCCCCGTACATCCGCTCGCCCTCGAACACGGCCGAGGCGTAATGCAGGCCGTGGGTCAGTACGTGCACCGTCGCCTCGCGCCAGGGCACGAACTGGCCATCCAGCCAGATCCATCCATCGCGGTCGTCGAAGGGAACGAGAGACATGCGAGCGTGACCTCCTTTCAAGAGGCCATCCTTGAAACCCCGGCAAGCCGCGCCGTCAAACAATTTGGGCCTCGGAACAGGCGGCTTGCGGCGTGAACGCGCCCGCCGATCCGCGGCTTATCCTGCGGGAGTACGAGCTCGACGGCCGCCGCCGCACCGCCGCGCTGACCCCCAGCGGCGAGGCCTTCGGGGCCGTGATCGGCGAGCGGCTGCGCGGCGGGCTCGCACGCGCCTATCGCACCGCGGGTCTGAATGGCGTAGCGGGAACGCGCAGGATTCTGGCCGCGCTCGCGGGCGGCCGCACGCGCAGTCCCGGTGGAGGCGTCTAATGAGCCTGAGCGGAAGCCAGATCACATCGCCGGCGAGGACGCGGCACCTGTTGATCGTCGACGACGACGACCGCATCCGCGAGCTCCTCAAGGAGTATCTCTCACGCGCCGGGTTCCGGGTGACCGCGGCCTCGGGCGGCGCGCCGGCCCGCAAGCTGATCGGCAGCTTCGACTTCGACCTGGCGGTCTTCGACGTAATGATGCCGGGCGAGGACGGCTTCTCCCTGACCCGCTGGCTGCGCGAACAGCGCGGCCCGGCCGGCAAGACGCCGGTCCTGATGCTGACCGCACGGGGCGAGCCCGAGGACCGCATCGAGGGCTTGAGGCTGGGCGCCGACGACTATCTGGCCAAGCCCTTCGAGCCCGAAGAGCTGGTGCTGCGCATCGAGGCGATCCTGCGCCGCGGCGCCGATCGTCCCGCGCAGAGCGGACCCCTATTGCTCGGCCGTTGCCGGTTCGACCCGGACCGCGGCGAGCTGACCTGCGATGGCGACCCGGTGCGCCTGACCGAGGCCGAGGTGACGCTGCTTCGCCAGCTCGCCCGCACCCCCCACGAGCCTGTGGATCGGCTGGAGCTTGCGCAAGGCGCCGTCGACCCTTCCGGCCGCGCGGTGGACGTCCAGGTCACGCGCTTGCGCCGCAAGATCGAGGACGACCCCAAGACGCCCCGCTACCTGCAGACGGTGCGCGGCGTCGGCTACCGGCTGGCGCCGGACTAGATGGCCCGTAGCTCCCGCGTCATAGGCCGCTGGATCAAGCGGCAGATGCCGAAGACCCTGTTCGGGCGCTCCCTGCTGATCATTGTGCTGCCGGTGGCGATCATGCAGATCGCGGTCACCTACATCTTCTTCGACAATCACTGGCAGACGGTGACCAGCCGACTCTCCGAGGGCCTGGCCGGCGACATCGCCTGGGCGGTCGAAAGCTACCAGGAAAAGCCCGAGGATTTCGCCGCGATCTCCAGCCGGGCGGAGGAGTCCATGGGCCTGTCCATCGCGCTTCAGCCCGGCCGCACCCTGCCCGCCACGCGCCGAGACGCCCCGGTGCTGTTCGAGCCGTTCTTCGCCCCCATCGACCGCTCGCTGGAGCGCGCGCTCGACACCCGGCTGGACGACCCGTTCTGGTTCGACACCACACGTTACCCGGCCTACGTCGACATCCGCGTGGCGGTGCCAGGCGGTGTCATGCGGGTGCTGGCGCCGCGTGACCGAGCCTTCGCCACCCAGGGCCACATCTTCGTCCTGTGGATGACAGTCGCGACCATCCTGCTGACCACCATCGCCATCCTGTTCATCAGGAACCAGGTGAAGGCGATCGAGCGGCTGGCCAATGCGGCCGAGGCCTTTGGGCGCGGCGGCGACGTGCCGGCCTTCAAGCCGCATGGGGCACGCGAGGTGCGCCGCGCGGCCACCGCTTTCCTCGACATGCGAGCCCGCATCCAACGCCACATCGACCAGCGCACGACTTTGCTGGCCTCGGTTAGCCACGACCTGCGCACGCCGCTCACCCGCCTGAAGCTCAGTCTGGCCCTCGCGGAGCCCTCCAAGGCCAACGCCGCAATGAAGCGCGACCTGGCCGAAATGGAACATATGATCGACGAGTATCTCGCCTTCGCCCGCGGCGAGGGCGGCGAGGCCGTCGTGAGCGTCCGCCTGCGCGACCTGATCGCCGAGGTCAGCGAGGGCGCCCTGCGCGCCGGCGCCCAGGTGACCGTCGCCGCCGATCCCGAGCTGGTCGCCTCGGTACGGCCCAACGCCCTCAAACGCGCGCTCTCTAACCTGGTCATGAACGCCGCGGTCCATGGCGAGCATGTGGAGATCGCCGCCCGCGTGCGGCCCCAGGGCGGGGTCGAGATCACCGTAGACGACGACGGGCCGGGCATCCCCGAGGACCGCTACGAGGAGGCGTTCAAGGCGTTCGGCCGCCTGGACGAGGCCCGCAACCAGAACGCCAAGGGCGTCGGCCTCGGCCTCGCCATTGCCCGCGATGTCGCCCGCGGCCACGGCGGCGACATCGTGCTGGAGCGCTCGGCGCTGGGGGGATTGCGCGCGGTCGTGCGTCTTCCCGGATGACCGCCCGCCCTCAGGAGAGCGCCATGCGCTCTATCGTTCTCGCCGCCGCCCTCGCCCTGGCCGCCAGCGCCGCGCTCGCCGATCCGGTGGAGGGCGAATGGTTCAATCAGACCCGGACCGGAAAAGTCCGCATCGCACCCTGTCCCCTCAAGGCCGATCGCATGTGCGGCGCCGTCTCCTCTTTGACGGACCGCACGAAGACGCTGGACGCCAACAATCCCGATCCCTCGCTCCGCTCGCGCTCGCTCATCGGCCTGCAGATCCTGCGCGACTTCAGGCGGGCGGAGCCGGGCCGCTGGACGGACGGCCGGATCTACGATCCCAAGAGCGGCAAGACCTATGACTCCAAGCTGTCCTTCGGCGCCAACGGGGCGCTGAAGGTACAAGGCTGCATCTCGATAGTTTGCCAGGCGCAGACTTGGACGCGTGAATGAGCGCGGAAAATTTTGGGGCGCCTCCGCGCCTTCCCTGCATCTGAGACGCCGCCCGGCGGCCACTAATGGATGTGGATAGAGATCGGAGGGCCTGGCCATGCATCAGGCGGTGAAACCCCTGCGCGCCATTGGCGTGGTGATCGGCTGGTTCCTGAAGAACGGCAACGCGGTGCAGAACCGGGTAACGGTCGAGGCGCTCGCCCCGTCGCCCGGGGCCAGGGTGCTGGAGGTCGGCTTCGGGTCAGGCCAAGCGCTGGAGATGCTGGCGCGCAATCACCCTCTGGGTCTGGTGGCCGGCGTCGATCGCTCCGAACTGATGGTGGCCAGCGCACGGCGGCGCCTGGACGGCGGGCGCGGGGACGCGGCCCTCGACCTGCGGCGGGGCAACGCCGGACAGCTGCCCTTCGACGACGAGAGCTTCGACCTCGCGTTCGCGGTCAACAGCTTCCACCAGTGGCCGGACAAGCAGGCCGCCCTGGCCGAAATGGTCGGCGTGCTGAGGCCGGCCGGCGACCTCGTGCTATCCATCCGCGACTTCCGCACCGAAGGCCGTTTCGAACCGCCTGGCGCGGGTGCGAGGACGGCGCAGGAAGCCGCCGGCATGCTCCGCGACCTCGGCCTGCAGGTACGTGTGCGCGAGATCGTCCATTCGCCCAGGCGCGCGACGCTCCTGGTGCGCGGCCGCAAATGCGGGAAGAAAATGCATTAGGTTCAACTCAGGCGGCAGGCAGCCATGCAGCGACTGGTGACCATTGACCTGACGGCGGCGGACCTCGCCGCGTTCGACGCCTATGAGGCCAGGGTCCTGCCGATGCTGGCGCGCCATGGCGGCCGGCTCGAGTTGCGGGTTCGGGCCCTCGACGGCTCAAGCGAGACTCACCTGCTGGTCTTTCCTGACGCCACGGCGTTCGAGGCCTATCGCGCGGACCCGGCGAGGCTGGCCGTGCAAGACCAGTGGGAGGCGTGCGGCGCCGTCGCGGTCGTCACCGAGGTAGAGACCGTCGGCTAGCGCGACCCTTACGCCCTGCGGTCCATCAGCGGGGCGCGGCGCCCTAGCCGTTGGCGCCCAGTGGGCGCTCGCCGAGGTCCTGGGCCAGCATGACGAGGTAGCCGTCGGGGTCCTGCACGACGATCTCGCGCTTGCCACCCTCCCGATCTCCCCAGCGACGCCAGACCTCGCGCGGGCCCGCGTAAAGCGCGCGGCCGCTCAGTTCCAAGGCGCTGGCTATGCTCCGAAGATCGTCGACGAAGACCTGGAACATGACGCCCCGGCCGTAGGGGGGCTCCAAGGCGCCCGTTTCCCAGTTTCCCGAGCGTTGGCACAGCATCACCTGCGCGCCGTCAGGCCGCTCGAGATAGACGAACAGCTGCTCAGGACGCTGGTAGGCGACCTCAAAGCCCAGCACCTGCTCCCAGAAGGCCCGGCTGACGGCAAGGTCCTCAACCAGCAACTCGCAGACCAGCTTGGCCCATCCTGACCTCGGCGGGGCTCCGTAGTCTTCGGTCGCCACGCCAGTCACGCCCTAGCTGCCCAGTTCCTTCGACCGCCGCATGGCGCGGCTGACCGCCTCGCGCAGCAGCGGCGGCAGGCCGTTCTCGCCTAGCAGCACGTTCAGCGCCGCCTCGGTGGTGCCGCCGGGCGAGGTCACCTGGCGGCGCAGCTCCACCGGGTCGGCGCCGCTCTCGGCCAACAGGGCCGCGGCGCCGATCAGTGTCGAGCGGGCAAGCCTGCTGGCCTCCTTCTGCGGCAGGCCGGCAGCCGCCCCGGCGGCTTCCAGCGCTTCCAGGAAGGCGAACAGATAGGCCGGGCCTGAGCCCGAGACCGCTGTGGCGGCGTGCATCTGGCCTTCGTCGGTGAGGTCGACCACGTCGCCAAGCGGCTCGAACAGCGCGTGCGCCCGCGCCAAAGCGTTCGGCGTGTCAGCGTAGAGGCTGGCGGTGCCCTGGGCGATGGCGGCCGCCGTGGTCGGCATCACGCGGGCCACCGCGCGGCCGCCGAAGGCGTGACTGATGTCTCCTGACCTCACGCCCGCGGCGATGGACAGGATCACGGCGTCGGCGGCGAGGTGCGGCGCGTAGCGGTCGGCCGCCTCGCTCCACGATTGCGGCTTCACGCAGAGCAGCACCGTCTTTGCCCGCACCAGGTCGGCGTCGGGCGGATTGAGCGAAACGCCGGCCTCCGCGGCCTCGATCGCCGCCTCGCCTGGGTGCGGATCGACGATGATCAGGTCACTCGGCGCGAAAGCTCCGGTCCTGCGCCAGCCGTCGAGGATCGCGCCGCCCATTCGCCCGGCGCCCAGCATCAGGATAGGTGTGGTCATCGGCGCGAACCTAGCGGCCCGCGCGCTCAACACAATGGTGGAAGGCGGTCAGGCCTCGCCGACGGTCTCGAACATGCAGGCCGCGATCGCTTCCTTCGGCGACTTGGAGCCCTGCACCAGGAAGTCGAACGCCGGATAGAATCGGTCGGCGCCTTCCACGGCCACGTCGATCATGGCGGCGGCCTGAGCCAGGCTGGGCTGTTCGCCGGTCATCAGCGCCATGCCGTGGCGGAAAATGATCTCGCCGTCTTCCCAGAGCTCGAAGTGGCCAAGCCATACCCGGGGATTCAGCGCCGCGATCAGTTCGTGAGCCGCCTCGCGCTGGTCCTGGGTCACCGTCAGGTCCATCGAAAGGCAGAGTTGCAGGCAGTCGCCCTCCGGACGCCAGGCGAACCACAGCTCGTAGTCCTTCCAGTCGCCGGCGAGGGTAAACGCCAGGTCACCGTCTTCTGTGCGATCGAACGGCAGGTTCTCCGCCGCCAGCACATGCTCGACGACGTCCAGGGGATCGTTTCCGAGCAGGACGGTGTCGTCAGACTGGGTGGTGTCCATGAGACCCCTTTCGCAGCGGGCTGGGAGCGAACGATCGCCCCCGAATCGCCTGCGACATTGAAATTAATCTGCTTTGTGCGACCGGCGTCACCTGCATCTTGTCGCGGGCGGCCCAAATTCGCGTGTTTGGAGACTTAATCAGGCGGATGCGCCCTTCTTGGCGGCGGGCGCGGCCTTCTTGGCCCCCCGCAGCGCCTCGAGTTCGGCCCGCAACGCCGTGACTTCGGCCTTCAGGGCGTCGAAGTCCTCGCGGCGGATCAGGTCAAGTTCGGCCACCATCCGGTCGGTCTGCGCCCGAAACGCGGCCTTGGCCTCTTCGCCCGCCGCCTGTGCCAAACCCATGGCGGCAGTGGTCAGTTTGGCCATTTCGTCGAGAAAAGGGTTCTGGGTCTGCATCTTGCGCTCTGAACGGCGGACTTGTGCCCGCCTTGCCCCCTATATGGCCTCTGGTGGGGTGAAAGCGAAGGGGTTCTCCTCTAAAGCGTGCTCCCAGACTTCTGGAGCCGCGAAACCGTGCCCTTCCCGCAAATCGATCCCATACTGGTCCAGATCGGTCCGTTCGCGATCCGCTGGTACGCGCTGGCCTATATCGCGACGATCCTGCTGGGTTGGCGCTACGTCGTGGCGATGACCCGCAATCCGAAGCTTTGGGGTCACCGCCCGCCGCCGACCAACGTCGAGAACATCGACGACCTGATCCTGTGGCTGACGGCCGGCGTGATCGTCGGCGGCCGCCTTGGCTACATCCTGTTCTACGACCGGTCGCTGATCTGGCCCCATCCGCTCGAGATGCTGAAGACCTGGAACGGCGGCATGAGCTTCCACGGCGGCGCACTGGGCGTGCTGATTGCCGGCTACCTCTTCGCCCGGCACAAAAAGATCGACCCCCTGCGGCTTGGCGACATCATCGTCGCCGCCGAGCCGATCGGCGGCCTGCTGGTGCGCATCGCCAACTTCATCAACGCCGAACTCTGGGGCCGCACCACTCATGTTCCGTGGGGGATCGTCTTCCCCGGCGCCGGCCCCCTGCCGCGCCACCCCAGCCAGCTGTACGAGGCCGCGCTGGAAGGCGCCGTCCTGTTCCTGGTCCTGCGCTGGGCGACCCATGGCCGCAAGTGGCTGAACCGGCGCGGCGTGGTGATGGGCATGTTCCTCACCGGCTACGGCCTGATCCGGATCGGCCTCGAAAATGTCCGCCAGCCGGACGCCCAGATGCCGGACTTCCCGTTCGGCCTGACCATGGGGATGATGCTTTCGACGCCGATGGTGCTGATCGGCGCGTTCCTGCTCTGGAGAGGGCTGCGCGAGCCGCTTCCGCCGGCGCTGGCCGCCCAACCGACCGACCGACAAGCTGGCCGATGAGCCTGCTAGAGCGGCTGACCACAGAGATCGCCGCTGGCGGGCCAATCAGCGTCGCCCGCTACATGACCGCCTGCCTGCACGACCCGGACTTCGGCTACTACGCCACCCGCCCTGCGCTGGGGCTGGAGGGCGACTTCATCACCGCGCCCCTGCTCAGCCAGATGTTTGGCGAACTGCTGGGCGTCTGGGCCGCCTCGACCTGGGAGCTGATGGGCCGACCGGACCGCTTCCGTTTCGTCGAGATGGGTCCAGGCGACGGCACTTTGATGAGCGACATCCTGCGCGCCGTGCGCCACGCGCCGGGCTTCATGAATGCCGCGGACCTTTGGCTGGTGGAGCTGTCCGAGCCCCTGAAGGCGCTTCAGCGCGACCGCCTCGGCCTATCGCCAAAATGGGCGGCGAGCCTGGCAGAGGTGCCGGGCGACATGCCCCTCATCCTGATCGCCAACGAGCTGCTGGACTGCCTGCCCGCCCGCCAATTCGTGCGCACCGCCGCCGGCTGGGCCGAGCAGGTGGTGGGCCTCGACCGGCGCGGCGCGCTGACCTTCGCGCTCGCCAACACGCCCGTGGGCTCCCTGTTGCCCGACGCCGCCCTGGGTCAGGTCTACGAGCAGTCCGCCGCCCAGGCCGCCCTGGGGGCCGAGCTCGGCGCGCGGATCGCCGGCGATGGCGGCGCAGCGCTGCTGATCGACTACGGCCGCTCGACGCCCGGCTTTGGCGACACCCTTCAGGCGCTGCGCCTTCACGAGAAGGTGGACCCCCTGGCCCGCCCCGGCGAGGCCGACCTGACCATCCACGTGGACTTCCCGGCGGTGATGAACGCCGCCCGCGCCCAAGGCGCCGAGGCGGCCATCCTAACCCAGACCGACCTGCTGGCGCGGCTCGGCATCGGCGAGCGCGCCGAGGCGCTTGTGCTCTCGCGGCCCGACCGCTCAGAAACCATCGGCCGCCAGCTCCAGCGCCTGATCGGCGGCGACGAGATGGGCGAGCTCTTCAAGGCCTGCGCCATCTTCCCGCCCGGCGAGCCGCCCCCCGCTTTTGAGGAGGCCGAATGAGCGCGCTCACCGTCATCACCTCCCCCCTGCTCGACGTCGCCGGCGTCCGCCACGCCTTCTTCACGCGGGAAGGCGGCGTATCTGGGGGAATCTATGCTGGCCTCAACGTGGGACTCGGCTCCAGCGACGACCCCGAGACGGTGCGCGAGAACCGCCGCCGCGCCGCCGCCCACTTCGGCGCCGCAACGATCGCCACCGCCTATCAGGTCCATTCCGCGGTGGCGCTGATCGCCGACGGTCCCTGGCCGGCCGATCCACCGCAGGCCGACGCCGTGGTCAGCGCAACCCCCGGGGTCGTCTGCGGCGCCCTGGCCGCCGACTGCGCGCCGGTGCTGATCTGCGATCCGCAGGGCCGCGTGGTCG
>JBBREC010000046.1:0-22745 GCA_038203295.1 Caulobacterales bacterium
GCGGCGCCATCTTCGATGTGGTGGTCGATATCCGGCAAGGCTCGCCCACCTACAGCCAGTGGGTCGGCGCGACCCTCACCGCCGAGGCCGGCGAACAGCTCTGGGTTCCCCGCGGCTTCGCCCATGGCTACGTGACGACCGAAGACGACACCGAGCTCTTCTACAAGGTCGACGGCGACTACGCTCCTGGCCTCGAGGGCGGCCTGATGTGGAATGACCCCGACCTCGGCATCGAATGGCCGCTTGAGGGCGAGCCGGTGCTCTCCGACAAGGACAGGCTCCTGCCGAGGTTGAAGGACTTGCCGCCGGCGGAGTTCTAGGCAGCCCACTCTGCGAGAACCGAGGGTTCGGCCTCTGCACGTTCGGCGCGCAAGTTGTCGAACGCCTCGGGCTCAAGCAGAAGCGAGAGCGCCCAGACGGCCGCCCCCCGCACCAGCGACGACGGGTCGCCCAGCAATCGTTCGGCCGCAGCCGCGAGCGCCGGTTCGCCGGAGTTGCCGATCGCGTAGAGCACGTTGCGCACGAACTGGTCGCGGCCGATGCGTTTGACCGGGCTCTTGGCGAACAGCGTCCGGAAGCCGGCGTCGTCCAGGCGCGCGAGGTCGGCAAGGGACGGCGCCTTCAGCGTCTCCCGCGCATGCAGCCGCTGTTCCGCGGCCACCTGGGCGAACTTGTTCCAGGGACAGACCGCCAGGCAGTCGTCGCAGCCATAGATCCGGTTGCCCAGCGCCGCGCGGAACTCCCGCGGGACCGGCCCGGTCAGCTCGATGGTCAGGTAGGAGATGCAGCGCCGCGCATCGAGCTGGTAAGGCGCCGGGAAGGCGTTGGTCGGGCAGATGTCCAGGCACGCCTGGCAGGTCCCGCAGGTGGTGGTCTCCACGGCGTCCGACGCCAGCTCCAGGGTGGTCAGGATCGAGCCCAGGAACAGCCAGGAGCCGAACTCTCGGCTGACCAGATTGGTGTGCTTGCCCTGCCAGCCCATCCCCGCCTGCTCGGCCAGAGGTTTTTCCAGCAGGGGCGCGGTGTCCACGAACACCTTCACCTTGCCGGCGAACCGCGACTGCAGCCAGCTCGACAGGTTCTTCAGCCGGCCCTTGATCAGCTGGTGATAATCGTCGCCCTGGGCGTAGACGCTGATCGAAGCTTTCGTCGTTTCGCCGAGAATACTCAGCGGATCGCCGACCGGTCCGTAGTTCATGCCCACCATGATGGCGGATCTCGCCTGAGGCCACATGGCTCGGGGATGGGACCGGCGATCGGCGGTCTGTGGCATCCATTCCATCTCGCCGTGCCGGCCTTCGGCGACGAACTCAGCGAGGCGAGCGGCGGCGGGCCAGGCGTCGGGGATAGGGGTGAAGCGGCAGATGTCGAAGCCGAGCGCCAGGGCGCGGGCGCGGATCAGATCTTCGGGGGCGTCAGAAGTCGAGATCGTCATAGTGCTTGGCGGGCGCGAGGCCGGGCCAGCGGTCCGTGAGCAGCGGCCGGAAACAGGGCCGGGATTTCAGCTTCATGTACCAGGTCTTCACTGCCGGGAAGTCGCCCCACGGCACGTCGCCGAAATAGTCGATGACCGACAGATGCGCCGCCGCCGCGAAATCGGCCAGCGAAAGCCGCCGGCCCGCCAGCCATTCTCGTTCCTGCAGAAGCTTGTCGATGTAGAACATGTGGTTGCGCAGACCGTCGCGGCCCTGGCGCAGGTTGGTCAGGTCCGGTGCGCCAAGCCCCAGCAGGCGCTTTTCCATCTTCTCGTGCAGGATATAGCCAGAGGCCTCGTATTCGAACTTGCGGTCGAACCATTGCAGCAGCCGCCGCGCCTCGGCGCGTTCACCGGCGTCGCGGCCCAGTAGCGCGGGCTCCGGCGCGACCTCTTCCAGGTGGTCGAGTATGGCGCGGCTCTCGCACAGCACCAGCTCCTTGCCGTCCTCGGCCTCCACCAGCACCGGGATCAGCCCGGACGGGTTCAGCGCCGTCAGCGACTTCGGCCGCTCCCAGTAACGGACGAGCGCCTCGCTGAACGCCAGCCGCTTTTCGCCCAGCGCCAAGCGGACCTGGCGGGAGGCGGGATCCAGCGGAAAGTGATGGAGAGTGCGTTCGACGCTCATATCCGGCTAACGCGAAGGGTGGGCGAATCGTTGGTCCCAACAGACCCCCGAGCCGTTAAGGCGGCGTTTACTACGCCTCTTCCGGGTGCATTTCGGCGAAAGCCCCGCCGTGCGGCTCCGCCCGGCCGCGCGGATCGGCGTGGATGATGATGTCGGCCGACGGAAAAGCGTCCAGCACCCGCTTCTCGGCCGCCACGATCACCTCGTGCGCCGCCTCCAGCGTCAGCTCGGGGTCGAGGTCGACGTGCATCTGCATGTGGACATAGGGGCCGGAGGCCCGCGTGCGCAGCTGGTGCACGTCGCTCAGCCGCCGGTCCTCGGTCAGCAGGGCGACGATCTTAGCCCGGGCCTCATCGGGCAGCTCATGGTCCATCAGCTGGCCCGCGGCCTCACGGAAAACGCTGATAGCGCCCCACAACAGCACGCCGGCGATGGCCAGAGCCGCGGCGGCGTCGATGCCGTTCAGGCCCAGCCAGGCGGATGCGCCGATGCCCACCAGGGCGATAGCGTTGGACGCCAGGTCCGTGGCGTAGTGCGCGCGGTCGCCGGAGACCGCCACTGAGGCGGTTTGCTTTAGCACGCGGCCCTGGGCGGCGATCAGAACGCCGGTGAGCACGATGGACGCCGTCATCACCGCCAGCGCCCAGCCTTCCTGCTTCAGCGGGTGCGGGTCGAGGAAGTCGCCGGTCGCCTCGCGCACGATCAAGGCGGCCGAGGCGAACACCAGGCCGGCCTGCACAAGGCTAGCGAAGGCTTCTGCCTTGCCATGGCCAAAGCGGTGCTCGGCGTCCGGCGGCTCTGCGGCATAGCGGACCGCGAAGAAGGTCACCAGCGAGGCCACCAGGTCGAGTGCGGAGTCGGCCGTCGAGGCCAGCAGCGCCACTGAGCCGGAGGCCAGCCAGGCCGCGATCTTGATGCTCACCAGCACCGCAGCGGTCGCCACCGACAGCATGGTGACCCGGCGCGTCAGCGCGGCGGTCTCGGCGGGGGTCAGGCCATGCGGGGTCATGGTCGCGAACCTAGCGCCGCCGGAGCGTCGCGCCAGCGCGAATGACTCTCAAGGCGCGAGAAAGACCTAGGCGGCCTTCCTTGGCATGGGCCCAACATAGCGCGACTGCGGCCGGATCAGGCGGCCGCCGGCCAGCTGCTCTCGGGCGTGGGCCAGCCAGCCGGCGACCCGGCCCATGGCGAAGACGCAGGTGAACGCGGCAGGCGGGAAGGCCAGCGCCTCTAGCAGCAGCGCTGTGTAGAACTCGACATTGGTATCGAGCGGCCGGTTCGGCTTCTTTTCCTTGAGGATCGCCAGCGCGGCTGCCTCTACGGCCTCGGCGAATTCGATCCGCCCCGGGAGGATGTTCGACCCTTCGGTCAACCGCCGCACAGCGCCCTTCAGTGCATCGGCCCTAGGGTCGCGCACCTTGTAGACCCGGTGGCCGAAGCCCATCAGCCGGTCGCCGCGGGCCAACGCCGTCTCGATCCAGGCCCGTGCGTTCGACGGCGTCCCGATTTCATCCAGCATGTCGATCACCGGCCCCGGCGCCCCGCCATGAAGCGGCCCCTTCAGCGCGCTGATCCCGCCCAGCACCGCCGAGGTCAGCCCGGCGCGGGTCGAGGAGATCACCCGCGCCGCGAACGTGGAGGCGTTGAAGCCGTGGTCGCTGACCGTCACCAGATAGGTGTCGAGCGCGTCGATCTCGGCGCGGTTGGCCGGCCGGCCGTGCAGCATGCGCAGGATGTCGGCGGCATGGCCAAGGCCCGGCTCGGGCCGGATCGGCGCCTCGCCTGCCTGGGCGCGGACCACGGCGGCGGTGAAGACCGCAGGCGCGGCGATCAGCCGGAAGGCGATGGAGAGGTCGTCGCCGTCGCCCAGCCGCGAGGTCAGCGCCCGCATGGCCTCGATGGGCGTGCGGTCCAACAGGCCGGTGTCCAGCGCGGAGACCTCGGCGAACACCTCAGCCCGCGCCGCGCCCAGGGCGGGGCCGACGTCGGCGGGCAGGCCGTCAAAGAACCCTTCGAACAGCAGGTGCGTGAGGTCCTCAAAGGTTGTGCGGCCCGCCAGCTCGTCCAGCGTGTAGCCGCGGATGATCAGGCGACCGGCCTGACCGTCCACTTCCGAGAGTATGGTGTCTGCGGCGACGACGTCTTCCAAACCGTCCGACATGAGGGGTCTCCAGTTCGTGCTTGATGCACTCCAAAAATGCCTCCAAGCTGTCATCGTCAATCTTGATCAACATAATCAATATATGTCCTCTCCTGACTGGATCGCCGCCAAGGAAGCCCGGGACCGGCTGGGGGTGCGCCCGCAGACGCTCTATGCCTATGTCAGCCGCGGCCGCGTGCAGGTCCGCCAGGATCCCGGCGATCCGCGCCGCAGCCTCTACCGCGCCGCCGACATCGCAGCCCTGGCCCAGCGCAAGACCCGCAGCCGCAAGGTCGCCGACGTGGCGACCGGCGCCATCGCCTGGGGCGAGCCGGTATTGGCCTCGGAGATCACCACGGTGGCGGGCGGGCGCCTTTTCTACCGCGGCCGCGACGCCATCCGCCTGGCCGAGACCGAGACCCTGGAATCGGTCGCCCGCCTGCTGCGCGGCGGCCACGGCGCGGCCCTGAAACGCACCGAGCGGCCGAAGCCGCCCGAGCATCCCGACATGCGCACTCGGGCCTTCCTGGCGCTCGCCGCCCGCGCCGGTTCCGATCCTCCGGCCCGCGGCCGTCATCCCCTGGCGCTCGCCGTCGAGGCCGCGACCCTGCTGGACGTGCTGACCGACGCCGTCGCAGGAGACGTGGGCGGCGGCGCGATCCACAACCGCCTCGCCCTGGCCTGGGGGCTCGGCCCCGGAGGCCCGGGCGCCGACCTGATCCGCCGCGTCCTGGTGCTGGTGGCCGACCACGAGTTGAACGCCTCGGCCTTCGCCGCCCGGGTGGCTGCGTCCACCGGCGCCTCACTCTCGGCCGGCGCGCTGGCGGGTCTTGCGACGCTCTCGGGCCCGCGCCATGGCGGCGCCACGGCGGCCGTGCGCACCTTCGCCTCGGAAGCCGCCCAACTGGGGCCCAGCGCGGCCATCGCCAACCGGCTGGTGGAGGACCGCAGCCTGCCGGGTTTCGGCCACCCGCTCTATCCCGACAACGATCCGCGCGCCGCTGCCCTGCTGGACCGCTTCAGGCCACCCGCCGAGTTGCAGGCCCTGCGCGAGGCCGTCCAGGCCATCGCCGGAGTCGCGCCCAATGTCGATTTCGCCCTGATGGCCGCCAGCGAATCCCTCAAGCTGCCCCCCGACGCGCCCTTCGCCCTCTTCCTTGTCGCCCGCTGCGCCGGCTGGATCGCCCACGCCATCGAGCAGGGTCAGGCCGACACGCTCATCCGGCCAAGGGCGCGTTACGTGGGGCCTGAGCCGGAGGTTCCTTAGCCCTCGAAGAACTCGCGTCGGGCCCGGAGCAAGGCCGTCACCAGCGCCTTTTCACCCTCGTCCAGGTACGGGTTCCAGATGTCGAAGATCAGGATTACCCTCAGTTCGTCGGCGTCGTTCCAGGCCTCGTGCTCGATGGTGTCGTCGAACACCCAGGCCTCGCCCATTTTCCATGAGCGGGTCTCGCCGCCGACCCGGAAGCCCGCGGGTCCGGGCAGGATCAGCGGCAGGTGGCAGAGCAGGCGGACGTTGGTCGAGCCCGTGTGCGGCGGGATGCGGGTCCTGGCCTCCAGGGCCGAGAACATGGCGGTCGGCGCGAAGCCCGGCTGGTCGGCCATCGGCAGCCTGGCCAACAGTTCGGCTGTCTTCGGACAGAGGCCGCAGCCGCCGTCCTGCCGCGCGCCGTCCTTCCAAAGGAAGAACGAGCTCCATTTCCGCGAATGGTTCAACTCGCCCCACTGGTTGACCGGCGCGCCCTTCGGATAGGCGATGTAGGGGCTGAAATCGTCTCCGGCGGCGTCCAGCGCGCCCATCAGCTCTCCACGGATCGTGTCCGTGGCGGCCTCCAGTTCCCCGAACCAGGGGAACAGCGCGCGGTCATAGAACGGAATCGCCGGCAGCCGCGGATAGTGAAGCAGCAGGGGCTCCTGGACATAGGCCTTCTCGCGCCCCGCGAAGATCCCGAGGCTCTCGTCGAACCGTCGGCGCGCGGCGTCGGAAATCTCGGCCTGCACCGCGCCGGTGCGCTCGCGCAGAAAGTCCTCCAGCATGGCCTGGGTCCGGGCCACGATCTGGCGGGCACGATCGGTCGGGGCCCGCAACGGAGCCGGCAGCTTGTCGTCTGGCGGGCCGATCTTCAGCGCGTTCTTGTAGACGGCGGCGGCGGCCCGCTCGCCGTTCATCTTCTCGACCACAGCGCCCTTGGAGAGCAGGGCGACGTAGTCGTACGGGTCGATATCTAGCGCCTCGTCCAGCGCGTCGAGCGCGCCGCCGAGGTCGCCCATTGCGCGGCGGACCATCGCCCGCTGCAGCTTGAGCGAGATATCGCCGGGCGCGGCGCGCTCGGCCTCGAGCGCCAGCGCCAGCGCCCCACGCGTGTCGCCCCGCCGCATCGCGTCCTGAACGCCCGCGCTCATGTCCGGCTGACGGATTTCCGCCGATGACATGCAATCCCCGAAACTGTCCGTGCGACAGGGTTATACGCCGGCGGCCCGCCGGGCGAGTGGAAAGCGCTTCGCATCCTAGGCCGCGACCCCGAACAGTGCGCCGACGCCGGCGGTCATCGCCATGGCCATGGCGCCCCAGAACGTCACCCGCGCCACGGCCTTCACGACGGGCGCGCCGCCGGCCCCGGCGCCCACGCCGCCCAGCAGGGCCAGGAAGGCTATGGAGGCGCCGGACACGCCCCACACCAGCACGGGGGCGGGCGCAAGGGCGGCGATGGCCAGTGGCAGGGCGGCGCCGACGGAGAAGGTCAGGGCGGAGGTAAAGGCCGCCTGGATCGGCCGGGCGGTGGTTATCTCCGAAATGCCCAGCTCGTCGCGGGCGTGGGCGGCAAGCGCGTCCTTGGCCATCAGCTGCGCCGCGACAGTCCTGGCCAGCCCGGTCTCGACGCCGCGCTCGACATAGATCTGCGCCAGTTCCTCCAGCTCCAAGGCCGGCTGGCTGACCTGTTCGGCCTTCTCGCGCGCTATGTCCGCGTTCTCAGTGTCCGACTGCGAGCTGACCGAGACATATTCGCCGGCGGCCATCGACATGGCGCCGGCCACCAGACCAGCGACCCCCGCCACCAGGATCTCGCTGCGCCCCTGGGACGCCGCCGCTACGCCGACGATCAAGCTGGCCGTTGAGACGATGCCGTCATTGGCGCCCAGCACCGCGGCGCGGAGCCAGCCGATCCGGTGGACCAGATGTCGTTCGAGGTGCAGGCGCGCCATGACGTCTCCCGGATCGGCGGCCGGGGTGGCCAGCCTCACTTGCGTGCTGCCCTAGGTTATTCGGCCTTCGCCGCCTTGTTGCAAAGTAATCCCGACTGGCCGAGACCTCCCCACCTGCGTCCAGAGCCTTGACACCCGCCTTGCACGCGGCGAACGCACGCCGGTCCAAGCCCACGAATGGCCGGCCGCGAACAGCCGACCAGCGGTGGGGCCATAGAGGATGGTGTTGACAGGAAGGCGTGGTCCCTGCGTGGGCGGAGGGAATGCCGCAGGGTGTTCAGCTTCAGGACCTGGCAGGCCGCCGACAGCCCAATGCCCCAACGGGCCGCAGGTGCATTTAATCCAGGTCCGGGGCGGATCAGACGCGATAGTCCAATTGCGGGATGAATAAGTTCTTCACCATAATGGCGTCCCCTCCGGGCTGCTCCGGGAATCAGGAAAAGCCATGTCGGACTGGGTTCACGCCATCATCCTCGGCCTCATCGAGGGCCTGACCGAATTCATCCCGGTCTCGTCGACCGGCATGCTGCTGCTGACGAAGAAGGCGCTGGGGCTGACCGACCCCTTCTGGGACACCTTCGCGGTGCTCATCCAGCTGGGCGCGATCATGGCGGTGGTGGCGCTCTACTTCCGTCGCCTGTGGGGCATCCTGATGATGGCGCCGACGGTGCCCCGGGCCCGCAACTTCATCTTCGGCCTGCTGATCGCTTTCATCCCGGCCGCCATCGCGGGTCTGCTGCTGCACGACATTATCAAGCACGTGCTGTTCGAGAGCCCACGGATCATCTGCGTCTCGCTGATCGTCGGCGGCGTGGTGCTGCTGCTTATCGACCGCTTCGCGCCGCGGGTTGTGCACAAGGACGCCATGGCCCTGCCGCTCCGCACCGCCTTTGTCATCGGCCTCTTTCAGTGCCTGGCCCTGGTGCCGGGCGTCTCCCGCTCCGGGGCGACCATCGTCGGCTCCATGCTGGTGGGCGTCGAAAAACGGGTGGCCGCGGAATTCTCGTTCCTGCTGGCCATTCCGGTCATGGCCGGCGCTTTCACCGTCGACGCCTGGCAGAGCCGCGACCAGCTCTCCAGCGTCCACATCGGCCTGGTGGCCGTGGGCTTCGTCACTTCGTTTCTGGTGGCCCTCGCGGTGATCCGCGCCATGCTGGCGATCGTCACCAAGCAGGGCTACGCCCCCTTCGGCTGGCTTCGAATCGTCATCGGCGGCGTCGGCCTGGCCCTGCTGACCTTTGGCTGACCTCCGCTAGATCGCGGCCAGCTCGCGGTCTTCCTGATCGGCGTACTGGCCGCCCTTACGGTAGCGGTAGAGGTAGGTCGGCAGCACCGCTTCCAGCGTGGTGGGCGTCACGCCCAGGTCGATCAAGCCCGGATAGTTTCCGCTGACGACGTTGTCAGTCTTCAGCAGTTCGACTTGGTCCGCGGTGATCGGCGGGGCGATGAACAGACCCGCGATATCGCCGCCCTTGCCCATCAGCCCGGCGACCGGCCAGGGGATCGGCGCGAGGAACCGGCGCTTGCCGGTCTCTGCCAGGATCATCTCCAGCAGAGCCTTGAAGCTGAAGGCCGCCGGGCCGCCCAGCTCGTACGTCCGGCCGGCCGCTTCCGGCAGGGTCACCGCGCGGGCCAGCGCCAGGCCGACGTCGCCGACAAACACCGGCTGAAAGCGGCTGTGGCCGCCGCCGATCAGCGGCAGGACCGGGCTGATCTGGGCCATGGCCGCAAAGCGCTCGAAGAAGCCGTCGCCGGCGCCGAATACGATCGAGGGGCGCACGATCACCGCGTCAGGATAGATCTCGCGCACCGCCGCCTCGCCCTCGGCCTTGCTGCGGGCGTACTTCGAAGCCGAATTGGCGTCCGCGCCGATTGCCGACACCTGCACGACCCGGGCGACGCCCTCGGCCTTCGCGGCGGCGGCGATGTTGCGGGCGCCCATGGCCTGCACGGCCTGGAACCCTTGACGGCCGGTTTCGCGCAGCACGCCTACCAGGTTAAGCGACGCGGTCGCGCCCTTCAGCGCCCGGCGCAGCGAGGCTTCGTTGCGGACATTGGCCTGGACGATATCGATCTGGCCCACATCGCCGGCCAGGCGCATCGCATGGGCGAGGTTGGGGTTGCGCACCGCCACCCGGATCCGCCAGCCGGCCTTCGCGAGCTGCCGCACGGCCTGGGCGCCGACGAAGCCTGATCCGCCGAAAACGGTGACGAGGTTCTGCATGGGAAAAAGGCTTGCTGCTGCTGACGTCCGGAGCCTTGGCGATAGACGATGCAGCCGCGCGCCGCAATGCAAGGGCGCGGTTCATTGAGCGGGGCCGTTGACCGCAAGGGGTGGGGGCTTTATGGACAGCGCCTCGCGCGATCCGACGGGTCGGGCCCAGGTGGCGGAATTGGTAGACGCGCTGGCTTCAGGTGCCAGTGGCTTAACGGCCGTGAAGGTTCGAGTCCTTTCCTGGGCACCACCGTTGGATCGCGCGATTTCGCTTCTGACAGCCTTCTTTGATGAAAGACGGCGGACGCGCGAATTTCCCGGGCATCATTTCGCAGAAGGCGCGCGCGCCTCTATATTGACGCGCCAGGATCCTTGCGTCGGAGCGAGAAACACCAAGTGACCACATTTCTGCACGACGGAGACCTTCCCGACGGCGCGCTCGCGGGCGCGACGGCCGTGGCCATCGATTCCGAAACCATGGGCCTTCGCCTGGGCCGCGACCCGCTCTGCGTGGTGCAGCTCTCCGACGGCCAGGGCGACGCTCACGTGGTCCAGCTGAACCGTGCGACCTATGATGCGCCCAACCTGAAGCGGCTTCTGACCGATCCGGCGGTCACCAAACTTTTTCACTTCGGGCGCTTCGATATCGCCATGTTCTGGCATCACCTTGGGGTGGTGACCGCCCCTGTCTACTGCACCAAGATCGCTTCGAAGCTGGCCAGGACCTACACGGACCGCCACGGCCTCAAGGACGTGACCAAGGAACTGATCGGCGTCGACCTGTCCAAGGCCCAGCAGAGTTCCGACTGGGGCCAGCCCCAGCTCAGCGCCGACCAGGTGGCCTACGCCGCCTCCGACGTCCTGCACCTGCACGCCCTGCGCGCGCGGTTGGACGAGATGCTGGTCCGCGAGGGGCGCGACGGCTACGCCCGGGCCTGTTTCGAGTTCCTGCCGCACCGGGCCCTGCTCGACGTCGCCGGCTGGGAAGACATCGACGTCTTCGCCCATTCCTGAACCAGAATGTCCCTGAGCGTTTCCCACTATCCGCCGCCGCGCCTGCCGCCGCTTGACGCGCCGGTGCGCCGCGCCGCGATCCGGCGGTGGAAGCGGCGCTCGCGGCTGATCGGGGCGCTAAGGATCGTCTTCCCCGCCCTGATCGTGCTGACGCTGGGCGGCCTTGGCGCCAGCGTCGCCTACAATACCCTCGCCCGCCAGCCCAGCGCGCCGGTCTCGTCCAACGCCCCCATCCGGCTGGTGAACCCCCGCTTCGTCGGCCGCGACGACAAGGGCCGCGGCTTCGTGCTGACGGCGGCCTCGGCCACCCGCGATCCCAACGAGTATCAACGGGTGATCCTCGACAAGCCGGCGCTGGTCCTTGACGAGCAGGGCCCGGACCCGCTGCGCATCACCGCGGCCAACGGCGTCTATCACGAGGGCAACCGCAAGCTGGAGGTCTCCGGCGGCGTCCACCTCTCCGGCGCCGAGGCGGCCTTCGAAACCGCCGCCTCCCTGTTCGACACCAAGACCGGCGAACTGGTCGGTTCAGGCCCCATTCAGGGGTCAGGGTCGCTTGGAGAAATCAACGCGAAGTCCTATGGCGTTTACGACAAGGGCGATCGCATGGTCTTCAAGGGCGGCGTTCACACGCGCCTGGATTCGCAATGAGGCTGATAGCGTCGATGAAGAGCCTGACTGGGATCACTTTCGCCGCGGCGTTTCTGCTGGCCGCGGGGCCGGCCGGCGCGCAGCTCGCGACCAGCTCCGACGCCCCCTGGGACGTCACCGCCGACGAGCTCGAGGTGGTCCAGAGCACCTGCGTCTCGATCTGGAAGGGCTCGGCCGAGGCCCTGCAGGAAACCACCCGCCTGCGCGCCGACGTGCTGCGGGCCTATTTCGTTCCAAAGCCCAAGGCGGCGGGCGCGCCGGCAGCCGCCCCGGGCGCCGCGAAATCGGCCTGCGGGGACTTGCTGCGCATGGAAGCCGAGGGGTCAGTCTACTATGTGACCCCCGACCAGCGGGTGCACGCCCGCTCGGCGACCTATGACGCGACCAATGACACGGTCACCATGATCGGCGACGTGGTGGCTGTTCAGGGCCAGAACGTGCTGCAGGGCGACCGGATGGTGTTCAACAACAAGACGGGCGAGGGCCAGATGATGGGCGGCGGCAAGGGCGGCAAGAACCGCCCGCGCGGCGTCTTCTATCCCCAGCAAGACACCGCGCCCAAAGCCGGCAAGAGCAAGTAGAGCTCGGCGGCAGGTGACCCTTTTGAAGCCGGAACGCATCGCGGTCGTTGGCGGCCAGGCCGCCGAAGGCCTGGTGGTCGACAACATCGGCAAGTCGTTTCGCGGCCGGCCGGTGGTCAAGGGCGTCTCGCTGCACCTTGCGCGCGGGGAAGTCGCAGGTCTGCTGGGCCCCAACGGCGCGGGCAAGACGACCTGCTTCTACATGATCACCGGCCTGATCCCGGTGGACTACGGCGCGATCTATCTCGACGGCGAGAACATCACCGCCCAGCCGATGTACCAGCGGGCCCGCATGGGCGTCGGTTACCTGCCGCAGGAAACCTCGATTTTCCGCGGCATGACCGTCGGCGAGAACGTCATGGCGGTGGTGGAGCTGCGCGAGCGCGACCGCCGCAAGGCCCGCGCCATGGTCACCGAACTCCTGGAAGAACTGCGCATCGAGCACTTGCGCAACGCGCCGGCCATCTCGTTGTCGGGCGGTGAGCGCCGCCGTGTCGAGATCGCGCGCGCGCTGGCGTCCGAGCCGTCGTTCATGCTGCTGGATGAGCCGTTTGCGGGCATCGATCCGCTTGCGATCGCCGATATCCGCGAGGTGATCTCCTACCTCAAGAAGCGCGGCATCGGCATACTGATCACCGACCATAACGTCCGCGAGACCCTCGACATCATCGACCGCGCATCGATCATCCACGCGGGCGAGGTGTTGTTCGAGGGGAGCCCGGACGAGATCGTCGACGATCCCGAGGTCCGCCGCGTCTACCTTGGCGACCGCTTCACCTGATCTTATCGCCGGGGGCCAAATGAGCCATGCGTCACGTCGAACCCTTCTCGTGGGCGTCCTCGCGCTCGCCGCACTTCCTGCCGCGGCCTCCGACAAGCTGGTCGATCCGAAGAAGCTGTTCCGCTACCTCGAAGAGTATTCGAAGCTGCCGGCCGCAGAGCGCAGCCGCTTCAGGATCAACTATTATCTCCATGTCGGGCCGCAGGCGCTGACCGCGCCGGTCTGGATTGTCGAGGGCGCAAAGCGGACCGCCGTCCCCCTGCGCCCCGCCGACGGCCGCGTGGAGCGCCTGCCCAGCGCCGCCCAACTGGCCAATGGCAAGGTCCAGGTGGGCGTCGACGAGGGGACCAAAGTCGGCGTGACCATCGGCATCGAGACCATCGCCCCGCCCGCCGCCGAGATGGACGCCCGCGAGGTCGCCTCGGCCCTGGCCCAGGCGAGTGTTGGGGTGAAGAAGGCCGCCGGCATCATGGCGATGGCCATGCCCAAGCTCACCCAGGTCTCCTTCCCCGGCGTGGCGTCTGGCGAAGTCATCATGACCGACGGCAAGCGCGCGCCCCTGCCGCTCCTGAAGGGTGTCCCCAGCTTCACCCCCGGCGACTTCCCCAACGCCCGAATCCTGAAATTCCCCAAGGCCCCGCTGAAAACCGACATGGGCTGAAGCCCTCTGCTGCAGGGACGCGCTCGCCGCCCTATATCCACGATATGAGCGACGTCGTGGTCTGGTTTGATGGTGGCTGCCCGCTGTGTCGGCGGGAGATCGCGTTGATGCGCCGGCTCGATCGCCGTGGCGCGGTGACCTTCATCGACGTCCAGACGCAAGGCGCCGCCTGTCCCTTGTCGCCGGACGACCTTCTGGCCCGTTTCCACGCCAGCGAGGACGGCCGGATGGTCTCTGGCGCGGCGGCGTTCGCGGCCATGTGGCGGGCCATCCCGCTCCTTCGCCCGCTTGGGCTGCTGGCCCGTTCTAAGACTGTGCTCAGCTTTTTCGAGTGGCTCTACCTGATATTCCTGCGCGTCCGGCCCAGGCTGCAGGCGTTGGCCCGCCGCCTGGAACGCCCGGAGGCCGGCGCATGATCCCACAGCCGGATCCCGTCGGCTCAGGCCAGGAAAGCGTCTGGGCCTATCCGCGGCCGCCCGTCGCGGAGCCTACGACCCGACGGCTGCGTATTGTCCACCAGGGTCTGGTGATCGCCGACACGGTGCAGGGCGTGCGAACGCTGGAGACCAGTCACCCGCCGACCTATTACCTCCCGCGGGCCGACGTGAACCTTGCCCTGATCCGTCCGGCGGCCGGCGAGTCGTTCTGCGAATGGAAGGGCTGGGCCAGCTATTTCGATGTCGCCCTGCCGGGCGGCGTCATTCCCAAGGTCGCCTGGAGCTACGCCGCGCCGACGGGGCTCTTCGGGCCGCTCAAGGATCATCTCGCCTTCTACGCCGCCCCTTTTGACAGCTGCACGGTGGACGGCGAACAGGTGACGCCGCAGCCTGGCGGTTTCTACGGCGGCTGGATCACCTCCCGCGAGGCGGGGCCGTTCAAGGGTATCGCGGGCAGCCGGTTCTGGTGAGGCGCCTGGGCCGCCCGGTCAGGACAGCCTGTCGCGGAAGTCCGCGTAATCGAACTGCCGGACCAGCCGCAGTGCGTCGGTGTCGCTGTTCCAGAGTGCTATGGCCGGCAGCGCCACGCCGTTAAAGGTGTTGGTCTTGACCATCGAATAGTGCGCCTGGTCCAGGAAGGCGATGCGCGTCCCCGGCTCGGGCGCCGTGGCGAACGTGTAGTCGCCGATGATATCGCCGGCCAGGCACGATGGCCCGCCCAGCCTCACGGTGACGCCCCGGTCGCCCTCGTTCAGCATCGCCGGCCTGTAGGGCGCCTCGATCACATCGGGCATGTGGCAAGTGGCCGAGATGTCGGTGATCGCGACAGCCATCCCGTTGTCGAACCCGTCCAGGATCTCGCCAACCAGAATGCCCGCATCCAGCGCGATCGCCTCGCCGGGCTCCAGATAGACCTGCAGCCCGTGGCGCTCGGAAATCCGGTTCAGCAAAGCGATCAGGTTCTCCCGCTGGTAGTCCGCCCGCGTGATGTGGTGGCCGCCGCCGAGGTTCAGCCAATTCACCTGGCCCAGCATGCCGGCCAGCTTCGGCTCCAGCCCGTCCCAGATCCGCTGCAGGGGCTCGAACCCCTGCTCGCACAGGACGTGGAGGTGCAGGCCATCGACGCCGGCCAGATGCTCCGGGAGCAGCTGCGCCACCGGAAATCCCAGCCGAGAGCCTTCCCGGCAGGGATCGTATCGGGCGACCTCGCACTCACTCTGCCCGGGGTTCAGGCGCAGCCCGATCTCGAACTCCTCGCCCGCCGCGCGCGCCTCGAGGATCTCGGGACCGAACCGCGCGATCTGATCCGGTGAATTGAAAATCACCGTGTCCGAGAGCCGCAGGATCTCTTGCAGATCCTCAGGCTTGTACGCCGGCGAATAGGTGGTCAGCTCGCCCTTATAGTGCTCGCGCGCCAGCCGCGCTTCCCACAGCCCTGACGCGCAGACGCCGTCCAGGTAGTCGCCCACCAGGTCGGCGGCCGCCCACATCGAGAACGCCTTCAGCGCCAGCAGCACCCTGGCGCCGCCCCGGTCGCCCACATCCTTCAGGATGGCCAGATTGCGCCGCACCGCAGCCTCATCGACCACGAAACAGGGGGAGGGCACGCGGGAAAGGTCGAACGTTGCGAATGCGCCTGGACCGGCCGCCTGGGTTTCCATGCCTGGGATCAATCAGAATGCGAGGGGTGACGCCAGTTCGCTGACGGTCCACGGCAGTCCGCGCCGGTTCAGAAGGTCCATGAACGGATCGGGGTCCAACTGCTCCATGTTGAACACCCCCGCACCCGCCCACCCGCCGGTCAGCATCAGCGCCGCGCCGATCATGGCCGGCACGCCGGTGGTGTAGCTGACCGCCTGGCTGCCGGTCTCCGCATAGGCCGCCTCGTGGTCGCAGATGTTGCGGATATAGACGGTTTTCGGCTGGCCGTTCTTCTCACCCGTGGCGATGATCCCGATGTTGGTTTTGCCCCGGGTCACCGGCCCCAGCGACGACGGCTCGGGCAGCAATGCCTTCAGGAACTGCAGCGGGATGATCTCCCGGCCCTCGAACATCACCGGATCGATCCGGGTCATGCCGACGTTCTGCAGCACCTCCAGGTGCTTGAGGTAGCTGTCGCCAAAGGTCATCCAGAACCGGATGCGCCCGATTTCCGGGTAGAACCTGGCCAGCGACTCCAGCTCCTCGTGGTGCATCAGGTACATGTTGCGCGGACCGACCTGCTCGAAGTCGAAGACCTGCTTGTTGGTCAGCGCCGGCCCCTCGACCCAGCGCCCGCCTTCCCAGTGTCGCGACGGCGCGGTCACTTCGCGGATGTTGATCTCGGGATTGAAGTTGGTGGCGAACGGGTGGCCGTGGTCGCCGCCGTTGCAGTCCAGGATGTCTAGCGTGTCGATCCGGTCCAGCAGGTGCTTGGCCGCGTAGGCGGTGAACACCGACGTCACGCCGGGGTCGAACCCGCTGCCAAGCAAGGCCATAAGCCCCGCGGCCTTGAACCGGTCCTGATAGGCCCACTGCCAGCTGTATTCGAACTTCGCCTTGTCGCGTGGCTCATAGTTCGCGGTGTCGAGATAGCTGACGCCGCCCGCCAGGCAGGCGTCCATGATGGTCAAGTCCTGATAAGGCAGGGCCAGATTGACCACAACCTGCGGCTTCACCCCCACGATCAGCGCGGTGGTCGCGGCCACGTCGTCGGCGTCCAGCTCCGCCGTTGCGATGGTCACGCCGGTCCGCCGCAGCACGGACGCGGCGATGGCGTCGCATTTGGACTTCCGCCGGCTGGCCAGCGTGATGTGGGAGAACACGTCCGTGCTCATCGCCATCTTGTGGACCGCGACCGAACCCACGCCGCCCGCGCCGATCACAAGCACTCTGCTCATTTGTGCTCTCCTCACACCCGGCGGTCTCTTCGCAAGGGCGCGGGTGTTATCACGATGAGGGCTGCTCGGCTAACGTCGGCGCTGATCCTGCCCTCATGGGAAGCTGGCTCAGAGGGCCGGAGGGGGTTGGGCCCCACCCTCCTCTTTCATCCCGGTTTCGCGCGGCAAAAACCAGCGCCTTGGACACGATGCTCTCTATTTTGAGCTCGTCATCCCCCGGCTTGTCGGGGGGACCCATAAACACAGAACCATTCAGCTAGGTCCCCGACCTCGGAGATCATGGATGGCCAGGACACGCTCGACTATGACGATCATGGAGCGGGATTGCGCAAATGGGTAGCAGTCTCTCGCCTCGCGAAAACCGGGATGACAGCGGTTGGGCGGCGCGTTCGGCCCTAGATCCGCTTCGGTGAGCCCACGTCCCTGGCCTGCTCGTTCCACTGCTTGCGCCAGCGGGCGCGCAGCATGGCCGGGCGCTCGGGATAGCGGTCTTCCAGGAACTCGGCGTCCGCCACCCGGTCCGTGCGGAAGCTGCGGAAGTCCTGCCGCATCTCGCACCAGGCGATCATCAGCCGCACGGTCTCATGGTAGCCGACCGCGAAGGGCCAGACGACGCGCTCGGTCTCGCGCTCCTGCTCGTCGCGGTAGGTCAGTCGGATCTTGCGCGCCGCATGAATTGCGCGCCGCACCAGCGCCATGTCGAGGCTGTCCGGCACGATGTTGAAGTTCCCCGCCGCGCGGGTGGCTGGCTCCAGGGCGAAAGGGCGCAGGCGCTCGGGCACGGTCGCCCCTATCTTGGCGATCAGGTCCTGGGCCGCGCGGGCGAGCGCCGCGTCGCCACGCAGGGTCACCCACTGGGCGCCCAGCACGGCGGCCTCGATCTCGTCGGCGGTCAGCATCAGCGGCGGTAGGTCGAAGCCGCCTTCCAGCACATAGCCAATGCCCGCCTCGCCGCGGATCGGCACGCGCTGGCCCATCAAGTCGGCGATGTCGCGGTAGATGGTGCGCTTGGAGGTCTCCAGCTCCTCGGCGATGGCGTCGGCGGTCACCGGCCCACGGCTGCGGCGCAGCACCTGGATGATCTGGAACAGGCGGTCGGCTCTGCGCATGACAGCATGGTGGCAGCAGCCGGGCGCCGCGAACAGGCGCCCCTCACGAAAATCGCAGATCGCGGGCGCAGTTAACTAATCGGTTTCCGTTCGGCCGTTAGGGTCGCCCTGCAAGTAACAGGCCACCCGAGGGGACGACCTTGGCGCTCAGCGCGCGACTCGAGATCAGGCAGGGCCAGGGCCTTGTCATCACGCCGCAGCTGCAGCAGGCCATCAAGCTTCTGCAGTTGTCGAATATTGAGCTCGATGCGTTCGTTGACGCGGAACTGGAACGCAACCCCCTGCTGGTCCGCGATGACCGCGATGGCGAGGCCGAGCCCGAGGCCATGGAAGCCATCTCCAGCGACGTCTCCACCGACCGGGTGGAGGATTCCACCGCCCGCGCCGAGATGGACGTCAGCCACGACGAGGCCTCGCCCGGAGAACGCGCCACCGGCGACGACGCTGAAAGCATGGGCGCGGCCGACGCCGGGGGCTCGGTGGACTGGTCACGCGCCGGCAATGGCGGCTCCACTTTCGATGGCGACGCCGACGCCCTGGAAAGCGCGCTGAGCCGCGACAAGACCCTCAACGAGCACCTGCACGACCAGCTGCAGGTCGCGGGCCTCGCCGGCCCCGAGCTGGCCGCGGCCATGGTGCTGATCGATTCCGTCGACGAGGGCGGCTACCTGCGCGCCGAGCTGGCCGAGGTCGCCGACCGGCTGGGCTGCGAGGTCGCCTTCCTGGAGGGCGTGTTGAAGGTCATTCACGGCTTCGAACCGGTGGGCGTGGGTGCCCGCGACCTTCGCGAGTGCCTGAGGCTTCAGCTTGTGGACCGCAACCGGTTCGACCCGGCCATGGGTGCGCTGCTCGACAACCTGCAGATCCTCGCCCGGCGCGACATGCCGGCGCTGCGCAAGGCCTGCGGCGTCGACGAGGAAGACCTTCGCGAGATGGTGGCCGAGTTGCGCGCGCTGACGCCCCGGCCCGGCGCGGCCTTCGGCGGCGATCCCGTGCAGCCTGTGGCCCCCGACGTCTACGTGAGGGAAGGCCTTGGCGGCCTCTGGCATGTGGAACTGAATTCCGAGACCCTGCCGCGCCTGCTGGTCGATCAGCGCTACCACGCGCGCGTCAGCGCCAGCGCGCGAACCGACCAGGAAAAGACCTTCGTCTCCGACTGCGCGGCCCAGGCCAGCTGGCTGGTGAAGAGCCTCGACCAGCGCGCCAAGACCATCCTCAAGGTGTCGTCCGAGATCGTGCGCCAGCAGGACGCCTTCCTGGCCTATGGCGTCGAGCACCTGCGCCCGCTGAACCTCAAAACCGTCGCCGACGCCATCGGGATGCACGAGTCCACCGTCAGCCGGGTGACCTCCAACAAATATATCGCCACGCCCCGCGGCGTATTCGAGATGAAGTTCTTCTTCACCTCGGCCATCCAGTCGTCGGAAGGCGGCGAGGCCCATTCCGCCGAGAGCGTGCGCCACAAGATCCGC
Source organism: Caulobacterales bacterium (assembly GCA_038203295.1). Lineage (GTDB taxonomy): Bacteria > Pseudomonadota > Alphaproteobacteria > Caulobacterales > Caulobacteraceae > Phenylobacterium. The sequence continues at coordinate 19,247 of JBBREC010000046.1, forward strand.
CAGCTGATCGACGCCGAGGCCACTGAGACCGAGGTCCACTCCGACGACCGCATCGTGGAGATCCTCAAGGAAGCCGGCGTCGACATCGCCAGGCGCACCGTCGCCAAGTACCGCGAGGCCATGCGCATCCCCTCCTCGGTCGAGCGCCGCCGGATCCTCAAGGAAACCGCCTAGGTCAGAGGAACTTGCACGTCCGCCTGAGAACTAAGTTCGGGTGTGGCGCGAAAGTCCTTGGCGCAGGTCGGGCTCAAGCCCCAGATGAAGGGGCGTATGCCGTATTCCATGCTCAACACCCTGCCGCTCTCCACGATCCTTCGGGCCGTCGCGGAGCGTGAGGAGCCGACGGTCTCGGTGGCCGAGCTGATGGAGCTGTTCGGGGGCCGGGCGCTGGGCGCCCTGTTGCTGGTCTTCGGGCTGGCCTGCACCCTGCCGCTGCCGCCCGGCAGCACCACCCTCCTGGGCGCGCCCCTGCTGCTGCTGGCGCCCCAGCTGGTGATTGGCGCGCGCGTACCCTGGCTGCCGCGCCGCATCCGCGAGCGCACCATGTCCACCGACGTGCTCCGCCGCAGCCTGCCAAGCGCGCTCAAGTGGCTGGAGAGGGTCGAGGCGGTCTCCAGGCCCCGGCTCACCTTCCTGTTCGGGGCGGTGGGCGAGCGCCTGATCGGTCTGGTCTGCACCGTGCTGGCCGTGGTGCTCATCCTGCCGATCCCCTTCGGCAACATGGTCCCGGCCGCGGCGGTCAGCCTGCTCTCCCTGGCGCTCATCCAGCGCGACGGCGTCCTGGCGCTGTTCGGCTACCTGCTGGTGATCCTGTCGGGCAGCTTCCTGGTGCTGGCGGCCACCGTGATCAGCCGCGGCGCGCACCATGTGCTGCAGGTTATCAGCGCCGCTTGACACCTTCTAGCGTCCGGCGCGTTGATTAACGCATGCAAGTTCAAGTCACAGGCAAACACGTCGACGTCGGCGACGCTTTACGCGCGCGAGTGTCGGATGAACTCTCCTCCAGCATCGGCAAATACTTCGACCGCGAAGGCGGCGCCGCCGATGTCGTGGTCAGCCGCGAGGGCCATGCCTTCAAGGTCGACTGCGCGGTCACCTTGGCCTCGGGCCAGCAGCTGACCACCCATGGGGCTGGCGGCGACGCCCACCTCGCCTTCGACGCCGCCATCGCCAAGATGACCAAGCGTATCCGCCGCTACAAGAACCGGCTGAAGGGTCACCACATCCAGGCCCTGGCCCGCCAGGCGGAGACCTCGGCCTACTACGTGCTGCAGGTGGCCGACGAGGATGACGAAGCCCTCGACGAAGATCTCGGCCAGGGCTTCCCGGAGCCGATGATCATCGCCGAAACCGAGAAGCAGCTGCGCACCATGACCGTTTCCGCGGCGGTGATGGAGCTCGACCTGACTGAATCTCAAACAATCGTGTTCCGAAATGCTGCGCACGACGGACTGTCGGTGGTATATCGCCGGCCCGACGGCAACATCGGCTGGATCGACCCCGAGCGCACCAGGGCGAATGGGTCCGTTTCCGGGGGGAATTGACGACGCCTGGCAGGCAGTTTGCAGGATCGTCACAGCGGCCCGTTAGGGGACGGGTCGTTCAGAGCGCGCGAGTTTCAAGAGAACCATGCAGATCGGCGACCTACTCGATCGCAATGCGATCGCCTTGCGCATCAGCGCGACCAACAAGCGCAAGGCGCTCGCGGTCGTGGCCGAGATTGCGGCGCGTAACTTCGGCCTCGATGCGGGCGACATCCTGGATGCGCTAACCGAGCGCGAGCAGGCGGGCTCCACGGGCGTCGGCCAGGGCGTGGCCGTGCCGCATGCCCGCATCGAGGGGCTTAACCGCATGCGCGGCGTCTTTGTACGCCTGGAACAGCCTGTCGATTTCGAGTCTGTGGACGATCAGCCTGTCGATCTGATCTTCGCCCTGTTTGCGCCCAAGGAGGCCGCGGGCGTCGAGCACCTGCGCGCGCTTGCCCGCGTGTCTCGCCTCCTGCGCCAGGCCGAACTGCGCGAACAGCTGCGCCAGGCCCGCACCGCCGACGCTATCCACGCTCTGCTGGTGCAGGACGTCGGCGGCGCCGCACGGGTCTCTGCGGCCTAATACGCCTTAGTGAACGGAAACCGGCGCCAGTTCGTGCGCCAGGGCGGCGGCCATCGCGGATGCGCGGTCGGTCAGGACGGCGATACGTTCGCCGTCGGCGCGGTGCACCGCATAGAGGGTCTGTTCGGGGCTCAGTTCAAAGCCCTGCGCCTGGGCCATCGGCACGCTCGCCAGGATTTCGGCCCCGCTCACCGGTCGGACGTAGACCAGATTGGGCGCACCGAGGGCGGCGAACGCTTCAGTCGTAAGAATAGGCGTCATCATGACCACCTCCACTAGAACTAAACGCCTGGAACGCCCGCCGGTTCAGCCGGACATTTCAGGATAGGGACGCCGGACAATCCGCGCGTCCCAGGGACAGGACCTCTCAAGTCTCAGACGCTGGTGCGGATCGGCACCTTCACCACGCGTTTCTCGGGCTCGGGCCGCGACAGGTCTATGTGCAGCAGCCCGTGTTCGAGCAACGCGCCCTCCACCTCCATCCCGTCGGCCAGCACGAAGCTTCGGATGAAGCCCCTGGCCGCGATGCCCCGGTGCAGGAAGGCGTCTTCCGGCCGGGCGGCCTGACCGTCGCGCCGTCCAGAGACCACCAGCTGGCGGTCCTCGGTCGTCACCTCGAGTTGGTTCGGCGAGAAACCCGCCACCGCCAGGGTGATGCGCAGGCCCCCGTCGCCCCGGTCCTCCACATTGTAGGGAGGATAGCTCTCCGCAGCGGCCTTGGCGGCGCGCTCGATGAGGCTGCGGGTATGCTCGAAGCCTAGCAAGAACGGGCTGTCGAAAAGTATCGTCCGGTTCATCAGGAGTCCTTGAGCAGCGACTCTCCAGCCGGGCCGCCCATAAGCGGCGCGGCTCGACCGGATACCTGACTATCTGGGAACCGCGGTGCCGTTTTTCAATGTCCCGCCGCGGTCAGTTCACGGTGAAGGGGACCGGGGGCGACTCGAAATAGCCGGCGCCGTCGGCGGCGATCACGCGAACTGTAACGCTGTGGGCGCCTTTCGTCAGGGCGCCGGCCGGCAGGGTCATGGTGTAGCCTGTGGCCGACAGGGCCGGGGCCCGGAAATAGTTCGCCACGTCTGTGCGCGTGTGGCCGTAGGTCGTCCCGTAGGCCTTGCCGTCGATCACCACGTCGACGCCCTTCGCAGGCGCCTTGGCCACGGGGTCGAAGCCGAAGCCGTCCAGCACCATCGGCGCGTCGCCCGGCGTTGCCGCAGGCTGCTTGTTCACCGGATCGGGAGCCTGTCCCACCCGGTCGAGGTAGAAGCCTGGCCGCTCGGCGCGCTTGGCCATGCCGGCTGACATCCCGGCGCTCGGCGGCGCGGCGGGCGCGGCCGGCGGCGGGGGCAGGGCCATCGGGTCCGCCGGGATCTGCCGCGGCTTCGGATTGTCA